>JAKMEY010000076.1 GCA_022425725.1 Ilumatobacteraceae bacterium
TTCTTTTTTTCACGCCAAAACCAAAAATTGGGCCGCCTTGGCAATTAATATAAAAACAAAACCGTGGTGGGGCGGGCCCTTTGGGGCGGGCCCCTTCCCGCAATAAGACGCATTGCGTCAGTGTGAGGTGCCTCAGCGAGTACCAGCGCCGACGAGCTCGGCCACCTGAGCGGCGTTGCTTGTGTCGACGAAGCCAGGACCTGAGAGCACTGGCTGGCCACCACCGGCGACATTCGCGTTGGTGACGTTGAGGTACATGAGAACGATCGGCAGGTAACCCTGGAGGTACTGCTGCTGATCAACGGTGAATGAGATGTCACCGGCATCGATTGCTGCGAGGAGCTCTGGCGTCATGTCGAAGCCGCCAATGCCCTTCATTTCGCGACCGGAGTCATTCGCTGCTGCGAGACCGGACATTGCGATAACTGGACCGGCACCCATAAAGGCGTCGATGTCTGGGTCAGCGGCGAGCACTGCGGCGATTGAGTTCTGCTGCTCAGTCTGGTCGGCGTCGAGACCGACAAACTGGGAAAGAACATCTCCGTCGAAGGTTTCTGCCACGCCGTCACAGCGCTCTTCAAGAGCGACGTTGGACTCTTCCTGACGACCGCAAAGCACCTTGGTGGCGCCGAGCTCATTGAATCGCTTACCTGCCTCGCGTCCAGCGATGATTTCATCCTGGCCCACGTGGGTGAGAGCACCGATCTCCTGCCAGTTGTTGAGACCCGAGTTGAGGGTTACGACTGGGATGCCGGCGGCAACCGCCGACTGGAGCGGTCCGACGAGCTGGTCGGGGCTTGCAAGAGCTGAAGCGATGCCGTCTGATCCCTCAGAGATAGCTTGCTCGATCATTTGAACCTGAACACCTGGGTCGTTGTTGGAGCCGAGCCAAACGCAGTTCACGCCTACGTCTTCACAGGCTGCGTCCATGCCACGCTTCACGACTGACCAGAATGGGCCGTCGTCTGAGTGGGTGACCATGTGGAATGTGAGGTCTGAACCTTGAGTAACAACAACTGAATCCTCGGTCGCCGTCTCTTCGGCTGCTGGCTCTTCAGCTTCGGTTGCAGTGTCGTCGCCGCCACAGGCAGCGAGCGTGAGTGCTGCCACCAGTGCTGGCGCAACAATATTGCGCAATTTCTTCATATTGGGTGAACTCCCCCTTGTGAGCTTCCATTGGAAGTGATTGTGAAGGTGACCACCCGTTCCTGTTGTGCAACTTGGAATTTGCAAAGTTGGAACGAGGGGTATTTGCCTCATTTAAGGCACCGCAAAGACTAAACCTTGTGCGACATAAGTCAACGTTCTTGACATAAAAATGTTGGGAGATTGTCTTTACAAAATGTTGCAGTTACACCTGAGCCAATCCGACTACGTCATCGTCCGGTCATGGTGAGACGGTGTCAGAAACCCCGGGAAGCGGGGGATCGCCGGCTCCCTGAACTGATTGGTCGACATCAATACAGTTACCGGTGAGCAATCCTGCTTCAGCTGAAAGGCAATAGACAACAAGATTTGCGACTTCGTTTGGCTGAACGAGGCGACCAAGAGGTCGGTTGGGGGCCGCTAACTCGAGCCAGTTTTCGGGCGCACCGTCTTGGGTCACTTGGGTCTGGTGTTCAGATTCAGTTTCCATCCAGCCCGGATTGACCTGATTGACACGTATCCCATGCCGCATAAGCCCAAATGCAAGGTTCTTCGTCATGATGGTGAGGGCGCCTTTTGACATTGCGTATGAGGTGAGCTTCGTCTGACCACCATGACCTGTTGTCGAACCAACGTTCACGATCGATCCGCCATGCCCACGCTGAATCATCTGCCGGGCGGCCTCCTGAATCAAGAAATAGGGGCCTTTTACGTTCACTGCCATCTGTCGGTCGAAATGTTCTGGGGTGTCATCGAACAACGTTGCGCGAGATGTGGCCGCAGCGACATTGACAACAGCATCAACTCGATTGAACATCTCGATCGTGTACTGAACGATTCGCTCGGGGGCGTCAATATCTGAAATATCGGCTTCAAAGAAGTGCGTTGGCACACCGTTTGTCGACAGCGATGATGCGAGCCGTTCGCCTCGCTCTGTCGATCGGCCGACGAGCACGATTCCAGATGCGATCTTCGTCTCGAGCAGGCGGCGTGCAATCGCCTCGCCAAGGCCCTGCGTTCCGCCGTTGATAATGACAATCATCAGTTCCCCTCATCTCGTCGTGAAATGGTTGCGTAAGACGTAATCAATTAGATCAGGCGCTGTGACTGCTTGCCCTCATCCATCTGTTGGCGAGCTTCAAGCACCTCAGGGCGGTTGCTCACTTCGGGAACACCGACTTCCCAGAAGGTTCCACCTTCTGTCCATTCAGATGGGCTTGTCTTCATCGTTATGACGTAGGTTGAGACGCTCTCCCGTGCCCGCTCGAACGCCGCATCAAATTCAGCGATCGTGGCCACGTGTTCTGACTTGCAACCCATCGACTCGGCGTGAGCTGCGAAATCGACATACACCTCCCCGGCGTTTCTCGTGTCGACAATGAGGTTGTTGTAGCCCACTCCACCTTGACCTGTTTGGAGACGATGGATGACAGCAAATCCGCCGTTGTCGCACACAATCACGATGAGTTTGTGGCCCGAAAGCACCGACGAATACAGGTCGGAGTTCATCATCAGATACGAGCCATCGCCGACGAAGGTGATGACCTCGCGGTCTGGCATTGCCATCTTCGCCCCCCAAGCACCAGAGATTTCGTATCCCATACACGAGAAGCCGTATTCGCAGTCAAAGGTGTCAAGACCTTTTGCCCGCCAACCGTTATTGAGTTCGCCAGGAAATCCGCCTGCGGCGGTCAGCGCATAGTCTGATGGAAGAGCGACGCGATCGACGGCACCAACTACTTGGGCATAAGTGGGTAGGTCGTCACCGGTTTCGGAAGGC
>JAKMEY010000001.1 GCA_022425725.1 Ilumatobacteraceae bacterium
GGGTGGGATGTCAATGACCCTTTGCCAGTCGCAAAAGCCTGTGTTGCGTTGTTGTCAGACTGGTTCCCAGCAACGACCGGAGAGATTATTCACGTTGATGGCGGTTATCACGCAGTCGGCGCGTAACCCAGGCGTTATCAACCGATCGCCGCAGTGATTTCTTCGGCGACGTCAGCGGTCAGCAATGGGATGACATCCAGTGCTGCGAAGTTCTCCGTCACCTGCGAAGCCCGGCTCGCACCGGTAATCACGGTTGACACCATTGGATGCAACGTGCACCACGCAATTGCTAGTTGGGCAATCGAGCATCCAAGACGATCAGCGATTGGTCGCAACCGCTCGATTCGGGCAAGGGCGGCTTCATCACTCATTCGAGTACGTAGCCACTCGTATCCCGAAAGCGCGGCTCGTGAGTCGTCAGGAATTCCATCTTTGTACTTGCCGGTGAGCAATCCCGACGCAAGCGGACTCCAAATTGTATTTCCATAGCCAGTTTCGGCATGGAGCCGCTGATACTCCCGCTCGACTCTGCGGCGCTCTAAGAGGTTGTACTGCGACTGTTCGGTGACGGGTGCGTGCAAATGATGCTGTTGAGCAATCGCTATGGCGTGACGAATCTCGTCGGCGGACCACTCGCTCGTACCCCAGTACAGCGCCTTACCGCTTGACACCATGTCGCTCATCGCCCACACCGTCTCTTCCATTGGAGTGTTGGGATCAGACCGGTGGCAGTACACAACGTCAACAAAATCCATTTGCAGGCGTTCGAGAGAGGCATCGATCGCCTGCATCAAGTACTTGCGATTGAGGGTGTTGCGCATATTTGGGTCGTCTCCGTGGATACCCCAAAACAGCTTTGTCGTGGCAACGTATGACCAGCGGGGCCACCCAAGATCACGAAATACTCGGCCCATAATTGATTCGCTTCGACCGCCGGCGTAGGCCTCTGCGTTATCGAAGAAGTTGCACCCCGCATCGTGCGCTGCCTGCATGCATTCAAGCGCAGGGTCGTCCGCCATCTGCGTATCAAATGTCACCCATGAGCCGTAAGAGAGAACGCTCACCTTGATACCGGTCGCACCGAGCCTGCGGTATTCCATGTTGTCTTCGGGGATTGCCATGTATTGAACGTACAGGCGGGTTCCGGGCGATTCCTAATCAGAGCCAGATGATGGTCGAACCCGTATGCCTCGCTCGGCCATTACTGCTTTTGCATCTGCAACGGTGTGTTCGCCAAAGTGGAAAATTGATGCGGCGAGTACCGCGTCAGCGTTACCTTGCAACACTCCATCAGCGAGATGCTCGAGCGTTCCGACGCCACCGCTTGCAATGACTGGCACCGATACTTCCTGCGAGATGCGCGAGTTCAGCGAGTGATCGAACCCTTCCCGGGTTCCGTCACGATCCATCGAGGTGACGAGCAGTTCACCGGCGCCGAGCTCGACCGCAGTCGCCGCCCATTCGATGGCATCGAGGCCAGTTGGGGTGCGGCCGCCGTGAAGAAAGACTTCGAATGATCCACTGGCGGTCTGACGGGCATCGACTGCGCAGACCACACACTGGGTGCCAAAGACATCAGCAATTTCTGAAATGAGTTCACGACGTTCGACGGCCGCGGTATTGACGCTCACTTTGTCGGCACCCGCTCGCAGCATTCGCCGCGCATCGTCCAACGTACGGATTCCGCCACCGACGGTGAACGGCAAGAAGACCTGCTCTGCGACCCGTTCCACCATCTCGATGGTCGTTGCTCGATGATCACTCGATGCAGTGATATCGAGAAAGACAAGTTCGTCCGCTCCCTGGGCGTCATAGCGCTGAGCGAGTTCAACCGGGTCGCCAGCGTCACGAAGTCCGACGAAGTTGACCCCCTTCACCACGCGACCTTCGGTGACATCAAGGCATGGGATGACCCTTGCCACTCGATCATTCATTGCAGCACCGCCACTGCGTCAGTCACCGTAAAGCGACCCTCGTAGATCGCCTTGCCTGCGATTACTCCTGCGAGGCCGTCGATGGCCGACAGCGCACGAATGTCGTCGAGCGATGCAACCCCACCGCTCGCAATCACGGGAATCGTCGTCGACGATGATGCCATTACCAGACCGTCCAGATCTGGACCAACGAGCATGCCGTCACGAGAAATATCGGTGATCACAAATGCATCTGCAGTCGGGTACAAGCTCAAAGCGTCAGACAGTTGAAGGGTTGACGCCTCCGTCCAGCCTTCGAGTGCGACGATCCCGTCGCGATGATCGAGACCGACCGCAATTGGTAACACCGGAGCACAGCGAGCAACGAGATCTGGGTCGCGAATTGCAGCCGATCCCATCACTACCCGAGCAACCCCAGCATCTGAGAGTTCCTGAACATCATCAATGCTCCGAACACCACCACCGGTCTGAATTGCCGCCATCCCGTCGAGTTCTTTCGCCACTGCCGCGATGAGAGGTCGATTTACCGGACCGTCGGCTCGTGCCGCATTGAGATCAACGATGTGCACCCACTCTGCGCCAGCATCGACAAATGATGCGGCAGCCGCAACCGCATCATCGCCGTACTCCGTCGAAGCCCCGTAATCACCTTGGGCGAGTCGGACAACTTTGCCATCGAGTAGGTCGATAGCTGGAAAAAGTTTCATCAGGTGATTCCCTCATGTGAGAGCCAACGATTCAACATCGCCAACCCGGCACGGCCCGACTTTTCGGGGTGAAACTGAACGGCGAGCACATTGTCGTGACGACATGCGGCGGTAACCGACCCCCCATAGTGCACCGTTGCGGCGACATCTGTTGCGTTTTCAGGGTGGGCAGAAAGCGAGTGCACGAAGTACATCCATTGTGGGTCGTCGTCACGAGACAGCACCGGGTCTGGTCTGTCGACAATCAGTTCGTTCCATTGCATTTGCGGCCGACGGACCTCTGCAGGGAGGTAACGAATCGTTCCACCTACGACACCCAGCCCGTCAACACCCGGTGCTTCCTCAGACGAATCGAAGAGCATCTGCATTCCTACGCAGATACCTAAGAATGGGCGCCCACTATCGACCACGTCATGGACGACACCGTCGAGATCTCGCTCTTGAAGCGCGTTCATGCAGGCGCCAAAATTTCCGACTCCTGGAAGCACAACACCAGCCGCGGAAGTAATGGCATCAGCTGAGTCGGTCAAGACTGCGTCTGCTCCGAGAGTGCGGAGCGCTTTCTGCGCAGAGTGAAGATTTCCAATGCCGTAGTCAATGACGGCAACCGTCATAAGACGTTCCTCGAACTGCCACGCATCACAGCACGCCCTTCGTCGATGGCACAGATCCACCCTCGACTCGCACTGCATCTCTCAGCGACCTCGCAAGCCCCTTAAACGTCGCTTCAATAATGTGATGGGCATTTCTGCCACGGACGAGCTCGACGTGCAGCGTCATCATCGCCGCTGTTGCGAACGATGAAATGCTGTGTTCTGCGAGTTGGGGATCGAAGGGCGGATTTCCCAATGGCAACACTTCAGGGATGTCGACCTCCCACTGCGTAAACGGTCGTCCCGAAAGATCGAGTGCGATATCAATGAGGGCCTCGTCAAGCGGATAGCGGCCACTCGCAAACCGACGAATGCCAGCCTTATCTCCGAGGGCCTCTGCAAAACACTCTCCGAGCACGATCGATACATCTTCTACCGTGTGATGACTGTCGATATGGAGATCGCCGGTCGCATGCACCGTGAGGTCAAACCCTCCGTGCCGACCCAACTGGTCGAGCATGTGATCAAAAAATGGGAGCCCCGTCGAAATATCGGTTTTCCCCGAACCATCGAGGTTGATTTCGATCTCGATAGAGGTCTCGGCGGTTTTCCGCTCTCGGCGAGCAATCCGTGCAGACATGACTACATCATTCCGTCTCTAGCGCTGATTGCAAACCTGCAAGAAACGCGTTGTTTTCGTCTTCGGTACCAATTGTCAAACGTAGCCACCCCTTGAGTCGAGGCCACGAGGAACAGTTTCGAACAAGCACGCCATGGTCGAGCAGAGTGCTCCACATGAAGTCCGCGTCTCGCCGGGTCTTGAACAAGACAAAATTTGCACTGCTTGGACTCACGTCGACATCAAGCTCAATCAATGCTTTTTGAACTCGCTCGCGCTCTGAAACGATGAGCAACACGCGCTCGTTCATGTCATCGGTGAACTTGAGTGCGAGTTCGCCGGCGATTTGTTTCACCGAATCAAGGTGATACGGAAGCACAGCAGTCCAAAGATGACCGATAACATCCGAAGACCCGATGAGGTAACCAAGTCGCAAGGCGGCAAGGCTCCACGTTTTCGAAAATGTCCTAGAGACCACAATTCGGTCAGAACTCAAAGCGCGATCGATTGCTGACCACGAAGAAAATTCTGCATAAGCCTCATCGACGACGAGCATTGCGTCAGAGGCCTCGCAGATGATGTCAATCATTGATTCGTCATCGCACTGACCAGTCGGGTTGTTCGGCGAAGAGAGAAACACGAGATGAGGTTGAACCTCTCTCAGCACCTCCCGCACGCGAGCGCTGTCGAGGGTGAAGTCCTCATTTCGTTCAATCACCATGACCTCAGAACCCAAAATCTTGGCGATCTGAACGTGCATCTGGTAGCCGGGCTCAAAGACGACCACACGACGCCCCGGGCCGGCGTACGCAAGCAGGATGGTCTGGAGCACTTCATTGGAACCGTTCGCGACGAAGAGTTGCTCTGGTTGCACACCGTGATACGCAGCGAGGCGATCGCGTAAGCGTGAGGCTGTTCGGTCGGGGTACCTGTTCCACGAAACGTCCTGAATGGCCTCGGTGAACTCTGAGACAAACGCTTCTGGGGGTGGAAAGGGGGACTCATTGGTGTTGAGTCGAATGGGAACATCAACCTGCGGCGAGTGATAGCCAGGCATCGCTGCGATTTCTGGTCGTAACTCAGGCACGCCATCAGGCTACTGACATCGACTCATCACCGAATGCGACTCTGAGAACAACTTTTCTCATCAGTTTGGAATACGGTTCCAGGCGTGGAGATCGACCTCGTGGCGTTCAGTGCCGAACTATCGGCCCTCGAAGAGCACCTGGCGCGTTGTCGCGACCGCGTGGAAGGTCTCATCACTCCACTCCGTTCAAGCGAACGTGAGGACATACTGTCACCCCTCTACGAGTCTGAGCGCTTGCTTCGAAGCGCTGAACGTGCGATCTCTCGCGCCGAACGCGCAACCCGCTAGCGCTCTCGTCTAAACGAGTAGCCTCAGGCGGGTGACGCAACCGCCTTCTCCCACACTTGCCTTTGCCGGGCCAGTCGAAGCGGAGATACGCCCTGCGCTCATTCACTTCTGTGATGAGGTTGAACGTCGTCATGGACACAGAATTCTCTCTGATCAGTTGCGCTTAGATGTGCTCGATGAGACATCTTCGCACCCACCTGTGGTCGCTCTGGCAGAGGTCGACAGCGTGCTGGCTGCCGTGTCGATCGCAAGCAGGACCAATGAGGGGTGGACGTTAGAGGTTGTGTGCCAGCACGACCATGCTCTTGCGCCGGCGCGCGACATCATTCGGCTGGTGGTGAACGGCGTTACCGACCTCTTGCAGACGGAGAACCCGGTTCGCATCACCTGGTGGGCACGAGCCCATGATCCGTGGGTGGAACACCTTGCCTCCGCGCTCGGATTCGTTGAGTATCGACGACTGCATCAAATGCGGATTCCGTTGACGACCGAGAACGCAGCGCGCTTTCACAATGGTGCGGCGGAAACCCGTGGTTTCATTGTTGGCAACGATGAGCATGAGTGGCTCTCGGTAAACAACGCTGCGTTCGCCGACCACGAAGAGCAAGGCGGTTGGACGCGTGAGCAATTGGAACGTCGCGTGAGGGCGCCGTGGTTTCTTGCCAATGACCTCCGTCTTCACCCTGTTTCTGGAAGCATCACCGGGTTTTGCTGGACCAAGCGACATGAACCTGACTTACATGAGCCCGAACTCGGTGAAATCTATGCGATCGCCGTCGACCCCTCACAGGTCGGTCAAGGTCTGGGCAAACAGATGGTGATGGCCGGATTTAGTCATCTTGCAGGTGCAGGGATCTCTATTGGGATGTTGTACGTCGATGCTGACAATACGGCGGCGATGGCCCTATACGAATCGATCGGTATGGAGGTTCACCACACTGATCGCGCCTACCGTCGGTCTGGACCACCGTCAGCATGAGCTCTTCGCAGCCCAGATACGGAGTTGACAAGCAGTCACTTGCGAACCTTCTCGACGGCGAGCCCTCATATCGCGTCGAACAGGTGTGGAAAGCCCTCTACAGCGACTGCGGACCGTCGTCAACGTGGACAACCCTGCCGACGTCATTGCGAGCCATCCTTGAAGAGGAACTCCCATCATCACTTACCGAACTACATGCCAGTGAGGCTGATGATGGCCTCACAACAAAGTTCCTGTACGAGGTGGACGGCGGCGCTCGTATCGAGTCAGTGCTCATGCTGTATCCCGACCGAGCAACGGTCTGTATTTCATCACAAGCGGGTTGCGCAATGGGGTGCACCTTTTGCGCAACGGGCCAACAGGGTTTCAACCGACATCTCACCTCTGCAGAACTCGTCGAACAAGTCGCACGGGCGAAGTACGCAGCCCAACAGCAAGGCCGCCGGCTCTCAAACGTGGTGGTGATGGGCATGGGTGAACCCCTCGCGAATGAAGATGCCCTCTGGCCTGCGATGACAGCAGTGCACGATGAGTTCGGCCTTTCCGCTCGCCATCTCACCGTGTCAACGGTTGGCCTCGTTCCTGGAATCCGGCGGCTTGCCGACCGTCCTTTGCCGGTAACTCTCGCTGTCAGCTTGCACGCAGCCCACGATGATCTCCGCAACACCTTGATTCCAATGAATCGTCGCTACCCCATCGATGAGCTTCTTGACGCTTGCTCACACTACGTATCACAACGAAAGCGTCGAATGAGTTTCGAGTGGGCAATGATCGATGGCGTCAACGACTCGGCTGAAGAAGCTGAGGCGCTTGCTGAGCTTTGCCGTCGACTCCGTCCGATTGCGCATGTCAACCTCATTCCGTTGAATCGAACCGCTGGCTACGAGTATCAGGGTTCCCGACGCTCACAGATCGAGAAATTTCAACAGGTGCTCACTCGTCGTGGAGTGGAGGCCACCATCCGCCGAAATCGAGGCAATGACATTGATGCCGCATGCGGGCAACTTGCTGCAATGACACCGGTGACGATTATGAAAGGTGCCGCTCAGACGTGAGTGACCCCTTGGTGAAACTGAGCCATGTGGGGTTTTCGCGAGGCGAGCGAGACATTCTCACCGACATCAACCTCGAGATCGCTTCCGGGGAGCGTTGGCTTGTGGTTGGTGGAAACGGCAGCGGCAAGTCGACGCTGCTGCGGATGATGGCGTTGCGAGAACATCCGTCAGCGGGCGCAATTGACGTACTTGGGCAACGTCTCGGTCGGATGGACGTTCGAGCGATGCGACGACGAATTGGGTTCGCCGCCCAGGGACTCACCGATCAGCTTCGACCCGATCTGCGAGCAATCGACGTGGTCGTGACGGCGTTACATGCAGCACTCGAGCCATGGTGGCATCAATATTCAGAAGACGATGTCGCAATGGCCCATGAGCAACTTGATCGGCTGGGCATCGCTCACCTTTCTCACCAGACCTTTGGCACCCTCTCGTCGGGTGAACGTCAACGTGTGCTGTTGGCCCGAACACTCATGAATAACCCGGCGCTTATCATTCTTGACGAACCTTTCGCCGGCCTCGACCTTGTCGCCCGAGAGGACCTCATCGATGCACTTGGCAGCCTTACCGGAGACGGTTCGATCGGCACTTTGGTTCTTGTCACACACCACCTAGAGGAAGTCCCCCAAGGGATGACCAACCTCTTGTGCCTTCGCGATGGAGCCACAGTCTTTAGAGGCTCGATATCGTCGGGAATGACGAGTGCGACGATGTCTGAAACCTTTGGAGTGAACCTCTCCGTGACCGCCACTGAAGATGGCCGCTTGAGAGCCGTTGCAGCCCACGGCGCTTGAGCACCTCGGTGAGGTCAATGCGTCTACTGAAGTAATTCTCGAAGTTGCTCAACCGCAGCATCAAGGCCGTTGTGGAGAGCGTCTTCAACTGGACCCGGGGTCCACATCGTTCCCTGATACTCAAGAACAGCAGTGACCGAGGTCTGCGAACCCTCGTCGCTCATGTCGAAACGCAATTCCCAATGTGCGTGTTTTCGACCGTCGGACTCATCTCGCGTGAACATGATGTGTTCATCATCGTCGACCGAACGCTCCATTCGGAGTTGCTTCGAGCGTGCGAACGGCCCGATCGACACCCTGAGTTCAACGATCCAGTGCTGTTCCCCATCTTGCGCCACCGACGAAACGATCGGCACCCACTTCGGATACGTCGAAAGATCTCGCACCAATGGGCGAACAGCCTCCATCGATGCGGCGAACTCAACTGTGCGAGAAACGGTGAATGCCATTGCCGGTGTCAGTCGTGTAAAAACGGAGTGCCTCGGAAGGCCCGAGACAGCAATGGAGAGAGTCGTTGCGGGCTCTCATTTGGTTGTGCGTCGCTTTCGACTACCGGGTGTTCATCTCGGGAGGCGTTCGGCAGATCGGCCTCAAATAATGATGTCTGTGCTGCCGTCGCCTTCGATGTTCTGCGTCGGCGCCGTAACGGTTTCTCTACACGGTCACCGACAGGACCAGGTCGAAACAACCTCAGCGTCGGATCTCGGCGGTCATCAATCGTCCAGCCCTTGGGAGCGGTGAGCCGTTCGGCATGTTGCAGGCAAAGACCAGTTGATGATGAGTCAGAAGGAACGTCAAGCCACACCACAGCCCCAACGGGATCAAACCCGTAACTCAGCGCCATGGGCTGAGAACATCCCGGACGATCACATGAGGCCACATCCGTAGGGTAGGCGAATCAGCGCAAGGAGGAGAACACTTCCTCGATGAGTGGGCGATACGGGCCTCGATCCCATGACCTCCACGGTGTGAACGTGGCGCTCTTCCAACTGAGCTAATCGCCCTCAGCACCGGCGAGGTTACCAGCCACTCGTATCGAGAACTCACGTCAGCCTGTCGATACAGAGAGACATGCGTAAGGGCCTCCAGCAACATTCCACGCAGTCTCGTCTGGTACCAGCGGCAAGATCGCTGGCACCGTCAACGCAAATTCATCACACCGTTCGTCGACCATTTGGAGAAGGTCCTCAGCTGTTGGAAATTTCAGCGACGACTCATCGAGGGTTCCAACCTTCAACACATAGGCTGCGACTCCCCCACCGCTCGACGCCCTCTTAAGAACGTCGTCGCATTCGGCAAGCGAAAAGGACGTGATCGAAAAGCCGATGGCATCTTCGCGCAGAAAGAAGCAGTCGCCAACGGCGAGAGCTTGGATCGTGACGTCACGCTGTGAGGAACCCATCACTGCAAATGAAACGATCACTGCGACCGCCACCGCGATCGCTGCACCACCAACTACTCGAGACACACTCGACCCATACCGAGTTGATCGAGGAATCCTGGTGCACCATCTGCGCACACGGCATCGAGCGGAACTAGTTGCTTCACAACTTCGCTCTCAGCTTGATCACACGGCACCTCAACAGCAAACAACGCTTCATTGATCACGACACATGACCCCGATTGGATGACACCATCAGGTGGCGAGTCAACCTGTGGACCTGCGAAGAGCGAAAGCACCACAATTGCCGCTGCACCAACCGCAGAGGTGATAACAACGCCACGCCACGGAAACGAGACCGGCCTCGAGATCACGGTTGGAGGTGGCGTCGGCGCCGTGTGATCGGCGTGCGGACGAGTCTGCGTCGTGCCCTGCGCTCGTTGGGGCTCACTGGTGAGCGTTCGATACGCCTCGTTCAATGCCGCCATCTCGTCGCTGTGCCGACCGTCGTCGACATCGGGGTGCACTTTGCGGGCGAGTCGCCGGTAGGCCGCTCGAATTTCGACTCGGCTCGCGCCTCGGCGCACGCCCAAGACGTCATGCGGATCTCGTTGAGAGTTCATGGAAGTGAGGGGGTGAGAGTGAATTACTCTGCGATGTTGACCATCACATGCTTGATTCGGGTGTAGTCCTCAAGCGCGTACACAGACAGATCTTTTCCGTAACCCGATTTCTTGTACCCGCCGTGCGGCATTTCAGCGACGATCGGGATGTGAGTGTTCACCCAGACGCAACCAAAATCAAGGTCTCGGGCACAACGCATCGCTCGGGCAACATCGACGGTCCATACGCTCGAGGCAAGCCCGTACTCAACGCCGTTTGCGTAGCCCAGCGCCTCGCTTTCGTCTGAGAACTCTTGCACGGTGATCACCGGGCCAAAGACCTCTCGTTGGCTCATCTCATCATCTTGTTGGAGACCAGCGATGACCGTTGGAGCAACGAAGTAGCCACTTGACCCGATCTGCTCACCGCCGGCGGTGACAGAGGCGTGAGAAGGAACACGATCAAGAAATCCGAGTACATGCGAAAGCTGGTTGCTGTTGTTCAAAGGCCCGCACAGAACGTCCGCTTCAAAAGGTGTGCCAACCTTTGCCTCGCGGGCCTGAGCGCTCAATGCATCAACAAAATCCTGACGGATTGAGGAATGAACGAGCACCCTTGTTGCGGCCGTGCAGTCTTGACCCGAATTGAAGTATCCCGCAACCGCAATCGCTTCAGCAGCAGCAGGGATATCGGCGTCATCGAACACAATGACCGGCGCCTTCCCGCCGAGCTCCAGATGCACACGCTTCAAATCAGATGAGGCGGCTTGAGCGACCTCCGTTCCCGCTCTCACCGAACCGGTCACTGAGACCATCGATGGCATCGAGTGAGCGACCATTGCGCGGCCGGTATCGCGATCGCCGCAGACCACGTTGAAGACACCGGGCGGGAGGTGCTCGGCGGCGAGTTCTGCGAGCATGGCCGTCGTCACTGGAGTGGTGTCACTCGGTTTCAGCACAATCGTGTTTCCCGCCGCGATCGCCGGTGCGAGTTTCCACATCGCCATCATCATCGGATAGTTCCACGGTGCGACCTGGGCACACACGCCTACTGGCTCGCGCCGGATCATGGAGGTCATGTCATCCATGTACTCGCCTGACGCTTTACCCTCGAGATGACGAGCGGCTCCAGCGAAGAACCGAAGTTGGTCGACCATTGGACCGACCTCTTCTTCACGGTGGAGGTCGTAGGGCTTACCGCAATTTTTTGATTCGGCAGTCATGAGGTCGTCGCCCGCCGCCTCGACAGCATCGGCGAATTTCAGTAGCGCAAGAGATCTCTGTGCTGGCGTCGTTCGCTTCCAATCGTCGAACGCCGCACTCGCTGCAGCCATCGCCCGGTCGACATCGGCCTCGGTTGACACGACCGCTTCTCCATAGACCTCTCCTGTGGTGGGGTCGATCAGATTGCTTCGGCCGCCGTCGACCGCGTCGCACCACTCGCCGTCAATGAAGTTTCTTATTAACGACTGATCATTTGACATACCCGAGGTTTAGCACTTATCTGCACCCTCGCGTACCACTCTGAGAATGAACCTTGTCTCGGTTCGTGCGACCGCTAGGTCAGCTCTCAGCCACCGTACGAGGGCGTCGAGTCCGTCCGACCCCTCGCAATCGCACTGCAATGAGTAATCGGAAGACCCGGTGACATAGGCAGCGAAGGCAATTTCGGCCCGGGTGCGCAGCCGCTCTTCAAATTCTTCAGCATGAGCTCCAGCGATTAAGCCAACTTCAATGACCGCTCTCGTCGTGCGCCCATACGCCGCAGGGTCAACATCGGCCTGGTACCCACGGATGACTCCGTCACGCTCCATCCTCCGAACTCTGTCAGCAATGGCGGTTGGTGACAGGTGAACTTGGCTCGAGAGCTCAGCCCACGACATTCGGCCCTTCATTTCTAACTGGCGAAGGATTCGAGCGTCAGATTTATCTATTGCACTCATAAACGGTGAGTCTATGAGTAATCAAGTTGTTCTTCGCTCGGATTCATCCCGGAAATTCGGTCAAACTACCGACATGTCTGAAACCGCAAAGCCCGCACTCTCCAGCGTTGGCGTTCCAAAAGAAATTAAGGGAGATGAACGACGAGTCGCTCTCACTCCAGATGGTGCAGCTGAGCTCGTCGGCGTTGGCTGCGAGGTCCGCGTCGAACACAGTGCCGGAACTGGAGCGGGCTTCACCGATGAGATGTACGAAGCAGCAGGAGCATCGGTTGTCTCAACATCAAATGAGGCGTGGGAAGCTGACCTTGTCGTCAAGGTAAAGGAGCCGCAGACATCAGAATTTCCACAGTTACGTAGCGACCTCACACTCTTCACGTACCTCCATCTCGCGGCGTATCCGGCTGTGGCGGAAGCACTCGTCAGTTCTGGCTGCACTGCATTTGCGTATGAGACTGTCACCGACCGCCATGGCGGGCTACCACTCCTCGCCCCGATGAGCGAGATCGCAGGCAAACTTGCCACTCAAATGGGTGCCCATCATCTCTCCGCACACTTGGGTGGCGCCGGCGTGCTGCTTGGAGGCTCACCTGGAGTCGCTCCCGCATCAGTCGTCATCATCGGCGGAGGAAACGTCGGCTGGGCCGCAGCAACAATGGCACTTGGCCTCGGGGCCCAAGTGACAGTTATCGATGCCTCGCTCGATCGACTTCGCTGGATCGATGAACATTCATTTGGCCGCCTCGTCCATCTTGCGTCAAACCGCTCAACGGTCGCACGGTGTGTCGCCGATGCAGATCTCGTCATTGGCGCTGTACTCGTCGCCGGCGATAAGGCACCGGTCGTCGTCACCGAAGACATGGTGAAAACAATGCGACCAGGATCTGTCATCGTCGATGTCGCGATTGACCAAGGTGGCTGCATCGCCACATCGACCGAGACGAGTCATGCCCAGCCAACAACAGAAGTGCACGGCGTTGTGCACTATGCCGTGGGCAACATGCCGGGTGCGGTACCTCGTACCTCTACGTTGGCGCTCACAAACGCCACATTGCCACATATCAGCAAACTTGCTCAGCACGGCGCAGCGGTAGCCGACATCGACGGCCATCTGGCAGAAGGGTTGAATGTGCAGGCAGGGCACGTGGTGAACGAGACCGTCGCACAATCTCTCGCGTAGCGACGCTGAGGTCTCGACCTCTCATCGAATTCTGCCTGCGACCTACAGTGTCGGCATGGCGTTACAACTTGGATACAGCGTTGGTTACTGGTCGTCAGGTCCCCCCCGAGATGCGTTGAATAGCGTGATCGAAGCTGAGCGACTTGGGTTCGAATCGGTCTGGACGGCTGAGGCGTATGGATCAGATGCGCTTACACCTCTTGCCTGGTGGGGCGCTTCAACATCTCGAATCAAACTAGGTACCGGCATCATTCAGATGTCGGCTCGAACGCCGTCGGCTACTGCGATGGCTGCGATGACCATCGATCATCTTTCACAAGGCCGATTTATTCTTGGTCTTGGGGTCTCAGGACCCCAAGTTGTTGAAGGGTGGTACGGCGAGCGTTACCACCGGCCACTCGAGCGAACTCGTGAGTACGTGTCCGTCGTTCGTTCGATTTTACGGCGCGACAAACCCGTTACTCATGCGGGTAATCAATATCGGTTGCCCTATGACGGCGAGGGTTCGAGCGGACTCGGAAAACCTCTCAAGTCGACGGTCCATCCGTTTAGAAACGACATTCCGATCTATCTCGGAGCCGAGGGACCGAAGAACGTTGCGCTCTCAGCAGAAATTTGCGACGGGTGGCTTCCCTTGTTCTTCTCGCCCTCCGAGAACGACTTTTACTCGTCATGCTTGCAAGAAGGGTTTGCGAGGTCAGGGAAGCCAGAAAAAGCCAATGAGTTCGAGGTGATCGCTCCGGTCACGGTTATACCTGGAGATGACGTCGAAGCCTGCGCCGACATGATCCGCCCAATGCTTGCCCTGTATGCCGGCGGCATGGGGGCGAAAGGTGCGAACTTCCATTTCGACGTATTCGCGCGAATGGGGTACGAAGATGTCGCACTCAAGGTGCAAGACCTGTACCTCGAAGGGAAGAAACAAGAGGCAGCCGCCGCAATCCCATTGAAGATGGTGGAAGACGTTGCCCTCGTCGGTCCTCCCGAAAAGATCAAGGAAGAGCTCTCCCGCTGGGAGGAGACGGTACTGACAACACTTCTGCTGTCTGGCCCTACATCAATGTTGCAGACCTACGTCGACATCCTTTCGTAGCACCAACTCCTCGACTTCGCTTGCGTCATCTGCGTTCTCGCAGTTGAACCGTTACAACCGTTCCGCGAGCAGTTAGGTTTGCTTCGCCCCCATGTCCAGCCCCACCAGTACCCCACGCCGAACGGGCACCGCCCGGTCCGCGCTTCAGCACCGTCACTTTCGCGTACTGTTCATCGGCGCATCCATGTCCAACGTCGGCACGTGGATGCAGAACTTCATGCTGCCGGCTTATCTTGACGTTCGTACCGGGTCGGCCGCATTCGTTGGACTGCTCGTTTTCGCTCAACTCGGTCCGATGCTCTTTGGCTCGGTACCCGCAGGTGTTCTTGCAGATCGGGTCGACCGAACGCGTCTGATCCTCGCAATGCAAGCATCAATGATGGTGCTGTCGGTTGTCTTGGGTGGACTCGCGCGCTGGAGCGCTCCAATTTGGACGATCTTCGCCATTCAGCTTGGTATTGGTATTGCCAACACCGTGCAAGCGCCAGCGTTCAACGCCAGCTTGCCTTCGCTTGTACCGCGAGCCGACATTGGTGGGGCGGTGAGTCTCAACTCAGCGATGATCAATGGAAGCCGCATCGCCGGGCCTGCGCTTGCTGCATTCCTCGGATGGATCGGGCTCGATCTCTGGCAACTCTTCCTCATCAATGCCGCCACCTATTGCTTCGTCATGGTTCCTCTCGCAAAGAATCATCTGCCATCGATTAACGGTATGAACAAAGCGAAAGGCTGGCGGGCACTGACGGCCGGAGTTGGTCTTGCTCGACGCCGCAAAGTGCTGCTTGTCCTCCTCAGCTCAATGTTTTTCTTCTCCGTTGTCAGCCTGCCATACATCGGTTTGTTTCCTTCGGTCACGCGTCTCAACCTCGGGCTTGCTGCAGACAGCGGCGCGTACAAGGTGCTCTACATCACCTGGGGGCTCGGAGCGTTTCTCGGGGCATTATCGGTTGGCACCGTGTTTTCAGAAGTGTCGCGACACATTCTGATCAGGTGGAGTTTCAGGCTCTTCGCTCTCTTTCTGTTTCTCTTTGCCATCACCAGCAACTTCGCTGTTGCCCTACCGGTTTCGTTCGTACTCGGTGTCGTCTATTTCCTTCTTGCGACCGCCATGATGACCGAACTACAACACAACCTCACTGACGCTGAGCGGGCGTCGATCATGCCGCTGTGGTTTATGTCATTTGGTGGCTCAATCCCGATCGGCAATCTCCTCGCGGGACCGATCATGGATGCAGTCGGGGCAAGATGGGTGCTTGCCGTGGGCGCAATCGCTGCGGCGGTGAATGGGGTAGTTTCTGATCTGGGCAGACTTGATGCTGACGATTTCTTAGACGGCGAACCAACCTCAATTCCAGAGACAGGCCCAAGCCGTCTTCATTAACGGTGAAGAATCTCTTCAACGAACCGTTCAAGACCAGCAACCCGACTTCCCTTAACTAACACCGCTGTGTCTCCTGTGGCGAGCAGCTCCATGACGAAAGCAGGCAGCACATCTGATCTCTCTCCGCCGTATAAGTCGGTCATGATCTGAACGACCTCGATCCCCAAGTGAGATGCGGTATTGACAACCGACCGATGAGCGGCAACAGGCTCGTCAACCTCTGCCATCTCTCCCAGCACTGCGACTCGCCGGCCCACATCTAGGTCGGCCAAAGTTCGCAATGCTGCGACAACTGAAGTCGGGTTTGCGTTGTAACAGTCATCGATAAGGAGTGAACCTGATGCCAACTCGTGGATCACCATTCGGTGATCCTCCGGCTCAACGGCCTCAAGGCCATTCACGGTCTCCTCCAAGGAAACCTCCAGCACACCTCCGACCGCTATCGCCGCGAGTGCATTGCTCATCATGTGTTCCCCCGCCACCTGCAGGGCAACCTGGGCTGAGCCCCACGGTGAATCAAAGCGAAAACGCGCTCGACCAAATGCATCAAACTGAACTTCGGTAGGAGTGACGTCGCCGTGCTGACCGTAGGTCACTACTGCCCCCGGAGCGATTGCCGACATCGCCAGCACGCGTTCATCGTCGGCGTTCAACACGGCGGTGCCGGAGGTTTTTAGCGACGTAACGAGTTCCGCCTTGGCCCTGGCGACCCCTTCGATTCCACCGAGGCGGGCGGTGTGTGCCTGCCCTACGCGAGTGACAACTCCAATGTTTGGCGAGGCCACATCGCACAAGTGCGTGATTTCGCCGAATCCGCGCATTCCCATTTCGACCACCACCGTGCGCGTGCCCCTGGGGGTGTTGATGAGCGTGTAGGGAACTCCCTGTTCGTTGTTGAAACTCTTTGGGCTTGCCCATACCGCAGTGGAACTCAGTGCTCCAGCGATGAGATTCTTTGTTGAGGTCTTGCCCACACTGCCCGTCACCCCAACTACGGCAACATCTGATAGCTGCTGTGACCGGACGTGTGTTGCGAGATCAGAGAACGCCCGCATCGTGTCGTCAACAACGATGAGTGAACCCGACACATCGTCAACATCTTCAGAAACCAACGCGCAACTTGCACCTCGAGAGAAAGCGTCTGCCACGAAGTCGTGACCGTTCCGTTCAGCGCGAATTGCGACGAACAAACAGTGTTGAATATCGGCTCGCGAGTCGAAATGAACGCCATCGAGCAACACGTCATCGCCGATAAGACGACCACTGATTGCTGACGCAACTTCTGATGCCCTCAACTGCACAACTAGGGACAGTACCGTGAAGGTCGTGGCCAAACTTCGCACCCACCTTGTCGTCGTCTTTGGTGGGCGTTCGGCTGAACACGATGTCAGTTGCACGACCGCATGGCACGTGGCCACCGCCATCGATCGATCGCTTCATGACGTCACGATTATTGGTATCACCAAAGAAGGGCAGTGGAACCACGTCAGCGACCCGTTTCCAGAGGCGAATCACGATCTCGCTACTGATGGAAGCCTTTCGACTGAGGGTGTGCCTGTCAACCCGTTCGACCTCGTTGCCGAGCTTTCTGCATCATCGATCGAGCAGGTTGTCGTGCTTCCGTTATTGCACGGCCCTCTCGGCGAAGATGGCACAATTCAAGGTCTGCTCGAGGTGCTCGATGTGGCGTATGTCGGCTCGGGTGTGCTCGGATCTGCGCTCGCAATGGATAAGTCGATGGCGAAGACTGTCGCTGCGTCGGCTGGTATTCCGATTCCGCGCTACTTCTCGTTGGGCAGTTCAGATCTGCAGGGGATGGCATTGATCGCACAGCGTGTCGAACGCGAATTGGGTTACCCGTGTTTTGTAAAGCCAGCAAACATGGGTTCATCGGTTGGTGTCTCGCGTGTTGAAGGCCCTCAGGATCTTGCCGCCGCAGTCGAACTCGCGTTTACGTTCGACTCCTCTGTCCTCGTCGAAGAAGGAATTCACGGACGAGAAATTGAGGTCGCAGTGCTCGGCAATGAGTCTCCGATGGCATTTCCGCCGGGAGAGGTGATTCCGGCTGACAGTTTCTACTCGTACTCAGATAAATACCTTGACGGAATCTCAACCTGTGAGATTCCCGCCAAGTTGCCAGATGAGGTCGTTACTGAAGTCACTGATTTCGCGGTTCGCGTGTTTTCCGCTCTTGGCTGCTCAGGCCTCGCTCGGTGTGACTTTTTCTTCGAGGAGCACGGGCGAGGGGTTTTGTTTAACGAGTTGAACACGATGCCCGGGTTCACTCCGATTTCGATGTATCCGAAGATGGTCACAGCAAGTGGCATGACGTACGCAACCCTCATCAACAACCTTGTTGACCTCGCCGTAGAGCGCCACTCGTCGAGGGTTCGAAACACCGGGCTCTAGCACGGCGCTCCACCTCAGTTCGGCTGCAGTGCCGCTCGCACGAAGCCGCGCAACTCGCGTCGAACCTGTCGAAGACCCGCAGCATTTGGCTCCCATCCGAAGGTTTCAAGCACGATCGGTTCGGTACCGGTACCCGACACCGTTGAGTACAGCAGTCCTGCCAAGACCATTGGGTCACACGTTCTGAGTCGCCCCTTCTCCATTTCAGACCTGAGGTAAGAAACACAACGCTCCACCACTACTGACAAACGGCCACGCAAATGGTTGATGTGGCTTTCATCGAGGCGTGTGACTTCGCGGATCAGCCCGAGAAGTGCTGGCCGACGCACCACCGGCCGGAACACCGCGCAAACAACAGCATCGACTCGGTCGAGTGGTTCATCACCTTGAGACCGAATGGCGGCCTCAACCACCACCAGCAATTCGTCAGCGGCGTGGTCAAGCACCGCATCGATCAGTCCACTTCGAGACTTAAACCAATAGAGAACTGTCTGTTTTCGGACACCAACCGCATCAGCAATGTCATCGAGTGAGACAGTTCCGACCCCACGCGTACCGAAGAGATCGAGCGCGGTGTCGAGAATTCGTATTCGGGTTGACCCGTTGACCACACAAAAGTTGTATCAGATTTGTCTACCAAATGGTAGAGACGTGATAGAACTATAGATGTGATTGCACAGTCACTCTCCAAACGACGCATCGCGATTACCGGTTCAACCGGCTTTGTCGGCACTGCTCTCGTTGAACGTCTCCTGCGCGGCGTCCCCGACTGCGAACTCATCCTTCTCGTTCGCAACGGCCGCCGCACCCCTGCCGCTCGCAGAACGACCAGAGAAATTCTTGCCAACGACGCCTTCGACCGCCTGCGGGAAGAGCACGCCACCTCTGACGAGTCGTTTGATGACATGTGCGCGCGAAGAATCACCACGATCGCCGGCGATGTCAGCGCCGATGGACTTGGCCTTTCTGATGAAGATCGGATGATCTTTTCGACCGCTGACACCATCATTCACTCAGCAGCAACAGTGTCGTTCGACTCCCCGTTAGACCAAGCAGTTGAGATCAACCTCCTTGGCCCTGTCCGCATTGCGCAGTTGTGCAACGACTTGGGCATCACACCCCACCTCGTTGCAGTGTCAACCTGTTACGTGGCGGGCAACCGTCGGGGAACAGCACCCGAAGAACTTGTGTCAGAGGGGCCATTCGCCATCGGACTTGAGTGGAAAGACGAAGTCGAATCTGCACGGCGCCTTAAAGGCGATACCGAGGCCTCGTCACGCCAACCCGAACGCCTCCGCGAGTTTCGTAAACGAGCTCGCACCGAACTCGGCGCGGCCGGTGCTCCCGCTCTCGCTGCAAAAACGGAACAGCTGCGCGAACGCTGGGTGCGAGATCAGTTGGTTGGCGCAGGCCGTTCACGTGCGGCCTCGGTCGGTTGGCCTGATGCGTACGCGTTCACAAAGGCCTTGGGCGAACAAGCGCTTACCGAGTCAAAAGGAAATGTTCCTGTCTCTATTGTGCGTCCATCAATTATCGAGTCCGCATGGGCAGAACCTCGTCCCGGCTGGATTCGCGGCTTCCGCATGGCGGAACCGGTCATCATCAGTTACGCACGAGGGCTTCTCAAAGAATTCCCCGGCGTTCCAGAAGGCACCATCGACGTCATTCCGGTCGACATCGTGGTTGCCGCAATCATTGCGGTCGCTGCAGCAGGCCCAGACGACGCGCCAGCCATCACACAGGTTGCCTCCGGTGGAATCAATCCGCTGAAATATCGGACTCTTGTCAATCACGTGCGCAGTTGGTTCACCGAGAACCCGCTCTATGACAATGACGGACAACCAATCGTCGTTCCTGAATGGCGATTCCCAGGTCGCGGCAAGGTACAGACCCAGTTATCTCGAGCGAAAACTGCGATCGAACGTGCCGAACACACGATGCAGATGTTGCCGCTTCGCGGGCGCCAGGCTGAGTTCGCTGCCACCTTGGAGACCCGGCGTCTCGAAGTCGAGCGAGCCCTTGAATACGTCGAGCTCTACGGCCTCTACACCGAATGCGAAGCGATCTACCAGGTTGACAACCTCATGCGACTATGGGACGAGATGCCCGATACCGACCGCCAGGCATTCTGTTTCGACCCACGAGTGGTCGATTGGACTCACTACGTCCACGAAATTCACCTGCCGTCAATTATCGAACACGCTCGAGTGAAGAGCACTCCCGGCAAGGTCAAGACGGCAGACCGCACAACTCGGCTGCGCGGCCAGGTGCTTGACCCAAAACGTCAGGTCGCCGCATTCGACCTCGAGAACACCCTCATTGCGTCAAATGTTGTCGAGAGCTACTCATGGCTCGCCACCCGTCGTCTCGACGGACGTGAACGGCTCAAATATGTTGCACGCACTCTTACCGAGGCGCCTGGCCTTCTCCGGATGGATCGGCGCGACCGCACCGACTTTTTGCGCCACTTCTACCGTCGATATGCAGATGCGCCTGTTGAACAAATCGACACCGATGTCGAGGCGATGCTCACCGGACTCATCATCTCGAAGTGCTTCCCTGAGGGAATACGTCGGGTGAGGGCTCACCGAGCTGCCGGCCACCGAACCGTCCTCATCACTGGCGCACTTTCATTCAACGTCGCTGGTTTGCGACCCCTCTTTGATGAGATCGTTGCAGCAGAGATGACGGTCCGGCCCGATGGCACTCTCTCAGGTGAGATGACGACCGTGCCGCCCACCGGCGAGGCACGTGCCCAAATCTTGGCTGATTACTGCGATGCCGAGAACCTTCGTCTCGACGAATGTGTGGCGTATGCAGATTCTTCTTCCGACCTGCCCCTCTTCGAAGCGGTCGGTTTTCCTGTGGCGGTGAATCCCGAAACTCGCCTTGCTTCGATTGCGAGAAAACGAGGGTGGCTGGTTGAACATTGGTCAAAGGCAAAGGGAGGCCCCCGGAATCTTCTTCCGATCGGCCCGATGCTTTCTGAACGCGAACAACGGAGGCAGTTCCTGTGAGAGCGCTGCAAGTTCAACACAATGTTCGGCGATTCGGTGCTGCTCGCCTGCTCTCGGTCACGAGCCCGAAAGCCTCGGCTCGGATTGCACCAGTTCATTTAAAGAACGTTGATGACCCCCCTGAACCAGCCAGTGTGGGCTGGTCGAAGGTCGCAACTCGGCTCGCCGGAATTTGTGGCTCAGATCTTGCACTCATCGACGGCCATGCCTCCACCTACTTTGAAGACTTCGTCTCATTTCCGTTGATTCCCGGGCATGAGATCATTGGGGAACTTGAGTCTGGTCAGCGTGTTGTCATCGAACCTGTTCTCGGACATTCTGCTCGTGGCTCTGTGCCGCCATGGGAATCTGCAGCACCCGCTGATGGAGACGACTACGCCCACCTGGTTCGAGGACACCTGAAGCCCGGAATTCAAACCGGCTTCTGCTGCTCAACCGGAGGGGGCTGGGCACCGTGGTTTTGGGCGCACGAGTCGCAACTTCATCCGGTACCCGATGACATGTCAGATGAGACGGCGGTGCTGGTTGAACCCCTTGCTGGCTCTGTTCACGCCGCGCTTATTGCGACGCAACACACGAATCACCATCTCACCGATACCGAGTCACCCATCATTGCCGTTATTGGTGCCGGCACAATGGGATTGGGTGCCATCGCTGCCGTTCGTGGCGCACTGCCGAATGCGCGGATTATTGCTGGGGCTCGTTACCCCCACCAGATGAGATTTGCGAAAGGTCTTGGGGCTGACGTGGTTGCTCCAGGCGACGAACTTTCGCGAGCCGTACGTCGTATGTCGGGCGCCCACCGCATTGGAGCGAGCCTGTCGTCGGGTGCGCACGCAACGATCAATGCCGTTGGCGACAGCGCATCGATTGCGTTGTCGATCAACATCACTCGCCCCCGAGGCGCAGCTGTCGTACTCGGTATGCCCGGAGACACCAAACTTGACCTCACTCCCCTGTGGCATCGTGAGGTTGCGCTGCTCGGCGCGTACACCTATGGCACCGAACACATCGATGGGGCCGACGTACGAACCTTCGATCTTGCCCTTGCCCTAGCCGCACGCATCGATGCAGAGCGCCTACTTTCTGCCACCTATCGCCTCGACGAACATGTTGAGGCCCTCGCACATGCCGCCTCTGCTGGACGGCGCGGCGCCGTAAAAATCGCTTTTGATCTACGAGAGGACCACTAATGCCACGTCCCGGATTTGTATTAGACGTTGATCGCTCAACGCCGCCAATGCTGTTCTGGCATGGGGAGAAGTTCAGTCTCGAGCGACTTCCGGCCGACCGCAGCCGAGTGATTTACCCCGCAGAGTCATTCCCAGGTCTCGAAGATCCCCAATCAGCAATTCGTGATGCTCTTGAGAATCCTCTCGATATGGAGCCGCTTCGCGCCCTTCTTCATGCCGATATGAAGCTCACCATCTGCTTCGACGACGCAAGTCTCTCGCTACCCAAGATGCGTCGTCCCGACTCGCGCCAGCGGATTATCGAAGCCGTACTCGACCTAGCCGCAGAGGCTGGAGTCGACGATGTTCACATCATCGCGGCGCTTGGCCTTCACCGTCGCATGCACGACTACGAGCTACGTCATGTGCTCGGTGATCGAATCTTTGATGCATTCGCTCCCAACGGAACGCTCTATCAGCACGATGCAGAGGACCCCGAAAATCTAGTGGTCCTCGGAGAAACCGATCACGGCGAAGTTCTCGAGATCAATCGTCGAGTCGCTGAATCAGATCTCGTCGTCTACGCAAACGTCAATCAGGTTGCGATGGATGGCGGTTGGAAATCGCTCGTCACTGGGGTGGCCTCGTATCAGTGCTTGAGCTACCACCACAACCCAGAATCTCTGCAGAACACCCGAAGCTTGATGGATCGCCACCATTCCGCCCTTCATCACTCGATATGGCGCCTCGGAAAGGTGCTGCGCGACAGCGGGCCGAAGGTGTTTCAAATCGAATCAACGATCAACACCGACGCATTTCCATCGCCGTTCGATTTTCTCTCAAAACGCGAATGGGAGTGGACGGCTCGCGACCGAATGACCTACCTCGCAACTGCGAAAACGTTGGACCGTATGCCTCGGCGCGCCGCGCGGAAAATTTTTCATGGAATTGAGGCGCCATATGCGATGACCGGCGTCTACGCAGGTTTCACCGAAAGCGTCCATGAACGCACTCTTGAAGATGTCTACCGCCAGCACATCGTCGAGGTTGAAGGTCAAACCGACATCTTGACTCTCGGCGTGCCATTCATCAGCCCATACAACCCTGAATCGATTATGAATCCGATTCTCGTGATGTGTATGGGACTTGGCTACATGTTCAACATGTACCGCAACAAACCGCTCGTTCGCGAAGGCGGTGTCATCATCATGACCCACCCGACGTACCGAGATTTCCATCCCGTTCACCACCCGAGCTACATCGACTTCTTCGATGAAGTTCTCGCTGACACCACCGACCCTGCTGTCATGTCCGAGAAATGGGAAAAGCGCTACGCCGAAGACGAGTGGTATCGCCACCTCTACCGAACCGGCAACGCCTACCACGGCGTGCATCCGTTCTATGCCTGGTACTGGGGTGCCCACGGACAGCAGTGGGCCGGCAAAGTCATCATCGTTGGAGGTGACCCCACGGCAGTGCGGCGTATGGGATTCACCCCTGCGTCGACGATGGACGACGCGTTCGAGTTGGCAAGCGACGTCGTTGGCCGCTCACCTTCCATTACCCACCTTCACGTACCGTCCGTTCTCGTTGCCGACGTGAAATAGCTCTCATGCGTTCGAAACGTCACATCACCAAGCGGGCACAGCAGTTCGCCGGTCGGGCTGAGCGGACCATTCGGTCAGTTGCGAAGCCCCTTGCGAAGTACGGTTTTCCGTGGCGTGCTCCGACGGTGCCCCGAGGTATTGAGGTACCCGAGAAACCGGACACTCTCGGCGGCAACTTCGAAACCGATTGGGCACGCCGCCCTCTCGCATCGGTTGCTCGATCAGCCTTTATCGCTGGGCCACTCAAATTAATGACTACCGTGATCGCCCGCCCTGAGGTACACGGACTCGATCGCCTTGCCGACCTTTCGCGTCTTGACGACCCGCCACCACTTATTTTTGCTCCTGACCACCACAGCCATCTCGACACCGTTGTCATGATTCGAGCAATCCCTACGGCATGGCGACAGGATCTCGTCGTTGCCGCAGCTGCCGACTATTTCTTTGACAAGCGCTGGAAGGCCACGTTTTCTGCGCTTGCATTGAACGCAATTCCGATTGATCGCGAGGCGACAGGACGCCAATCTGCCGATCTCTTTAAGGAACTCATCGATGACGGACGGAGTCTGTTGATCTACCCAGAGGGCGGTCGCTCGCCGGATGGCTGGGCCCAACCGTTCAAAGGTGGAGCTGCTTATCTCTCAGCAAAAACTGGGGTTGCTGTTGTACCGGTTCACATTGAGGGCACCGGCGCAATCTTCGGCAAAGGCATGAAACGGCCACGACCAGGCCGCACCCGGGTGATTTTTGGGGCGCCGCTCACTTCATATGAAGATGAAAACACGCGTCGCTATAACGCTCGCATCGAGTCAGCTGTGGGGCGCCTCACAGAGGAGTCGGTGAGCGATTACTGGACCGCTGCCCGCAAAGCGTCAACCGGGTCCGCAGACCGACTTAGCGGTCCCGAAACAGCAAGTTGGCGACGCAAATGGGTGCTCACCGACAGGCGGCACCGTGAAGTTTCAGGAAGAAATAGCCGGCCTGAACGCGACTGGCCCAATCTCGGTCCACGCGCCAAATAGACAGTCGCTGCTATCAGCAGTCGCCAACAGGAATCACGAGCGTTCCACCGAGCAAGAAACTCGCGTAGGTGGCGTTTGTTGCGTTCGCTCGAGCAAGGTCTTCGACCGTTATCGAATACTGCGTTGCAACGACGGTTGGGTTGTCACCGCTCACGATGGTGTGCTCGATCACCGAACACCCTGATGATTCTCCACTTGAGGTATTTGCGTTATTCAGCACGAGTGCCGCGTTCGGCATAATTCCTCCCGCCGGAATGATCACCGTGCCTCCGATAGGAAACGCCGAGAAGTCAGGGTTCGAGCGGTTTGCATCGTTGAGTTGGGCGAGGGTGATGTTGTAGAGATCAGCGAGGTACGAAGGATTGTCATTTTTGACAATTGTGTGCTGGTAGGGCTCCAGGATTTGTCCGGGCACCGTTGTTGTTGTTGTCGGAGCGATCGTGGTTGTCGTTGTTACAAGGTCTTTCACCACATATGAAGTGGGCTGAATCGGGGCAACAGTCGCAGCACTTGAGGCGGCTCCACCTGCACACCCAGCGGAGAGAATGGCGACGACGAGAACGCCGGTGAGGCCAATGACGATGCGGGGAGACATTCCAACAGCGTACGCGTTTTGATGACTTCGATGATGACACCCTTCAATTCGATGGCACGTGGCCATCAGAGGGAGTTACAGCAGTGGACGATCACCGGGCTTGATTGGCGAAGGCAATCGCGACTGGCTCATCAAATACGAGTCAGCGCCTGCTGCCGCCGAGCGACCTTCAGCGATCGCCCACACGATAAGGCTTTGCCCGCGACCCATGTCGCCTGCAACGAAGACGCCGGGCACAGATGTCATGAAGTTGTCGTCTCGAGCGACGTTTCCTCGTTCGTCGAGATCGACACCAAGCGTGTCAAGCCAGGATCCTTTTTCTGGACCGACGAAGCCCATCGCAAGAAACACGTAATCTGCTGGCAGTTCACGCTCGGTGCCTTCAATCTTTTTGAACGCACCATCAACGAACTCAACCTCGTTAAGCGCAAGAGCCTTGACTGCGCCGCTTCCATCGTCGATGAAGCGCTCGGTGTTCACGCTGTACATGCGCTCTCCACCCTCTTCGTGGGCTGAGGACACTCGGTAGATCATTGCGTATTGCGGCCAAGGGTTGCCGTCGCTGCGATCTTCTGGTGGGCGAGGCATGATTTCGAGTTGGGTGACAGAAGCCGCACCCTGGCGCAATGCAGTTCCCAAGCAGTCGGCGCCGGTGTCGCCGCCGCCGATAATGACGACATGCCCACCATTGACATCAATGGGTGAGGTGTCGATGTCACCGAGTTGTACACGGTTGGAATGTGGCAGATACTCCATCGCCTGATAGATGTTGCGAAGTTCGCGACCAGGGACCGGCAGGTCTCGCCATGCAGTTGCGCCACATGCGAGCACCACCGCATCGTTTGATGCTCTGAGAACGTCGATATCGATGTTGTCGCCAACAATCGCACCTGTTCGGAACTCTGTTCCTTCTGCCGACATCTGTTCGATGCGGCGATCGATGTGGCGCTTCTCCATCTTGAATTCCGGAATGCCGTACCGCAGAAGGCCACCTATCCGGTCGGCTCGTTCGAGCACTGTGACGCTATGGCCTGCCCGGGTGAGCTGCTGAGCCGCAGCAAGCCCTGCTGGCCCCGAGCCGATGACGGCGACGCGGCGCCCGGTCAACGTGGTCGGTCGTTGTGGGGTGATCCAGCCTTCATCGAATGCTCGATCGACGATCTCAACCTCGACCTGCTTGATGGTTACCGGTGGTTGATTGATGCCAACCACACATGCTGACTCGCAGGGAGCCGGGCACAACCGGCCGGTGAATTCCGGGAAATTGTTGGTGGCGTGGAGGCGCTCGATTGCCTGGCGCCAATGATCTCGGTAAACAAGGTCGTTCCAATCAGGAATGAGATTGCCGAGCGGGCAGCCGTTGTTGCAAAACGGGATGCCGCAATCCATGCATCGACCGGCTTGAGTGCGGACCTCGTCGGCTGGAAATTCTTCGTAGACCTCTTTCCAGTCACGAAGTCGAACTGGAACTGGTCGGCGTTCAGGCAGTTGCCGTTCCCACTGCAGGAATCCTGTTGTTTCACCCACGGGCGGCCTCCATGACACGGTCAATTGCTTCGGATTCACTCACGCCGTCGCGTTCGGCCATCTCGAGTACTTCGAGCACTCGGCGATAGTCGGTCGGCATGATCTTCCTGAATTTGCTCACTTCAACACTCCACGACGCAAGCATGCGCTCGGCGGTCTGGCTGCCGGTGAAGTCTCGGTGCCGTTCAATAATGGCCTTCAACTGCTCTCGGTCGATGTCTGACAGTGTCTCGATGGCAACCATCTCTGGGTTGACGCAGCGATCAACGTCTCCGTCGCGGTCATATAGGTATGCAATGCCACCAGACATCCCCGCGCCGAAGTTTCGTCCTGTGGCACCGAGCACGACCACCGTTCCGCCGGTCATGTATTCGCAGCCGTGATCACCAACGCCCTCCACGACCGCAGTCGCACCGGAGTTCCTCACGCAGAAGCGTTCTCCGACGACCCCTCTAATGAAGATTTCCCCGCCGGTCGCTCCATAACCGATGACATTGCCGGCGATGACTTGGTCTTCTGCAACAAACCGCGCAGTTTCATCTGGACGAATAATGATGCGTCCACCTGAAAGACCCTTGCCCACGTAGTCGTTGGCATCACCGGAGAGCCGGATGTCTACACCCTTGGGCACAAACGCGCCAAGGCTCTGACCAGCGCTACCGGTGAGGTTGATGGTGATCGTGCCCTCGGGCAGCCCGTCGTCATGCCACTTCTTGGTGATCTCGTGACCGAGCAAGGTTCCAACAGTCCGGTTCACATTTCTGATGGGGGAATTGATGACGACCGGTATCGCGTCGTCGATCGCGCCACGTGCCTGTTTGATGAGGCTCTGGTCAAGTGCCTCATCAAGGCCATGATCTTGCTCAACCGTGCAGTGGAGCGTCTGGTCGTAACGGTTGTCTCCAGGAACCAGCATTGGAGAAATATCGAGACCCGATGCTTTCCAGTGGTCAACTGCGGGCCGAATGTCGAGCGCTTCCACCCGACCGATCATTTCGTCAATCGTCCTAAAGCCAAGTTGTGCCATCAACTCGCGCACTTCCTCTGCGATGAACTCGAAGAAGTTGACGACGAATTCGGGCTTGCCAGCAAAACGCGCACGGAGTTCCGGATTCTGGGTTGCAATGCCCACAGGACATGTGTCGAGGTGACAGACACGCATCATCACGCATCCAGACACGACGAGAGGAGCAGTAGCGAATCCAAACTCTTCTGCGCCGAGCAGGGCGGCGATGACGACATCTCGACCAGTTTTCAACTGGCCATCCGTCTGCACGATAATGCGGTCGCGAAGGCCGTTCATCACCAGTGTCTGCTGGGTCTCGGCAAGACCTAACTCCCACGGACCACCAGCATGCTTGAGAGATGTAAGTGGTGAGGCACCAGTGCCGCCGTCATGGCCGCTGATCAGCACCACGTCAGCCTTCGCCTTTGAGACGCCGGCTGCGACCGTTCCAACACCCATCTCGGCAACCAGTTTCACATGAATTCGTGCGGCCGGATTCGCGTTTTTGAGGTCGTGAATCAACTGCTTGAGATCTTCAATTGAGTAGATGTCGTGGTGTGGCGGCGGACTAATAAGCCCAACACCTGGTGTTGAGTGACGTGTCTTCGCGACCCACGGATACACCTTGTGCCCAGGCAACTGGCCGCCCTCTCCGGGTTTTGCTCCTTGGGCCATCTTGATCTGAATATCGTCAGAGTTGGTGAGATATTCCGCGGTTACGCCAAAGCGTCCCGATGCGACTTGCTTAATCGATGAACGGCGTTCTGGGTCGTGCAGACGATCGGAGTCTTCTCCACCTTCGCCGGTATTCGACTTTGCGCCGATCGAATTCATTGCCACCGCAAGGGTTTCATGGGCTTCAGCCGAGATCGACCCGTATGACATTGCGCCGGTTGAGAAGCGCCTCATGATCGACGATGACGACTCAACTTCATCAAGGGGAATGGCGGTGCGGTCGTCTGCAAATTTGAAGAGTCCGCGGAGGGTTGCGAGGCGCTCCGATTGGTCGTCGACTCGAGAGCTGTATTCCTTGAAGATGTCCCAACGCTTCTCTCGGGTCGCGTGCTGCAACTTGAAGACTGTTTCAGGGTTGAAGAGGTGGTACTCCCCTTCACGTCGCCATTGGTATTCACCGCCTGCCTCAAGTTGCCGGTGTGCTCGTTGCTCGGGGCGTTCGGGGTGCGCCCAACGATGGCGCATTGCAACGGCGGTTGCGATTTCGTCGAGGCCGATGCCGCCGAGGCGACTCACAGTTCCCGTGAAATAGGTGTTGATCGTGTCTTCGCCAATGCCAATCGCTTCGAAGATCTGGGCGCCGGTATACGAGGCGATGGTTGACACGCCCATCTTCGACATGACCTTGACGACTCCCTTGCCGCACGCCTTGATGTATCGACGAATGGCTGTGGTGGGGTCTTCGTCACCGAGCCCGTGCATGTTTGCCGAGATGAGGTCTTCGATGCTTTCGAACGCAAGGTACGGGTTGATTGCTCCAGCCCCGAAGCCGATCAAGAGCGCCATGTGATGAATTTCGCGGGCGTCACCAGATTCGACGACGAGGCCAACTTGAGTGCGTTGCTGCGTTCGAACAAGATGATGGTGAACCGCTGCGGTCACCAACAGCGACGGAATTGGAGCAAAGGTTTCGTCAGTATTTCGATCAGAGAGAACGATGATGCGTGCGCCGTCGTCGATCGCAGTGCTGACTTCGTCGAAGATTTCCTCGAGCCGTCGCTCAAGCCCTGCTCCACCTGAGGTGACCGGGTACAGCGCCCGCACGGTGTGTGAAACAAATTCTTCACGTCCGCCTTCACCTGCGGCGTGAACAATTTTGGCGAGTTCGTCATTGTCGATGATCGGGAATGGCAAGACGAGCTGGCGGCAGTTTTCAGGGCCGGGCTCGAGAAGGTTCGCTTCCGGACCGATCGTGGAGGCCACTGCGGTAACGACTTCTTCTCGGATCGCGTCGAGCGGCGGGTTGGTGACCTGAGCGAAGAGTTGCTGGAAGTAATCAAAAATGAGTCGAGGGCGCTCTGAGAGAACTGCCAGCGGCGTGTCGGTTCCCATCGAGCCGATCGGCTCGATTCCACTTTTCGCCATCGGAGCGAGAATGACTTTCAACTCTTCATCGGTGTAACCGAAGATCTGCTGGCGACGGCGAACACTGTCGTGGCTAAAGACAACATGTTCACGCTCTGGGAGATCATCGAGGCTGACCATGCCGGCGGCCAACCATTCGGCATACGGCTGCTCTGCTGCAAGCCGCTTCTTGATCTCTTCGTCGTCAACGATACGCCCTTCTCGGGTGTCGATGAGGAACATACGTCCGGGCTGCAAACGGCCCTTTGTCACGATCTTTTCAGGCTCAAGGTCGATCACACCGACTTCAGACGCCATCACTACGAGATCGTCGTCGGTTACCCAGTAGCGACTTGGGCGGAGACCGTTACGATCGAGCACGGCACCAATGACTTCGCCGTCGGTGAAGGTGACACTCGCCGGACCATCCCACGGCTCCATGAGGGCTGCGTGGTAGCGGTAGAAGTCACGTCGGTCTTGATCCATTTCCGAGTTGTTTTCCCATGCTTCGGGGATCATCATGAGGACGGCGTGCTCGATAGAACGACCACCGAGATGAAGCAGCTCGAGTGCTTCATCGAATCGTGCAGTGTCTGACCCGCCCGGCGTGCAGATTGGAAGGGCCCGTTCAAGACCGGGGAAAAGTTCGCTCGATGCGAGAGCCTCTCGGGCGCGCATCCAGTTTTGGTTGCCTTGGACTGTGTTGATTTCTCCGTTGTGAGCGACGTAGCGATACGGGTGAGCGAGCGGCCACGACGGGAAGGTGTTCGTCGAGAAGCGAGAGTGCACGAGCAGCAACGCGCTTTCGATCAACGGGTTCGTGAGATCAGGAAAGAAGGCACTCAACTGTGGTGTCGTCAACATTCCTTTGTAGACGATCGTTCGCGACGACAGTGAGGGAAAGTACACGTCGGAAAGTTCATGCTCGATTCGTTTGCGGGCAACAAACGTCAGACGATCGAGTTCAATACCCGAACGGCCGTCGGGTGCTGCGCAAAACAGTTGCCAAAACGATGGCATTGCCTCGCGGGCCGTTGTTCCCAAGGTCGATGGGTCGATGGGCAGTTCACGCCAAGCAACGACATCGAGTCCCTCTTCGGAGAGGATGCCCTCAATGGCTGTCTTCGCTGGTTCTGCGCCGTCACCCTGTGGGAGGAACCCGATACCAGCGGCATACGCTCCAGCCGGTGGAAGATTTGCTGATACAACGTTTCTAAAAAGGCGATCAGGAATCTGCAGCAAAATGCCTGCGCCGTCCCCTGTGTCAGGCTCGGCTCCTGTCGCACCTCGGTGCTCAAGATTGGTGAGGGCGCGCAAGCCAGTCTGGACCAATTCGTTTGTCCGTTCCCCGCGCAGATTCGCGACAAACGACACGCCACATGAATCGTGTTCAAAACGAGGGTCATATAACCCTCGAGCTGGCATCAAGCTCGGCATCGTGTTTCTCCACTACTGAGTTGTTGGGGGATGTAGCTCTGGGACGACGCTGGCCCAGCGAAGATATTGTAATGCGATTCCGGTGAAATACCGAAAGTTTGCGCAGTCAAATAGTCAGTTCAGTCATGAAGAACTGGAACACGCTTTTCGAGATTGGCCTGAATGACCTCAATCTGATTCGGTGTGCCGACAAGTGCAGAAATCTCAGAGCGTTCCGCAGCAAATTGGCCGACAGCACCCTGCGTGAAGCTTGACGAAAGGAGGCGCTTTGCTGCACGGATCGCATGAGGGTTCCGTCCGGCGATCTCTCGGGCGATCGAGAGCGCATCATCGAGGGGAGTCTCGGAAAGTTTGGTGATCAACCCGATGTCCGCGCCTTCACGTGCATCAAGCACCCGAGCGGTATACGTCAATTCACGAGCAACATCGGGCCTCACGAGACGATCGAGAATGTGCGTACCAGTCATGTCCGGGATGATTCCCCAGTGCACTTCGCGCACGGAAAGCTGCGTATCAGGGTGCGCAACGCGAATGTCGGCTCCAAGAGCAATTTGGAGTCCTCCTCCGAGCGCGTGGCCCTGCATCGCTGCGATCACTGGCACTTCGAGTTCTTGCCACACCCAGCACACTTGCTGGCCAAGGTGCGTTAATCCTGATTCGGTGAGTCGCCCCGGGCTGTTTGGATCGCCACCCATATCAGTGCCGTCTCCCGCCATTGCTGCAAAGCCTGAGAAATCGAGCCCTGCACAGAATGACGCTCCCGCACCGTGGAGGACGACCACTCGGACATCTCCCATCGTCTTCAACTTGGCGCCAGCAGCCTCAATGGCTGCAAATTGATGGCCGTCGAGGGCGTTTCGTTTGTCAGCTCGATCAAACGTCACGATCGCAACATGGTCGTGAACCGCAATGGATACTCGGCCTGATGCGTCGACGCTCTCGGCAACAAAGCCCTTAGGAAGAATGGTGGTTGAAGTATCACTCATGAGATCAATGCTCTCAGATCATCTCGGACCAGAACGAATTCAGTTGATCGCTTCGCTCCGTTGAAGAACACTCGCCTCTGCAAGACTTTCGGATATGACAATGCTCAACCTCACCGCCGACGAAGTTCTGACCACAACACGGAGCGTACGCAAGCGTCTTGACTTCGACCGAGAAGTGTCAACCGACGTCATCATGGAATGCCTCGAAATCGCTCTTCAGGCCCCCACCGGCTCGAACCGGCAGGGTTGGCAGTGGATGTTCATCACCGACGAATCCGATCGGGCAACACTCAAGGAGATCTACGCCGAGAACTTCGCTCTATACCGCCAAATGCCTCGCCCCGAATACGACGCTGATGACCCTCGAGCTGCCGCCACTCCCCGGGTTGTCGATTCCGCTCAATACCTCGCCGACAACTTTGAAAAGGCTCCTGTGCTTCTTATTCCTTGCATCGAAGGCAAGACAGATGCCGATAACTCGGCAGCGTTCTGGGGTTCTTTACTTCCTGCGGTGTGGAGCTTCATGCTCGCTCTGCGCGAACGCGGGTTGGGATCGGCATGGACGACATTGCACATGATCAATGGCGGCGAGAAAAAGGCTGCTGAGCTTCTTGGAATCCCGTTCGACCGCTACTCCCAAGCAGGACTGTTCCCCATTGCACACACGATCGGAACCGACTTCAAGGTCGCATCGCGACTCCCAGCTTCCGAGGTCACACACTGGGGCAAGTGGGGCGAGCGGCTGAGTTAATTCCAGTCTTCGCTCTCGGGCATCCGCTCCGTATAGTGGTCGCATGTCCGTGAGCGCCTCTACACCGATCAAACTTGTCAACGCCGTCTACGCGTCGCTTCCTGAGCGGGTGAATCTTGGGCGCACTCGCCTCGGTCGCCCGTTGACACTCGCTGAGAAAATTCTGATCAACCACCTCGCTGACCCAGAGCGTCAAGAGATGGAGCGAGGAGTCTCATATGCAGACTTCAACCCTGATCGTGTTGCGATGCAAGATGCCACCGCTCAAATGGCCCTCCTTCAATTTATGACGGCAGGTCTCCCTGAAGCGGCCGTGCCATCAACAGTTCACTGTGACCACCTCATTCAGGCGAAGGTTGGCGCGAGCATCGACCTTGGTGTGGCTGTCGACACCAACCGCGAGGTGTACGACTTTCTCCGAAGCGTCTCAGCAAAATACGGAATTGGGTTCTGGGGCCCTGGTTCGGGAATCATTCACCAAGTGGTGCTCGAGAACTACGCGTTCCCCGGCGGAATGATGATCGGCACCGACTCCCACACCCCAAATGCTGGCGGACTCGGAATGGTTGCGATCGGCGTGGGTGGTGCAGACGCCGTAGATGTCATGACGGGCTTCCCATGGAATGTGCGGTGGCCAAAGGTCATTGGTATTCGCCTCACCGGTTCTCTCAGTGGCTGGTCGTCACCGAAGGACGTCATTCTCGAGGTTGCCCGCCAACTCACGGTCGAGGGTGGCACTGGAGCAATCGTCGAATACCACGGTCCAGGTGCTGACTCCATTTCTGCAACTGGCAAAGCAACGATCTGCAATATGGGGGCGGAAATCGGCGCAACAACGTCGGTGTTTGCATACGACTCCAACATGGCGGACTACTTGCGTTCAACCGGGCGTGCAGACATCGCAGATGCCGCAGATGCGGTTGCGAACGATCTTCGGCCAGACGACGGCGCAAGTTACGACCAGCTCATCGAAATCAACTTGAGTGACCTGCGACCGATGATTAATGGGCCTCACTCCCCCGACCGTGCTCACCGCACTGGTGCTGAGGTTGGTGCAGCTGCGACCGAAAATGGATGGCCGCTTGATGTTTCGGCCGCTCTGATCGGCTCATGCACCAACTCGTCGTACGAGGATCTCACTCGCGCTGCCTCAATCGCACGTCAGGCCGCTGCCCATGGTTTGACCTGCAAGGTGGATCTGCTCATCACCCCCGGCTCAGAGCAAACTCGTGCGACAATCGAACGCGACGGCATCCTCGCTGACCTCGAGGCGGTTGGGGCCACCGTTCTTGCGAATGCGTGTGGCCCGTGCATCGGCCAATGGAGTCGCCCCGAGGAAGTGACGTCGGTTCCCAACTCCATCGTCAACTCGTTCAATCGCAACTTCCCCAAGCGAAACGACGGTTCTCCAAATACGTTCTCGTTTGTCACCTCTCCCGACACGGTGATGGCAATCGCGCTATCAGGACGACTCGATTTTGACCCCGTCACCGAAACGATCACTGCCCCTGATGGCACCGAGGTCTCACTCGATGCTCCGGTTGGAGAGGTGCTTCCAGCCGATGGGTATGACCCCGGCGAAGACACTTTCACTGCTCCTCCGGCTGACCCGAGTGGCGTCAGCGTGGAGGTTGCCCCGACCAGCGACCGCCTTCAGTTGCTCGAGCCATTCAACCCTTGGGATGGCAACGACTACGAGGGTCTTCCCGTGCTGATGAAAGCACAGGGCAAGTGCACCACCGATCACATCTCCGCAGCTGGGCCTTGGTTGAAATACCGCGGCCACCTAGAAAATATCTCAGGCAATCTTTTCGCTGGTGCGGTCAACGCCTACGACGACGCCGTTGGCGTTGGTCTTGACACCACCGACGGCGATCGTCGCACTTATCCCGAAATCGCGCGCCGCTATCACGCGGCGGGCATTCAGTGGGTGGCAATTGGGGACCGCAACTATGGAGAAGGGTCGTCACGCGAGCATGCGGCAATGGAGCCACGGTTCCGGAACGGAGTTGCGGTCATCGCCCGATCGTTCGCTCGTATCCATGAGACCAATCTGAAGAAGCAGGGAATGCTGCCTCTGACGTTCGATGATCCAGATTCCTATGACGTTATTGGTGAGGAGGATCGTCTTGCGATCGTCAACCTTCCACCGGTGCCCGGCGAAAAGGTTCGTTGTGTCGGCACTCGGCCCGATGGGTCATCCTATGAATTTGAGACCACCCACACCTTCAGCCCCGAACAGGTCGAGTGGTTTATTGCCGGTTCGGCCCTCAATATCGTTCGCGCCAAGGTTGCGGCCGAGTCGTAACCGCTGCTGTTCCATCGTCGTCACGGCATTGCCTCTGATGTCTTTGCGCGTGCGGCGTTATCGATGACGCTCCGGAGGGCTTGGAAGACTGCAAAAGAGTTGCGCTTTAGGTCGTTTTCCCGACTTCGTGAGGGCTACGGATTTTGGCGAGAAACCTGAAAACGGGAAACGCCCCGATGGGGGGCCGGGGCGTCTCAACCTGGAATCCCTAATGGGTTCCTCGAGCGGTACGTTGGGGGTTAGTGCCGCACGATATTTGCTTGTGAAAGTATGCACGTGTGTAAGTGCATCTTGCAAGCAAATATCAGAGATATCGCGTATCATTTTTAGAGATGGATCTTCGTCAGCTCAACACATTGATTGCAATCGCCGATCACGGCAGTTTCTCTGCGGCCGCTCGTGCCCTGTACACGGTGCAATCCAACGTTTCCGCTCACATCAGCCGGCTCGAGAAAGAACTCGGTGCCACCCTCATCGATCGTCAAACCGGCCGAATGACAGAAGACGGCAATCGAGTGCTCGAACGAGCACGGCGCATCATGCACGAGATGGATGACATTCGATCGGATATGGAATCAAACGATCACGATGTAAGCGGCGACGTTCGCCTTGGAGTCATCGGGACCATCGCACGATGGGCGATTCCCCCAATGCTCCGCCAAATGTCAGAGACCCATCCCCGGGTGCATACCGTCGTCACCGAAGGAAGCTCGTCTGCGCTCGTGCCGAACGTCGTTTCTGGTCTTCTCAATTCGGCAATCTTGCACCTTCCCATCGATGACCCAGACCTCATCGTCGAACCACTCTTCGATGAAGAACTTCTTTTGCTCACACCGCCTGAGCATCCTCTTGCTCAACGTGAAGAAGTCGACATCACCGATCTCGACGGGGTTCCCCTTCTCCTTCCACCGGCCGGCGCCGGACTTCGCAGAATTTTGGAACGATCGTCACTCGAGCGCGGAGTGTCGCTGAACTCGCTCGCAGAAGTCGACAGTATGCGTCTTCTCGCTGCGCTTGCAGTTGATGGCCATGGTGCGACCATCGTGCCTGCAACCGCGCTGAGTGAGACCGAGTTGGCAGGTGCGTCAATGGTCCATGTGAGCGGCCTCCCCCGCCGGCGCGTTGCGTGGGTGAGGCGACAGCGACCAAATCCATCCGCTTCGACCCGGGCGGTTCACGACGTGATAGCTGATGTCATCGGTCAACGGATTTCAGAAGATCAGGGCCTACATCACAGCGAAGAGTGAATCCCCCTCACCAACCTCGCCTACCCAGTCGACGAGCCCGCCAACGTCTAGTCTCGATGCCATGACCATTGACGACGTAGGAATCGCAACTGGCATTCCTGCACCCGTTTCGGCCCGAGTAACGAGACTTGAAGGCCGAAAGGTCATGTGGATCGAATTCGACGCCAGCGAGGTCGCGCACCCGTTGTCGTCACAAATGACAGCGATTATTTCCGAGGGGCTTCGTACCGCCCTCGATGAACTCATCCCGATTGTGCTCATCGTCAACAGCTCAGGAGCCGACATCGCAGAGGGTGTCGCCCCGCTTCACGGCTGGGGCACAGCGGCACGGCTGCTCACTAAATGCTCCGGTCGAGTTCCGACATTCGCAATCGTCAATGGACCAGCAGTTTCAGGGCCTGCTCTGCTTCTCGGACTTGTTGATGTTGTCATCATGACCTCAACGTCATACGCCTTCGTCAACGGACCTCTCATAATCCGTCAATTCACCGGCGTCGACATCACCAAAGACGAACTTGGAAGCGCATCAACAATGGAACGATCCGCTGGCCTCGCCACCGCAGTTGTTAAGAGTCGCGAAGAGGGACGCGATGTCATCGTTGAGATCCTGAATTACCTTCCAGATCGCGTCGATGGGGAGACCCCACGCCTTCCGACGTCAGATCCGATCAATCGGTTAACCCCTGAAGCCGGGGATCACATCCCCGAGACCGCCACAGGAAGTTATGACGTTCGCTCCGTTGTCGAGTCAATTGTTGACGATGGCGTCATCACCGAAATTCGATCACAGTGGGCCCTCAACATCGTCACGGCATTCGCCTCAATCGATGGACGTCCTGTCGGCATCGTCGCTAATCAGCCGATGGCGCTCGCAGGAACCCTCGACATCCCGGCCTCGCAAAAAGCAGCTCGCTTCGTGAACTTCTGTGACGCCTTCAACCTTCCGATCATCACGTTCGTCGACACACCTGGTTTTTACCCAGGCAAAGATCTCGAATGGCGGGGCATGATCCGCCATGGCGCCCAACTCGTGTACGCCTACGGTCAAGCAACGGTGCCTCGCATCTGTGTCATCCTTCGAAAGAGTTACGGCGGCGCGTACATCGTGATGGACTCAAAAAAGATGGGAAATGATGTTTGCCTTGCGTGGCCATGGGCAGAACTCGCCGTCATGGGCGCCGGTCAGGCATCTGCAATTCTTCGCAGAGGTGCATCCGACGACGACCGCATTGCCTTCGAGAGCGATTACACCGAACGATTGCTCAATCCGTACATCGCAGCCGAACGCGGATACGTCGACGATGTCATCAACCCAGCGGACACTCGGGCAACGATCGCTGCATCACTTTCGATGCTGTCGAATAAGCGAGACCAGCGACCACACCGTCGACACGGCAACTCTCCGCTGTAGAAGAATCCCGAACTTCATCCAGCGTTAGTTTCACATGGGCTAAAAACGGTACATTTGAAGCGACCAAAGCCCTACAAATTTGGAGGAAGCCACAGTGGCTGAGACGATCACGATTACAGACGACAGGACTGGACAGACCGTCACCGTTCCCATTGAAGGTGGGGTGTTTCCTGCATCAGCAATCCGCTCGCTAGACCCTTCACTCTTTGTCTACGACCCCGCATATATGCAGACAGCATCGTGCAAGTCAGCAATCACATATCTCGACGGCGAGAACGGCGTCTTGCGCTACGGCGGTTATCCCATCGAGCAACTGGCAGAGCAGTCAACCTTCCTCGAAGTTGCCTACCTCCTCCTTCACGGCGAACTTCCGACCTCCGAGCAGCTTGCTGCCTGGAGTCATGACATCACACACCACACGTTTATTCATGAAAACATGCGTAAGCGGTTTGTCGACGGTTTCCACTACGACGCTCACCCGATGGGAATGTTCGTTTCTGCGCTCGCTGCGTTGGGAACGTTCTATGACGGCGCCAAAGACATTGACGATCCTGCGAGTCGACACAAGCAGGTGCTTCGCCTCATCGCTAAAACCCCAACAATTGCTGCGATGTGCTACCGGTTTAGCGTCGGGCTCCCGTTCAACTACCCGAATAACGATCTTTCTTTCCCAGCGAACTTCTTGTCGATGATGTGGAAGATCGGCGACGACTATCAGCTCGACCCGGTACTCGAAAAAGCAATGGACGTTCTGTTCATTCTTCATGCCGATCACGAACAAAACTGCGGAACCACCGCCATGCGAGTTGTCGGCTCTTCAAATGCCGACCCGTACTCCTCTGCTGCTGCAGCAGCAAGCGCTCTGTACGGCCCACTGCACGGTGGGGCGAACGAAGCCGTCGTGCGCATGCTGGGTGAAATTGGTTCAATCGAGAACGTTCCCGCCTTCATTCAGTCGGTGAAAGATGGCGAAGGTCGCCTCATGGGCTTCGGACACCGGGTCTACAAGAACTACGACCCACGCGCGAAGATCATCAAGCAGACGGCCTATGACGTGTTTGATGTGACCGGGAAGAATCCCCTTCTTGACATTGCGCTCAAACTCGAAGAAGTCGCCCTGCAAGACCCGTACTTCGTCGACCGCAAGTTGTACCCGAACGTCGACTTTTACTCAGGACTCATTTACCAAGCGATGGGATTCCCGGTTGACATGTTCACCGTGCTCTTCGCAATCCCTCGTACAGCTGGTTGGCTCGCTCACTGGCAGGAACTGCTCGCGGATAAAGAACAGAAGATTTCACGACCACGCCAGTGGTACGTCGGCCCTGAGAGCCGCGACTACGTGCCCTTGGCATCACGGAGCTGACCACATGGAATTCACCTGGACCGAAGAGCAGCAGACACTTCGCAAGGAGGCCCGCGAATTCGCCCGGGCCGCAGTTGAAAAGCACGGTTGGCATGCCGACTCGTGGATCAACGGTTACTCCAAAGAATTTGCTCGAGAGATGGGCGAAAAGGGCTGGATTGGCCTCACATGGCCTGCCGAATACGGCGGTGGTGGACGCCCAGCAATCGATCGTCTCATCATTGGCGAAGAACTCATCGCAGCTGGAGCCCCTCTTGCTGCCATGTGGTTCGCTGACCGACAGATGGGCCCGGCACTCATCACCTTCGGTCGGGAAGATCAGCAGGCAGAGTTTTTGCCGAACATGCTCACTGGTGAAACCACCTGGTGCATCGGCATGTCCGAACCAAACTCTGGCAGCGACTTGGCATCACTTGTCACCTCCGCTCGGCGAGAAGGCGATGAGTTCGTCATCAACGGCCAAAAAATCTGGACGTCGTTTGGCGCTCTCGCTGACTACTGCTATCTGATCTGCCGAACCTCATCAGAGGGCCCACCTCACGCAGGAATTAGTGAAGTCATCGTGCCGATGGACTCCGATGGCATCGAGGTTCGGACCATCAAAGACATGACGACCAACCGGCACTTCACCGAAGTATTTTTCACCGACGTCCGTGTGCCCGTTCATAACCTCGTCGGCATTGAAGGCAACGCCTTCAAGCAGACGATGCGGCAACTTGAGCATGAGCGCGGCGGTATCGATCGTCTCGTCTCGAACCAAGCGATCTACCAGATGGCGGTTGAACGCGCCGACCGATCAGACCCTCTTATTCGCCAAGAAATTGCCGCCCTCGAGTCCGCGTACCGCATCGGTCGAATTCTTGTAATCCGAGAGGTGCTGCAACAGGCACCTTCAGGGTTCTCGGCTGCGACGAAGTGTTTCTGCACCGAACATGAGTGGCGAGTTGCGCAGTTTGTTGCTCGGGTACTTGGCCCCGAAGCCACCCTGTGGAACGAAACGACGAAGGCGATCGCATATGCCCCCGGCTACACCATCATGGGTGGCACCTCGAACGTGATGCGCAACATCCTCGGTGAGCGGGTTCTCGGTCTTCCCCGCGAACCTCGTTAAATCGTTCCTCGTTCTTCTGACCAGCGCGCGCGGCCGTGTTCGCAACCAAAGTCCACGTGCGCGCTCTTTTGAGACTCAGTCGATGATTTCGCGGAGTTTTTCCACGGTTGAGACAGCGTCGCCCCCGACCGGCGACACCGAAAGGTGGGTCACTCCCGCTTCTTTGTAGGCCGCCAACCGTTCTTTGATCTCACCGGCTGGGCCAACAAGGTTTGTCTTTTCGAGCATTTCTGCCGGTACCGCCCCAGCCGCACCAGACTTGTCGCCTGAGAGGTAGCGGTCTTGAATTTCGATCGCCTCATCGACGTATCCGTACTTTTGACAGATGGTGTTGTAGAAGTTCTTGTCCCGGGCGCCCATTCCGCCGACATACAGCGCAATGTTTGGTCGAGCCATGTCGAGGATTTGCTGCTTCTTTTCACCGACGAACTCGTCGCCGATTGCGACCATTCCCCCGGCTGAGATCTGAAGTTGACCGCGATCGGCATCACGCTTAGCGGTTCCTGCTTTCAATTCGTCTCCCCAGACCTGGTGAAACTTATCGGGGTCGAAGAAGATGGGAAGCCATCCGTCGGCATATTGAGCGGTCGCTGTAACCGAGAGACCCATAAGCGACGCCCAGAAGATCGGAATGTCATTTCGAACCGGGTGGTTGATGATCTTCAGCGGCTTTCCGAGCCCGGTTCCTTGCCCCTCCGGTAACGGCACCTGAACGGTTGGACCGTCATAGACCACTGGTTCGCGTTTCCATGTCATTCGGCAGACATTGATGTAGTCACGTATGCGTGCCATCGGCTTTTCGTACGGCACTCCGTGGAAGCCCTCGATGACCTGTGGGCCAGAGGCGCCAAGGCCAAGGATGAAACGGCCGCCGCTGACGAAGTCGAGGCCGGCTGCAGTTTGCGCGACGCATGTTGCAGTCCGTGAATAGACGTTGATAATTCCGGTGCCGATTTCAATCTTTGATGTCTTTGCTGCGAGGTAGCCGAGTTGGCTCACCGCATCAAAGCTGTATGCCTCCGGCACCCAGACAAGATCGAGCCCCGCGTTTTCGAGGTCACACACTTTCTGCACGTCGGCATGGAAGTCACCTGAGTAGTTGATCATCATCGAAAGCTTCATGTTGATGACGCTACGTCTTTGCAGGTGCGATCTCCCAACTGGAGGTCGCTACCGTCGTCGCTACCGGTCGACTCAGCTACGACTTGGGAGGCCGAGGAATGAATGCGCTCGTGCGATCGATATACGCCTGATATTCAGGCTTACGACGCACGAGCGAACGCTCGAGAAGGGCAACGCCCGAAACTTTCAGCAATAAGACATTCATTACAGCGGCACCAATGAGCCCCCACACGCCAACACTTACCGAGCATGCGACGATCGCAATTCCCCACCACACGCAGGTATCACCGAAGTAGTTCGGATGCCGCGTGTATCGCCACAAACCTGCATCAAGCACTTTTCCTTGATTCGCTGAATCTGCCTTGAATCGCGAGAGCTGAATGTCACCGACCACTTCGAAATACAGGCCGACGGCCCACAGCATTACCCCGATCACCGCAAGCACTCCGATTGAGCCCTCGGCGCGATGCGACAACTGGACAGGCAACGACACGACCCACATCAGCGTCCCCTGAAGCGTGTACACCGTTAAGAAACTGATGAGGGGAAACGCCTGGCCCCATCGTTTCCTCATTGCGACGTAGCGATAATCCTCGCCATGCCCAAGATTTCTTCGAGCGAGATACAGGCACAGGCGGAGACCCCACAACAACGTCATGAGCCATAACAGCGTGTCGAGACTTGATTTCGCGTCGTCTGCAATCCATAACACCGTCGCCACGGTCGCGAAGCCGAGACCCCACGAGATGTCAACGATTGACGCGTCCTTGATTGCGACGCTAATCAGCCACGTCGCAACCATCAAGATCGCGATTGTCAGCGCTGCCAGTAACAGTTCGTTCATGATGTCTTCCTTAGTTGTTCGTCAACTTCACTATCCATCTTTGCCCAAATGTCATCGAGCCATCCGCCATTGACATCGGGAAGTGACGACCGTTGCAGCCGCCGTGCCCGAAATACGATCTGCACATTGTTGCGCCCAAGTGCCGTAATGACCCCGCCGAATGTCGACAGCCCATCGAAACCGGTATGCCACGCAATCACGAGGTCAGCGTCAGGAGCACCGTCAAGCAATGCGAGCGTCCCACTCGGACGCACTGGGATCAGATGCTGAAGGACTTCGGTGGCTGCGAGGCGCTCGGGCGATTGATCACGAATCTTCTCTACTGCCCGCTTGCGTTTCGCATCACTCGAACGTGTCCCCTCGGGAAAGATGACAGCAACATCTGAAGCGGCAAGGTCACCTGACAGTCTGGTGACTGCTGCGAGTTCATTGGCTGATTGATGTGAACCTCGATCAACGAAATAGTTGGGTACTCGTAAACCCACGATGTCGAGGCATGGATCCCACAACAATTCACGCTTCAAGACATACCGGGGTGATAACCCTCGGTTGGTGCAGATCACCCAGGCAGAGACCAACGAGTCAGCGAGACTCGCATGCCGACACAGCACCACCGCATTTCCCTCGTTGAATGCGTCAGTGTCGTCGACGTCGATTGTTGCACGCATCGCAACACGCAGACCGGTCATCAATTTGCCAGCCCACCATCCCATCAACCGATAGTGCAGCACTTGATTTTTTGACTGGCCTGACATCCACAGCCCAAGCGAAATGATCACTCCAGCGCATTCGATGATTGACCAATACCACCCAAACAGCAACAGCCGAGCGAGAGGAAACCGCCACCGCAACCGCACACCATCAATGGCAATGGCGATAGCGATCCACATCGGCGCGCTTATCGTTGCGACGATCGCCACCACCACCAGGGCGCTCACACTGATCGAACGTCGTTTCAGGCGCGCCTGAAACGAGGCGTAATCAGGAGGTTGTTGTCGACTCATGAGGATTTAACGACCCCGAACGGAACCCTCCAAGGTCAACTGTTACATAGCGGAATCCCAACACAAGTAGTCGCTGTTCAACGTGATCACGGGCATCGATAACGCTCTGGAGGTCACCCTGCTCAACTTCGATACGAGCGACTTCGCCATGATGCCGCACGCGGCACGAACGGATACCGAGGTCGTGCAGCACCTGTTCAGCTCGCTCCACCTTTGAGAGAATTTCAACGGTCACCTCGGTGCCGAACGGAATTCGACTTGCAAGGCATGCGGCTGCTGGTTTATCCCATGTTTCGAGCTTGAACGACCGGGACAGTTCGCGAATCTCGACCTTCGACAGACCTGCTTCGACAAAGGGGAATCGCGCTCCGGCTTCAGATGCAGCCTGCTGTCCTGGACGATGGTCATCGAGATCGTCGAGGTTGACGCCCAACACCACCGTCGCCCCAGAATCGACAAACGGCTGAAGAGCATCCATAAGCGCTGACTTGCAATGAAAGCACCGGTCGATGTCATTGCGCCGATATGCGGCCTGCTCCATCTCATCAGTTGTCACTGCAACCCAGTCAAGGTTCCATGCCTCGGCGAGACGCGAACAATCATCAAATTCAGAGCCGGCAAGTGATGGCGACACCGCTGTTACCGCAGTCGCAGTCACACCAGCGGTAGAGGCAGCCACATATGCAAGAAGGGAAGAATCGGCTCCACCACTAAACGCAACGACCACATGCTGCATCTCTAAAAAAGCCTCACGGAGGGCTGCCAACTTGTCGGAGAGATCAGTGCTCAGCACAGTCGACGCAGCAGTAGGTCCCACGTCCATATCCTGCCAGATCAGCACCGATGGTTTAGGACGTTGCCCGAGAACGAGCCTGCCGAATTCGCTCTTGCGGGTCGAGGTAGACCTTTCGTAGGCGTACATGCGCCGGAGTTACCTCCACGCATTCGTCACTTGCAATGAACTCGAGAGCTTGCTCAAGCGACATCTGACGGTGGGGGGTGAGTTTGACAGTCTCGTCTGCTGAGGAAGCTCGCATATTCGTGAGCTTCTTCTCACGACAAATATTCACTTCCATATCTCCTGCACGCGAATTCTCACCGATGATCATTCCCTCGTAAACCTCTGTCCCTGGCGGAATGAGCATCGTTGAACGCTCCTGAAGATTAATCATCGCGTATGTCGTCGCAGGACCGGTTCGGTCCGCCACCAACGACCCTCGTTCGCGTGACCTGATATCTCCCGCCCATGGCTCGTAACCCTCAAACACGTGGCTGATCACCCCAGTTCCACGAGTTTCGGTCAAGAATTCTGTTCTGAAGCCGATCAAACCTCTCGCAGGTACGAGATATTCAAGACGCACCCAGCCGAGGCCATGGTTTGCCATGTTTTCCATGCGTCCGCGACGCACGGCGAGGAGTTGCGTGACCGTACCGAGATGTTCTTCTGGGACGTCAATAGTGACGCGCTCAACCGGTTCGTGTCGCTTCTCATCAATCGTTCGAGTGACGACCTCTGGTTTACCGACAGTGAGTTCGAAACCCTCTCGTCGCATCGTTTCGATGAGCACTGCGAGTTGCAGTTCGCCACGGGCGAGAACTTCCCATGCGTCTGGGCGTTCGGTTTGGTGAACCCGAAGCGAAACGTTTCCGATGAGCTCCTGTTCAAGGCGGCTTTTCACGAGACGAGCGGTGAGTCGATCACCATTCCTGCCGGCAAGCGGGGAGGTGTTAATTCCGATCGTCATCGACAACGCAGGTTCGTCAACGGTGATGACCGGGAGAGGTGTTGGATGCTCAATGTCGGCAAGGGTTTCGCCGATGGTGATGTTGTCGATACCTGCCACCGCAACAAGGTCACCAGCCGATGCTGATTCGACAGACACTCGCTCAAGGTGCTGAGTGAGGAAGAGTTCAACAACTTTCGCTCGTACGGTTGTTCCGTCAGCCCGGCACCACGCGACCTGCTGACCACGATGAATTTCCCCTTCGATCACTCGGCAGAGCGCGAGGCGCCCGAGATAGGGGCTCGCGTCAAGGTTCGTGACCCACGCTTGCAGTGGTGCTCCCTCGGTGAAGGCAGGGGCTGGAACGGTACTCACGATCGTCTCGAACAGAGGCGTGAGATCGGTGCCGCTGGTGTTCTCCTCTACCGACGCCCAGCCCGAGCGACCCGAGGAGTACACGATAGGAAAGTCGAGTTGGTCAGCGTCAGCGTCGAGGTCGAGGAACAGTTCGTATACCTCGTCGACCACTGCCGAGATTCGGGCATCAGGTCGGTCAACTTTGTTGATGACGAGGATGACCGGTAGGTGCTGTGCAAGCGCTTTGCGCAGCACGAAACGTGTCTGAGGCAACGGGCCCTCGGCGGCATCGACGAGCAAGATGATGCCGTCGACCATGGTGAGCGCACGTTCAACCTCACCGCCAAAATCGGCGTGCCCTGGGGTGTCGACGATGTTGAACGTGATGTCGTTCCACACCAGCGATGTGTTCTTTGCGAGGATTGTGATTCCTTTTTCGCGTTCGAGGTCCATTGAATCCATGACGCGTTCGGCGACGGTCTCGTTGACTCGGAACGCGCCCGATTGCTGCAGCATCGAGTCAACAAGGGTGGTTTTGCCGTGGTCGACGTGGGCGACGATTGCGATGTTGCGGAGATCTTCTCTCTTCGATGTGGGGGGCACAAGGAAAGGACGCTATCGAGTTAGTTGAGCGTTGGGCGCTCTCCATAACGATCAAGATGGATTGAGCGGCGAACATCTTTGCGAGGTGCGCGACCAAAGTTGCCGGTCGGGTAACCGACGGGGATATGAGCCGCTATTTCAAAGCGCTCAGGGTCAGCACCTATGACCTCAAGTGCCTCAGCCTGATATACCCGGATGACAGTGGTGAACGCTGTTCCGAGCCCGAGGCTTCTCGCAGCGATACAGAAGTTCTGCACCGCCGGGTAGACGCTGCCGTCGAGGCGTCCAATGTCGACGACACCCTCTTCATCGTGAAACCCCCACGGGATGATCGGCTGCAGAAACAGCACATGAACCGGAACATCACCGATTGTCTGCGCGAGATCTTGTGACGCTTTTCTTGTGCGTTCATAGGTCAATTGATCTTGCTCAGTGCGGAAGACCGGTTCTGGCAAACACTTCTCGTAGCGCTCAAATGCTTGACGGTAAATGTCAGCAAGCGCATGGCGTACTTCAGGAGATCTCACGACAATGTATTGCTGGGGCTGGACGTTCCCGCCCGAGGGAGCCTGCTGGGCCGCCTCAAGACATTGCATAAGCAGTTTGTCAGGAACCGGTTCGTCTGAATATCGACGCATCGCCCGAGTCGTGAGAATCGCGTCCATTGCATCCATTGTGAACTCCCTAGATCATTGATGACTCGAAATCGAGCCCGAGGTGGTGGCGGCCGAGCGTCTCAAAGAGCCGTGGAGCAACCATGATGTGTTGCGGGATCACCGAAAGGTTCCGTAGACACCTCCCCAACACGCTGGTGTCGTATACGGCAGCACCGCCGGAAAGGCGGAACATTTCCGAGCCGATCGCAGCAGACTCTTCAACGACAAGAGCTGCTGCGCCGCGTATCCGAACCCGCGCCGCGAGGGGAACCTTCTCACCCTGTTCGACGATGCGATCTGCTGCTTCAACGCTGCGGAATAACTCGCCTCCACATGCGTCGAGGCGTGCTCGAGCCCGGGCAATCACCGATTGCACCGATGACTGCTCGGCGAGCAGACGTTGAGAAAACTGTGGTGCGCGCTCATTCGCCAGATCAACTGTTTCTGACCAGGCTCGTTCTGCGATTCCGAGAGCAACAGCGGCAACGCCAGCACCCAAGATAGAAAAATTTGGGAGAAGAACCCGTGAATCAGATGACGTCGGCGTCGCCCCCAGTTGAGGAATCGTTCGTTCGGGTGGAACGAACACTTCGTTCATCTCAAAGTCAACTGAGCCTGTTCCTCGCATCCCCACCGTCTGCCACGTGTCATGGGCCTTAACATCGCTACGAGGGACCACGACCGTCACGCGTTTTCCATCATCAAAGGTGACCCCGGCTACCACCCAGTCACAGTGCGCAAGTCCACTGCCCCATTGCCAACGGCCAGACACCGTGAGTCCATCATCGGTGGGTGTTCCAACTCCATTGGGGGCAAAGACGCCACCAACCGCGGTTGCGCTTCCAAAGGTCGATCGTGCAACTTCGGTGTCGAGGAACCCTGCCAGCAGACAGGTCGATGTTGAAATCATCGAACACCATCCGGCGGCACCATCATGAAATGCGATCGAACTCAAGGCAGCGAGCGCTGCCTCGGGCCGATGGGGTGTGCCACCGACATCTGCTGGCAACAACATCGTGAACAGACCAGCACCACTCAGCGCTTCCACGGTCGAGGGCGGTAGTGCTCTTGCGGCGTCGGCTTCGTTCGCACCCGCCGAAACAACTGGCGCTGCTTTTTCAATCGCAACGCAGAGAGGCTCGGTCAGCCAGTCAATGTACGAGGAGGACTCCACGTCATGAGAGTAGATGAGAGTTCACCACTCGGGCGTCGTTGGGGCTCCGCCGCTCGACCCCGGCTAGGAGCCAACAGCAAGGATGTCCATGTGGACTCCGTTGTTCCGCATCTCGTGGATTGAAGCAAGCTCTGGGTCGTTGCGCCAAGCCTCTGCGGACGCTGTGTCAGGAAATTCAAGAACCACGACTGCAGCTGGCGTGTCTTCACCGTCGAGCACCGTCGGAGGGCTTGGGGGAACCACAATTGACCCGCCGTGTTTCGCAAGCGCCTCGCTGGCAACTGCCCGATATTCAGCGAATACCGCTTCGTCTTTCATTCCACGAATAATTCCAACTGCAATGCACGCCATCTGATTGTTCTCCAATTCCAACTCGGGTTCCAGTGCAATAACTTACAAATTGGGCTCGTACCGCCACGACCACCTCACGAATACGAACGTCGGGGTCTTTCTCTGAGCGTTGCCAGAGGACCAGCTCAGGCACTGCGGCGTGCCGGCATCGCCCAACGCTCGGCGTTGCCTGCCGCCTTTCACTTTCTCGGATGATGTCTCGACCGCTACGGTCTCAACAGTGAACGGTTGGAATATCGCAGACATCTTCGAAGAGATTGCCGACGCTCTACCTGAGAGCCTCGCGCTTGCGCACGGCGACGTTGCGATCTCGTGGAGCGAGATGAACCACCGAGCAAACGGTGTTGCCCAACAACTTCTCGACTCAGGCCTCGTCGAGCAAGACAAGATCGCTCAATATCTGTATAACTCCCCGCACTACATCGAAAGTGTTCTCGCCTCGTTCAAGGCGGGGATGGCCATCGTTAACACGAACTATCGATACGCAGCAGACGAACTCGTCTACCTCTGGGATAACGCGGATGTCTGCGCAGTTGTCTTTCACGCAACGTTCTGCCCTCAGATCGAAGAAATCAAACATCGACTACCAAATATCCGACTATGGCTTTGGGTCGATGATGGGTCACACCCATGTCCGGATTGGGCGATCGACTACGAAACAGCAGCGGCGTCAGGTTCACCTCACAACGTCAAGGGCCCCTGGGGACGGAGCGGCGACCATCTCATGCTGCTCTACACCGGTGGAACGACCGGAATGCCAAAGGGAGTCATGTGGCGCCAAGACGACCTCGTCGGCGCTCTCGAATCGAGCAATCGAAACAAACTCCCCAATGAGCCCACGGCTGGAGTTGCCGCAGCTCGCCTCAACGGGCCCGGACCCAAAGGCCTACCCGGAGCTCCTCTCATGCATGGCACCGGCTTCTTTAACTCGCTCTCAACGATGCTGCTTGGCGGGTCAACCACCACGCTCACCGGGCGGAACTTTGATGTTGATGAACTGCTGTCGACTATTGAGTCGGCACGGATTAATTCGATCTCTATCGTCGGCGATGCATTTGCGAAACCAATGCTGCGGGCGCTCGATGCCGACGAGGGCCGCTGGGATCTCTCGAGCCTGCGCGTCATCATCTCCTCAGGGGTGATGTGGTCGCGTGAAACCAAAGACGGGCTTCTTCGACACAACGAGCGTCTCATCATGGTCGACTCGCTCGGTTCGAGCGAGGCAATTGGTATGGCGAGCAATGTGTCGACGAAAGATTCTGTCGAATCTGGCACCGGGAGTTTCTCTCTCGGGCCAAATACTCGTGTCGTCACCGAAGATGGCTGCGATGTTGAGCCTGGGTCAGGTGAACGCGGCCGGGTTGCTCTTCGTGGCCGAACCCCGATCGGGTACTACAAGGACGAAGAGAAGTCCGCAGCAACCTTCCAGATCATCGATGGTGCTCGTTACTCGATTCCTGGTGATTGGGCCGAAGTTCGAGCCGATGGTTCGGTCGCCCTTCTCGGCCGAGGCAGCCAGTGCATTAACACCGGCGGGGAGAAGGTGTACCCAGAAGAGGTTGAGGAAACGATCAAGACTCATCAGTCGGTTGCTGATTGCGCAGTCGTCGGGGTGCCCGATGAGAGATTCGGTCAGGCGATCTGCGCCATTGTCGAGTTGCTCGACCCTTCGGTCGACGATGACACACTCGTCGAACACGTTCGCTCGAAAATTGCCCGCTACAAAGCCCCGAAGCACGTCATCCGAGTTGACACCGTCGGCCGTGCCGTCAATGGAAAGCTCGACTACAAACGGCTCACGGCAATGGCACTCGATTCAATTCCCGGCAGTTAGCGACCAAGAGCAAAGCTTTACAGGCACGACTCCTGTTTTTGTTCCCGCCGTTTTCCCAACCGCGCCGTAAGGTCGGTAACGTGCGGACATGACTGAAGCACTTGGATTCGATGGCAAAGTAGCAATCATCACAGGAGCCGGAGGAGGTCTCGGCCGCCAGCACGCGCTCCTCATGGCGTCTCGAGGAGCACTCGTCGTGGTGAACGATCTCGGCGGCGCAGTCGATGGCACCGGCTCCAACAAGGGCGCAGCCGACAAGGTGGTCGACGAAATCAAGGCGCTCGGTGGAGAAGCAGTCGCAGATACGAATTCAGTGGCAACGGCCGATGGCGGCGAGGCCATTGTGCAGTCGGCGCTCGACGCCTTCGGAACAGTCGACATTGTCATCAACAACGCCGGAATCCTGCGCGATAAGGCGTTTCACAACATGGACGAGTCGCTCGTAGACCCCGTATTCGATGTTCACTTGAAGGGTGCGTTTAACGTCACCGGGCCAGCATTCCGCGTTATGCGAGAAAAGGGATATGGCCGCATTATCTCCACCTCATCGGCCGCGGGAATCTTCGGGAACTTTGGCCAAGCAAACTACGGCGCCGCAAAGATGGGACTCGTCGGTTTCACCAGGGTTCTCGCCGTCGAAGGTGCACGCTTCAACATCGCTGCGAATGCGATCGCCCCAATCGCCCTCACCCGCATGACTGAAGACCTCCTTGGTGACCTCGGAGAAAAACTGCAACCCGACTACGTTGCTCCACTGGTGACCTTCCTCGCTCACGAATCATGCGATGCAACAGGCCGCGTGTTCTCCGTAGGCGGCGGACGTGTCGCTGAAGTCTTCATCGGAGAGTGCCAAGGATTCACCGACGCAAACCTTTCTCCTGAATCGGTGCGCGACAACTGGTCAACGATCTGCGACCGAGATGGCTATGCCGTTCCGGCGCAAATCGCTGAAGAGACCAAGATGTTCGTGGATGCTCTTCGGTGACGTCAATGGTTTCTCTCACGCGACCCGATGGGTCGCCGCTCATCCTTCACCATCTCGGTGGTTCTGGTGAAGAACCTCTCCTCATTTCGCATGCAACGGGCTTTCATGGCCGTTGTTACCTCGAAATGGCGGCGCATATGTCGCCTCGCTGGAGCGTATGGGCCGTGGATTATTCCGGTCATGGCGAAACCGCCTCCGCCGACGACAGCGTCTCCACATGGGAATGCTTTGGGGAGGATGCCCTCACCGTTGCCCGTCACCTCGCTCCTCACGGCGGGCTTCAGGCGTTCGGGCATTCAATGGGTGGGGCTGCGGTACTTCTTGCCCATCTGAAAGATCCGACGGCGTTCTCGCAACTCGTTGCCTTCGAACCGATCGCGCCCCCACCAAACGATGACTTCGATGTCGAACATCTTCCAATTGCCGTTGGGGCGGAGCGTCGCCGACCAACCTTTGACAGCCCAGAGGCCGCAATCGCAAACTACGCGTCAAAGCCGCCTTTAGGGATCTTCACCCAGCGTTCACTCAGTGACTATGTGAACTATGGAGTCAAGTCGAATGACGACGGCAGCGTGTCACTCTCGTGCACTCCTACGTTCGAAGCATCGGTATTTCGAGCGGCCCATCGAAACGAACTCTGGGAGTCACTCCCACAGATCGACCTTGCGGTAAACGTGATCGCTGGCGTCGTTGAAGAGCATCAGCCATCGAACTTTGCGGCCGGAGTTGCTGAGCGCCTTCCAAACGGCTCGTATCACCCTGACGAATCAATGAATCACTTTGGGCCCTTTGTCGTGCCCAATCAGGTTGCGCACACGGTCGAAAATCTGCTGAGTAGCACCAGTGCGTAACATGCATCTGGCAGGCTGTTCGGTATGAGCAGCTACGCGCCACCGACAACACTTTCGCCTTCGCGTATCGACTCATTTCTTTCTTGTCCTCTCGCGTTTCGATTTTCGAGCCTTGATGGACTGTTCGATCCGCCGACAGAAGCCACCGTGCGCGGCACGATGGTCCATCGCGCTCTCGAACACTTTTATGCCGATACCGCTGCTCAACTCGACGCCGAACGCATGAACGATTCAGTCGATCAGATGATGACCGAATTCGAACACGACGATGACGTGCTCTTTCTTGAACTTGAAGGTGATCGGTTTTCCCGACTCGGAGCCGAGTGTCGAAAACTTGCGATGAACGCGTTGCAGATGGAAGATCCATCAGCGGTGAATCCAATCGGGCTTGAACTTCGTATTGAGGCCAAATTTGACGGCGTCACGCTGCGTGGAATCATCGATCGTCTCGAACGTGACAACGATGATCGTCTCGTCATCACCGACTACAAGACCGGTCGTGCCCCGGGTCCATCATTTGAGAAAAAGGCGCTAGCGGGGGTGCATTTCTATGCGCTGCTCTGTCAGCGAGAGTTTGCCGAAGACGCAACCGAGTTGCGACTGATGTACGTCAAGTCGTCGCAGACAATTACCGCTCGCCCGTCAAGCAAGACGATTTCGTTCACCGAGCAACGGCTTACTGCTGTGCATCGTGCAATTTCTCAAGCCTGTGAGAGCGGAGAGTTTGCAACCCGAAAGAGTGCTCTTTGCAAGTTCTGCACATTCTCATCGTGGTGCCCAGAGTTCGGTGGCGACCCCCAACTCGCACTCGTTGAGGCCCCTCGACGCAACACCACTTCGCCTGAGTAAACCGATGTCGAGTTCGTCAATCTCTCAACGTGCCAACGCGTTCGATGGCCGAGTTGATCTCGCCTACCAACCACTCCGAAATGTTGCTGCGCTCAATGCAGTAATGGTCGCAGCGAGCACGCTCGGCGATTGGAGCCTGATTTGGCATATCACGAGCGCTGCCCGGGGAGTGGCTACTGCGGAGTTTCGACAAATCGTCCTCTTGTCGTGTCTCCTAGGCGTAGAGAGTCTCATCGTGAACCAAGGGATAAAACGCCTCTTCCGTAGACAGCGCCCAACAGAACATGGTGCTGAAGGACTCACGGTACGAAAGCCACGAACGTCGTCATTCCCGAGCGGACATGCCTCAGCCGCAGCATTTTCTGCCGTTCTACTGTCGGCAATGACAGGCGGATGGTGGATCGCTCTATGGGTTGCGCTTGCAACAACTGTTGCCCTCAGTCGATTTCACGTGCGTATTCATCACGCCAGCGATGTAATGGCCGGCGTGGTCGTTGGGGCCGCCCTCGCGGGAGCGGCAATTCCGCTACTGTGATTCAGCCGGCGAGCAATCGACGAACGTCAAGAAGAACATCCGTCACTTCATTGGCTGAGACGAGTTCACGCTGAGTGAGACCCACCAGCGATTCGTCGATCACAGCAATTGCTGCAGCCGCATCGACCGTCAGACCACTCTCGTCGAGTAGCTCTGTTTCATCGAGAACCGCTGTGCTGTTTGCGCTGCTTTCAGTCATCGCCTTCACCGTATCGCCCCTGCGGGCATCGTGCGCGCATGATCGGCGATCTAATGTGAAGAGATGGACTTACAAAATCGTCATGTCGTCGTTACCGGAGCTGCCGGAGGAATCGGATCCGCCCTCGCCCGTCGCTTTCACGCTGCGGGGGCCCGTGTAGTGCTCGCCGACCAGAGGTCGCCCGATTCGGTTGCCGCAGAGTTACCCGGCGCGATTGCCCTCGCCGTCGATTTATCGACCGAAGCCGGCAACATCGAACTCATTGATGCGGCTGAGCGCGAGTTTGGAATCGTCGATCTGTTTTTTGCAAACGCTGGTGTTGCGCTTGGAACCGACCCAATGGACGACGAAGAAATCTGGGACCTTTCCTTTGCGATCAACACCCACGCACACCGGTGGGCAGCTCGCCGATTACTACCAGCCTGGCTCGACCGCGGCGAAGGCTATTTTTGCTCGACGGCGTCTGCTGCCGGCCTCCTCGCCCAGATCGGGTCGGCACCCTATTCACTTACCAAACACGCCGCCGTTGCCTTCGCGGAATGGATGTCGATTACCTACGGCGAACGTGGCCTCAAGGTGAGTTGTCTGTGCCCACAAGGCGTCAACACAGCAATGTTAAACGCCGATTCACCAATCGGTACCGGCGGTGACGTGGTGAAGGCAGTCGGCGTGGTAATGGAGCCTGCTGACGTTGCCGAGGTGGTCTACCAAGCGATCGTCGATGAGAATTTCCTCATCTTGCCCCATCCTGAAGTAGGCGATTATCTGAAGTTCAAAGGTTCTGACCCGCAGAAGTGGATCACAGGAATGCAGCGACTTCAGCGTCGCACCTTGGGCTACTAATCCCTTATGTCAGCGGCCGAACTGCGAAGCATCGGCCTTCGCCAAGGCGAACGGGTTCGCTTCAAACGCCAGAATCGTTCGCGTTGGACCCTTGGACGTATTGCCTCGGTAGGTGCCGACGGAAGCATTCTCGTGCACGATGCAAATGGAGCGGCACGATCGCTACGCCCTGAAGCACTTGAAGTCGAGCGCCCAAACCGGCGCGGCCGCCTGACATGGCGAGCGGTTGATGAGGTGGCGACAACCTGGGAGCAACTCGACCTGTTCGGAGCAGACTCGTAACCCTCCTTGACCACAAATGTCCGGACATATAGACTGAGGACGTTCTGTTATGGGGGTTTCATGAAATTTGAGCAGTACTACCTCGAGTGCCTCTCACACGCGTCGTATCTCATTGGCGATGAATCATCAAAAAAGGCTGTCGTCGTTGACCCTCAACGCGACATCTCTGGCTACCTAACGGCAGCAGATGAAGCAGGGCTCGACATCGTGATGGTGATCGAAACCCACTTCCATGCCGACTTCCTCTCTGGACACCTCGAGCTTGCCGCGGCCACCGGAGCCGATATTTGCTACTCCTCGGTCGCTAACCCGGAATTTGATCACTGGAAGATTAAAGATGGGGAGCGCATCTCACTTGGCGAGGTCATTCTCGAGTTTCGCCACACCCCCGGCCATACTCCGGAGTCGATGAGCATCGTCGTCTACGAGACCGCCGACAACGGTCCTTATGGCGTGCTCACTGGCGACACCCTGTTCATCGGCGATGTCGGGCGCCCAGACCTTCTTGCCTCGGTTGGCTTTACCCGTGAAGAACTCGCAGAGAAGCTCTACCACTCGCTGCACCAGCAATTGATGACCCTCCCCGATGCAACGCTCGTATTTCCTGCGCACGGGGCTGGTTCAGCCTGCGGGAAAAACCTGTCAACCGAGCTCTCCTCCACCATTGGCGAACAGCGCGAAGCAAACTATGCGATTCGAGCGAGCTCGAAAGAGGCATTCATGGCAATGGTGACCGAAGGCCAGCCGCCGGCGCCGAGTTACTTTGCCTATGACGCGGCGCTTAACGGCAAGGAGCGCAAGTTACTCGACGAATCTGCGATACCTCCCTCGATGGACTTTGTAGCTGTGCAGGCCGCTCTTACTGATGGCGCCCTCCTCATCGACGGCCGAGACCCTGAAGACTTCTCACGAGGTCACCTCAAAGGAGCGATCAACGTCGGTATGGCGGGTCGTTACGCCGAGTTTGCAGGATCCATTGTTCCATTTGATGCCGACATCGTTCTCTTCACCGAACCAGGTCAGGAACTGGAAGCGAAGAACAGGCTCGCTCGAATTGGATTCGACCGCGTCATCGGCATGGCCGAACAGCCCTACGACATGCTCACCTCGCATTCGGAGAACGCACAGGTTGCGAGCCGTCTCACCGCTGATGAGTTCAACGCCCGTGTAAAAGAAGTTCCCAACCTCCAAATTGTTGATGTGAGGAACCCCGGCGAGGTGGCTGATGGCACTGCCCATCAACCGCAGACGATCCCCGTCGGCCAAATTCCGTCTCGCATCGAAGAACTCGACCCGAGCGCACCCACCGTCGTGTTCTGTGCCGGCGGCTATCGCTCTTCGGTCGCAGCAAGCCTTCTTCGTCAGCGGGGCTTTGGCGATGTAAGTGATGTGATTGGCGGTTATACGGCCTGGCTCGAAACCACCCAGCCGGCATGACCTGCAATTTTTCTCCAGTGCCCAATGACCGGAACTCACACTCTTTCTACACTGTCCGGGAGGACTCATGACACGGCTTGGATTTGTACTTGAAAGCGACTCTTGTATCGGATGCCATGCCTGCACAGTGGCGTGCAAAAGCGAACACGACGTACCGATCGGCGTCAACCGGACGTGGGTGAAGTACGTCGAGACCGGGTCATTCCCAAATACAGGCCGGTCGTTTACCGTCATGCGATGCAACCACTGCGATGACGCTCCATGCATGAAGATCTGCCCGACAAGTGCGCTACATCGCACCGGCAACGGAGTTGTCGACTTCGATGACAACATCTGCATCGGCTGCAAGGCGTGCATGAATGCGTGCCCCTACGACGCGATCTACATCAACCCAGACACCAACGTTGCGAATAAGTGCAACTTTTGCAACCACCGAGTTGAGGTCGGGCTCGAACCTGCATGTGTTGTCGTATGCCCAACCCATGCCATCGTCAGCGGCGACCTTGACGACCCAAACTCAGACATCAGCAAGATTGTCGCCAGAGACAAAGTGTCGGTGCGAGCCCCCGAACAGGGCACAGCCCCCAAGGTGTACTACCGAGGGGTCGATCAGGCTGCGCTCGACCCAACACGAACAAAGATCGCCGATGACGGCATGATCTGGGCTGACACAACGGAGAATCACCCAACTCTCACGCATGTCATGGCCGAACACAGCAGCACTCAGGTAACTGGTCGCACCACGTACACCACAAGCCATGAAATGACATGGAAGTCAAAAGTGTCGGGCTATCTGGTCACCAAGGCAATCGCAGCCGGTGTCATGGCAATCGCTGCGCTACTCGTTCTGCTCGGCCATGGCGATTCGTCGTCTGCTGCCGGAGTATTTCCTGCGGTGATTGCTGGCGTTTTCACCGCTATCACCGGCGCCCTTCTCATTGCAGACCTCAAGCAGCCGTCGAGGTTCCTCTTCATATTGACGAAGTCGAACACCGACTCGTGGCTCGTTCGAGGGGCATGGATACTCGGAGCATTTGCTGCCGTTGTCGGGCTTTGGGGCCTCCTCGACCTCGTTGGAAGCAACTCCGCGCTTCCGTGGCTATCGCTTCCAATCGTGATCCTGTCCGCAGGAGTCGCGGGCTATACCGCGTTTTTATTCGGTCAATGCGAGGGTCGAGATCTCTGGCAGACACCGTTGTTGTTGCCAACGCTGCTCGCTCAAGCCGTTGTTGCTGGAGGTTCGACATACCTCTTGCTCGATCTCTTCATCGACGTACCCGAACTCAAAGCATTGCGCATCACCACCCTCGCCGCCCTTGGAGCATTGGCATTTCTCATCGCCACTGAGATCGTCTCGAAGGGCTCGCGAACTGTCGAACTCGCAACTCTTGAGATGATCAAAGGCGCATACGCTCGTCGCTTCTGGTTCGGCGGCGTTCTTGCCGGCCTCATTGCACCCATCGTTCTCATCACTCTTGCCCTGAATGGAACCGCACCACAAGGACTCGGCGTCATCGCCGCAATCTGTGCTCTCGTTGGGCTCTTCTCATACGAAGATGCGTTCGTTCGTGCCGGCCAGTCAGTCCCCCTGTCGTAAATCGAAATGTTTGGAAACTACCGATGACACTCACCAATCACCCTCCCCACGATCAGTGGCATAACTGGACCGAACTCGACGCGAAGGCGTGGCCAGAGCGAGTCGAGCGCAACTACACGCTCGTGCCGACCACGTGCTTCAACTGCGAAGCCGCCTGCGGCCTTGTGGCGTTCATCGACAAAGAATCTGGTGAGGTCGTCAAGTTCGAGGGCAACCCGGAGCACCCAGCAAGCCGCGGCCGCAACTGCGCGAAGGGGCCTGCGACGATCAACCAGGTAACCGACCCAGAACGCATCCTGTATCCACTCCGCAGAGTTGGTGAGCGCGGTTCAGGCGAGTGGGAACGCATCAGCTGGGACGACGCGTTGAGCGAAATCGGAGGTCGAATTCGCTCTGCCATCACCGAAGGCCGCGGCAATGAGGTGATGTATCACGTCGGCCGACCTGGAGAAGATGGCTACACCGAGCGCGTGCTCTCGGCCTGGGGAGTCGACGGACACAATTCTCACACCAACATCTGCTCGTCGAATGCCCGCATTGGCTACCAGTCGTGGATGGGCCTCGATCGACCGTCGTCTGATTTCGCCAATGCCGAGGTCATCTTCTTGATCTCGTCGCACCTTGAGGCTGGCCACTACTTCAACCCACATGCACAGCGCATCATGGAAGGTCAAGAAAAAGGCGCGAAGGTCATCTGTGTTGACCCCCGCCTTTCGAATACCGGAGCGAAAGCTGACTATTGGCTTGCGCCGTGGCCGGGCACCGAGGCCTTCATGTTGCTTGCGATCGCTCGTCTTCTCATCGAACACGACACATGGGACCGAGAGTTTGTGCGCCGCTGGGTGAACTGGGAGACCTACCTCAACTCAACACGCCCCGACCTGCCATGCGAGTTCGAATCGCTCGAGACAGCCCTTCTTGACGAATACGCAGAGTATTCAATTGAGCGAGCCGAATATGTCTGCGGTGTATCGGGCGATGACCTCCGAGAAATTGCCGAACTCATCGGGCAACATCTGACGAAATTCGCATCACATAACTGGCGGTCGGCTGGGGCCGGCAACCTCGGAGGCTGGCAAGTTGCTCGCTGCTTGTTCTTCATCAACGTGCTGACCGGGTCTGTTGGCACACCAGGTGGCACCAGCGGCAACGGATGGAACAAATTCGCCCCCGCCCCTCCCAAGGGCGGCCAGCCCATCAAAGAATGGAACGAGCTCAACTGGCCAGTCGAATATCCACTCGCTTACCACGAGCTCTCCATTTTGTTGCCGCACTTCCTCAATGAAGGACGAGGCAAACTCGACACCTACTTCACTCGTGTCTACAACCCGATCTGGACGAACCCCGATGGATTCTCTTGGCTTGAAGCGTTGAAAGACCCCGAAAAGGTCGGATGCCACGTTGCGCTCACCCCAACATGGTCAGAAACCGCCTGGTTTGCTGATTATGTATTGCCGATGGGTGTCGGTTCCGAGCGACACGACATTGCAAGTTACGAAACGCACGCAGGCCGATGGATTGGCTTCCGCCAGCCCGTCATGCGACGCTATGCCGAACTCTCCGGCGAGAACGTCGACGCCGACAGCAGAACTCACGAGTTCAACGTTGGTGAAGTTTGGGAAGAGAATGAGTTCTGGATTGATCTCAGTTGGCGTATCGACCCTGATGGGTCACTCGGCATTCGTGAATATTTCGAAAGCGATGAGCGCCCGGGGTCGCCAATGGGTATCGATGAGTATTACGGCCGCATGTTTGCCGACAACGTACCCGGCCTCGCCGAAGCCGCCGCTGAAGCAGGACAGACGCCGCTCGACTACATGCGCGACCGAGGGGCCTATGACATCCCAGGTGACCCTTACCGCCCCTATGAGCGGCCTGTCGACCCGAGTGCGGTCGATGGATGCGAGAAAGACGCAGGAGGAGTGTTTCGTAAGCCAAACACAGAAGGCACATGGAATGGTGACGCTGCATCGCTCGGTCAACTTCACCTCGCCAAACTTGGCGACGGAAGCCCAGCGGTCGAGGTCGACGGCGAAATCAAAGAAGGCTTCCCAACCCCCTCGAAGAAACTCGAGCTGTTCTCAACCACACTCAATGATTGGGGGTGGCCCGAGTACGCAACACCAAAGTGGATTCCTAGCCATGTTCACTGGGAGGACCTCGATATCGATGGCGATGAACGAGTGCTCTTACCAACCTTCCGAATTCCAACCCTTATCCACACGCGTTCGGCCAACTCAAAATGGCTCAATGAGATTTCACACCGCCATCCGCTGTGGATACATCCGAGTGATGCAGAGAAACTCGGCATTGACGAGAACGGTCTTGTGCGTATCACGACCCGTATCGGTCATTTCGTGATCTCCTCATGGCGCACCGAAGGCATCCGGCCGGGCGTCGTCGCTGCCTCTCACCATATGGGTCGCTGGCGTCTCGAGGAGGGCAAGGCTCGCTCATTCGGAGCCGGGCTCGCATCGATCAGCAACGAGGGATCCTCGTGGAAACTCCGCAAGGAGAAAGGCATCGAGGCCTACGAGTCTTCTGACCCTGACACCAACAGAATCTGGTGGAATGACACCGGAGTCCATCAGAACCTCACCTTTGCCGTTCAGCCCGACCCGGTTTCTGGCATGCAGTGCTGGCATCAACGGGTACGAGTTGGCCCTGCGCAGCCAGGCGACGAATACGGCGATGTAGTGGTCGACACAGAAAAGTCACGCGAGGCCTATCTCGACTGGTTGAACAAGACCCGTCCGGCACCAGGCCCCAATGGCCTGCGGCGACCTATGTGGTACGCCCGACCGCTCAAGCCCGTCCCTGATGCATACCTGCTGTAACTTCGTTCTTCCATGACCAAACGCCAGGCGACGACGGTCCAACCTCTTTCACGGTCGAGCAAGACACCCCTGTGGCAACAGCTCGAACATGAGTTACGCCGACGCATTCAACTCGGAGACTTCGTCGACAAATTCCCTTCAGACCGAGAGCTCATGGAGGACTACGAGGTCAGCCGTCACACTGCGCGTCATGCCGTTTCATCGCTCGGTCGTGACGGCATTGTTCAGCGTTCACGAGGTATTGGAACTGCGCTGAATAGCGGGAGGATCACTCAGTCACTCGGCAATCTCTACAGCCTTTTCCAAGTCGTTGAGGCTGCCGGGGTTGATCAAAAAAGCATCGTGTTAACCATCGGGCCAACATCTGATGCTGAGATTGCGAAGCGGTTCGGTCTCGCAGGCGATGAGCCGCTCTTTCATCTTGCCCGTCTACGACTCGCCGCCGAGCGGCCGATTGCCGTTGATTATGTATGGCTTCCAGGGGCGTATACGGCAAAACTTGCACAGCTTGACTTCTCTCATACCGCTCTCTACGACGAGCTTGAGCGTTCCGGACTTGGTCGCCCAACAGCGGGCTCTGAGCGTATTTCTGCGGTAGCTCCAAGCTCAAACGTCGCCGAGCTTCTTGGCCTCAATGGTGACATCGGGGTTCTTGAGCTCGTGCGGCAGGGGGAACGCTCAGGAAAGGTCATTGAGTGGCGCACGACCTATATCCGCGGAGATGAGTTTTCTCTCGTGACCGACTGGCAGCGAGGCCGGCGAAGCGAGATGCGCCTCGAACAGAATGAACTAACTGCAGATCTTCAGAACTGAGGGCGTAACCTCAGGGTATGACCAGCACCTCATCTTCTCAAAGCGGCCGCGAAATCGTCATCGTTGACGCGGTTCGGAGCCCTATCGGACGCCGTAACGGCGGTTTTGCGGGAATGCACCCAGCATCTCTCCTTGGCAAAGTGCAGAGTTCGCTCATCGAGCGCACAGGCATCGACCCATCGGCAATCGAGCAAGTCGTCGGCGGCTGCGTGAGCCAAGTTGGTGAGCAGAGCTTCAACGTGACCCGCACGGCATGGCTCGGAGCTGGCCTCCCGATCGAAACAGCAGCAACCACTGTCGATACCCAGTGCGGCTCAAGTCAACAGGCAACCAACCTTGCGGCTTCACTCATCGCTTCAGGCACCACCGATGTTGCGATGGCCTGCGGCGTTGAGGTCATGAGTCGCATCCCGATCGGTATTAACTCCTCGAAGAAACTTGGCCTCGGCGTACCGATTCCGAAGGAATACTTCGCTCGCCTCGAGATGACATCTCAGTTCGAAGGCGCAGAGCGCATTGCCGACAAGTGGGAGATCACCCGCGGCGACACCGACGCCTTCGGCTTCGAATCGCAGCAGCGTGCTGGACAAGCCTGGAGCGAAGACCGATTCGCCGGGCAGTGGATCTCGGTCGATGCGCCAGTTCTTGATGAAGAAGGAAACCCCACCGGCGAGACCGCTGCGGTGACACGCGACGAAGGCATTCGCGAGACATCACTCGAAAAACTGGGTCAATTGAAGCCAGTAGCACGTGAAAATGGCGTACACACCGCCGGAAACAGCTCACAAATTTCTGATGGCGCGGCAGCGGTGCTCATGATGACAGCAGAGCGCGCAGAGGCACTCGGTCTTACCCCTCGGGCACGAGTAGTCGACACCTGCCTCGTCGGAGTTGACCCTGTCCTCATGCTCACCGGCCCGATGGATGCAACCCGCCGCCTCCTCGACCGCTCCGGGCTCTCTATTGACGACATCGACAACTTTGAAATCAATGAAGCATTTGCATCGGTCGTTCTCGCATGGGCGAAAGAAGTCGGCGCAGATCTCGCGAAGACCAACCCAAATGGTGGCGCAATTGCGCTCGGCCATCCACTTGGGGCAACCGGTGCATTCCTGATGACGAAGTCGCTCTATGAACTCGAGCGCACCTCAGGCCGCTACGGCCTCATTTCGATGTGCTGCGGTGGTGGTCTCGGCACAGGAACACTTATCGAGCGCATCTGAGACGCTGCTCCTGGCTCGCCGTCATCACAATGGTGTTGACGGCCGCCTGTGGAACTCCCACAGCTGAAACCTCCGGCGTCGTCGAGCGAGTGATCGACGGTGACACGCTCGATATCGCATTTGGCGAGAACTCTGTACGCGTTCGCCTCATCGGCGTCGATACGCCCGAATTCGGTCGAGACGGCGATCCAGACGAATGCTGGGCTCACGAGGCAACCGCTGCACTCGAGCAGATGCTGCCTGTAAGTTCCCGGGTACACGTTGTTCGTGATGTCGTAGCGAGAGATCATTACGACCGCCTCCTCGCGTATCTCTTCACAACCACCGACAACCTGTTTATTAACAAGGAACTCGTTACTCGAGGCCATGCTCGGGTTCTTGAGATCAAGCCGAATACTGCGTACCTCTCCGAAATGCGCGAGGCTGCTGCATTCGCTCGGCGAAGCAACCTTGGGCTCTGGCGAGCCTGTGAAACTTCTCGGGGATACATTCAACGGTAATGAGCGAACTCAACGAACGCCTGGGCTTTGCCACAAACGACCGCGTCCTTATCGTCTCTTGCGATGACTTTGGTCTTTCCCACTCGTCGAATGAAGGCGTGATCTCCGCACTGCGAGACGGAGCCGCAACATGTGCGTCGATCATGGTGCCTGCACCATGGGCCCGCCATGCCGCACGACTTGTGAGCGAAACAGATGACATCGGTGTGCACCTCACGCTCAACGCTGAACACGAGTGCTACCGGTTTGGGCCGCTTACGCACGCTCCCTCTCTGCTATCAGGGGACGGAGGCTTTCCGTCAGCCATCGACGATCTTTGGGAGCACGCCGACCCGACGGAGGTGCGCCGCGAACTCCGAACACAGGTGACACGAGCGCAAGCGTGGGGCATTGATGTCACCCACCTCGCGCCTCACTTGTCGGCGATCACCCTCCGACCAGAGTTTTTTGACGCGTACCTTGATGTTGCGGTCGAATTCCAACTCCCCATCCGTCTGCCGTCGACCGTGACCGCCGCAGAGGCAGGGTTTCCGTATCGATCCCTTGCGGCAGAAGAGGGAGTGCTGTTCCCGGATTTCTTCAACCATGATTGGCGTGCGGGTTCGCGCCAGCGGGTGATCGACACGATTGCCGAGCTTCCATCGGGGGTTACCGAACTGCACCTACAGCCCGCAGTCGACACCCCGGAGGTGTGGGCGCTCACCGATGACGCTGCTGGATGGATCGACGACTACCAATTCCTCCTCGGACCGGAGCTCAACGATGCACTTGCAACTGTCGATGTACACCTCATCGGCTACCGCGAGTTGCGCGCCGCAATGCGGGCTTAACCAGCCTCGCTGGCGAGTCGTCCGATGATCTCGCTGGCGTCACCAGAAGAAAGTTCATCGAACAGCGCCCCAGTGCTGCCCACCGCTTTGAGTTGACCTCTCATGAATGCCACGGTCGGGTCAAAGCCTGTTTCTTGAGCGACCTTGATCGGCACCGTAATCACGAGATCGGCTCCATCGGGACCCTCAACGTTCTCATTTCCCTTTGAGATTTGCACTCGGTATTGCACAGTGACCGACATTCGCTACTCCTTACGCTTCGCTGACGACTTGTGCTAACCCGTCGAACAGCGACGTTTCTTGATAAGAGATAGGCCCGCACCGGTTCTGCGCAAGAATCCAATCTTCGCTCGGATACACCGTGGCAAGTTCGTCATCGTTGAGCCCGAACCAGAAGAGAGCCGCTGGGTCAACCTGCGTTGCATGGGCGCGAAGTGCTCCAGTGCGAGCCCACATGTACGAAGAGACGTCGACACGGGTGGTGATGCGCTCGTCTTGGCTCGGCCGTGAGAACCAGTTCTCATCAAATGGTGACTCCCCATGCTTTGCAAGCAGGGCCTCATGAACTCGCTTCAACCGTTCGATTGACCATGCCGAGTAATACAACTTTGAGGTCACATGCGGCGCGCCCATCTCGGGATACGCAGCGGGGTCCGCTGCTCGCTCAAATGCGACAACGCTCACGTCATGCACTTTGAGATGATCTGGGTGTGGGTACCCCGCCTGATCGTCTGAGTAGGTGATGAGCACATCTGGCTTGACCCGCCGAATCTCTTTCACGAGACGCCCAACCGCTTCATCGAGGTCAGCCATATGGAAGCACTCCGGGTGGTCGTTCGATGGGCTTTCTGCCATACCGGAGTCGCGGTACCCGAGCATGATGACCTCGGAGAACCCAATCACCTTCGCCGAAGCTTCAAGTTCTTTTGGTCGAACCTCGGCGAGCAACGCTTTTGTTTCAGATTCATCAAGGCCTTCGAAGGGCTGCCCTGGCTCTTGGAGCGAAGGATTCTGAAGATCGCCTTCCTCACCTCCAGTGCAACAGACCAGAACCGCCGAGCAACCCTGCTCGACATATTTTGCAATCGTAGGAGCGCCTTTTGATGCCTCGTCATCAGGGTGAGCGTGAACAGTCATGATGACCGGAGAGCGCATTTGCTGGTTCTCATCAACGTCAGACACAGTCCCGAGGCTACCTGTAGCCTGCCGGTATGAAGAAGAGCGAGCGACGCCAGCAGCGAACGCTTGTGGCTATTGCGTTGTTGTCGTGCTGGGCAGCCCAGTCTTGTGACACGAATGACGGCCGCGAATTGAAGCCACCTCAAGCATCTTCAGCGGCAACACTTGGACTCATCCCACACTAACTCTGAACGAATGAGCGAACTACCTCCTCCTCCCTCTCCCTCTGCGGCGCCGGTCGATGATTCCCGTTGCCTTCGCCACCCTGACCGCTCGACGGGAAGGCAGTGCACTCGATGCGGTTCTCCTGCGTGCAGTGAGTGTCTCGTTCGGGGGTCGATCGGCAGTTTGTGCGTTACGTGTCGAAAAGCATCAACGCCAAGTGCAACTACCCGAATGAGATATTGGCAAGCATCACAGGGTGTGCTGGTCGCGAAGATCTTGATCGGCCTCAACCTTGCTGTCTTTGTCGCTACCGCAGCGATTGACTCCCGAGCGCTCAATGGTTCGCTTACCAGATTCCAAGTCGATCTTGGACTCAATAGTTCGTTGGTAGCCCAAGGGCCGACCGAGTGGTACCGGATTGTGTCATCGGGCTTCATTCACTTCGGGTTCCTGCACATCGCCTTCAACATGTACTTGCTGTACCAGCTGGGGGGAATGCTCGAGATTGCTATTGGCCGTGTGCAGATGCTCCTTCTCTATATCGCATGCCTCGCTGGTGGTTCATTTGGTGCACTGTTGCTGCAACCAGATGGCCTGCATGGTGGTGCGTCGGGTGCGGTCTTCGGGCTGATGGGGGTTACCGCTATGGCGTACCAGCAACGGGGAATCAATCCGATGCGAACGCAAATTGGAACCCTTCTGCTGCTCAATCTTGCGATCACATTTCTCGTTCCCGGAATCTCCATTGGAGGGCATTTAGGTGGAGCAGCAACCGGCGCTCTCTGTGCGCTCGTTGTGACCGCCCCTCGACAGACCTCTGTACGAAAAGAGCGTCAACCACTTCTCCTGGTGGCGATCTTTCTGGCGGCAGCAGCTGGGTGCGTTGTTATCGCTGGTTAACCAAGCGAGCGTCACCACAATCGCTGAGCTCGACTCTCCGCTTCACTGTGACACCCCTCGTGCACACTCATGGCATGTCAACTACAGAGCCTGAACGCCCGCTTCAAATGATGCTGTTGCCAACATCTGACCTCCCCGAGTGCCTTCGTATCGACGACGTCACCCGCATCACCGGCTTGCGACATATCAGCGAATTACGAGCCGAGCTCGAACATCGACGGATGACCCGCAGCGCCGCTCAACCAGCTGCCTAAGCACGCACCGGTTTACGCGCCAGCTAGCGCTCGCATTGCCTCACGCTGGTCGAGTTCTTTGTCGAGAGGCAGCAGCGCAAGCGCGGCAGTGGTTACTCCGTTGTCGAGGTAACGACCGATCTGTTCTCGGCATTGATCGGGCGTGCCATGCACGATCAGAGCGTCAACAACGTCGTCTGAAATCGCAGCGAGAGCCGCCTTGCGATCTCCTCCCGACCACGCAGCCCACATCCCTTCAAGTTCGGGGCCACGTCCCAGCCATTCCTGGAACTTCGCGTACACCGGCACGTTCATATACGCCGCAATTGCAAACTTTGCGGCTTCTCGAACAACCTGAGTGTTATCACTCGGGCATACAAAAATCCGAGCGACAATCTCACGCGACTCACCACCCGCCGCATCATGAACAATCGATGCCACCTGAGGCACATCATCGGCACCGAGCCAGTTAATGATCGCTCCGTCGCTCTCTTTGCCCGCTAGGCGCAACATCTGCTCGCGCAACGCTGCAACGAAAATTGGCGGAGTGTGCTCGGGACGAACTCCAAGGCGGAACCCATTCACCGAAAATGTGTCGAATTCGCGGCTGACTTTCTCACCCTCGAGTGACTCTTTCAAGAACCGCACCATGTCTCTGACCTTCCGGTAGGGCTGTTCAAAGGGAACCCCATTCCACCGCTCAACAATGACGTTGCTCGATGAACCAATGCCGATACAGAAGCGACCTGGGGCGGCATCGGCCATCGACGCAACAGATTGAGCCATGCATGCTGGTGCACGTGTATACGCCGGAATAATCGCCGTACCAAGCCGCAATCGAGGTTCCCATGCGGCGGCAAGCGCCAAGGGAGTAAAGCCGTCTGCGCTGTCGCTTTCTGCGCTCCAGATATCGGTGTAGCCAACGTCTGCTAACTCATGCAACCACTCTTTGTGACTGTGGAGAGGCCCGGGAAGAGGAACTGTCATTCCGAGGCGGCGGTCGAGGGTGGAAGTTTCACTGGCCATATCGACACGGTAGTCATCTTCACCACCCGCAACCGATGCGACTCCGAGCATGGAGGAGAACCACAGATGACTAACATCAGTGCTGTGAGAGTTCCATTAACCGTCAACGACTTTCTTCATCGCGCCGAACTGGTGTATCCCGATCGGGTCGCAATCATCGACGAACCAGATCAGCCTGCTGATGATTGGGGTCGAATCGATTACCGCGAAATGGCACGCCGAGCACGGGCAATCGCCGCAGGCCTTGACGAACTCGGCATTGCGGTCGGCGAACGCATTGCAATGGTGTCGCACAACTCAGCTCGGCTACTCACCGCGCTCTTCGGTGTGTCAGGTTCAGGTCGAATTCTGGTCCCTGTCAACTTCCGACTTGTCGCCGAGGAGGTGTCGTACATCGTCGAGCACTCCGGCGCTCGCATTCTGCTCATTGACCCCGAACTTGAAGAGGCAATGCAAGATGTCGAATGTGAGATGAAATGGATCATCGGATCTGAAACCGATGACAAGTTGATGCGCTATGACGTCGAGCCCGTCGCATGGGAGCCAGATGAAGATGCGACGGCGACGATCAACTACACCTCAGGAACAACGGCTCGCCCGAAAGGCGTGCAGCTCACACATCGCAATGTGTGGCTCAACGCCGCGATTTTCGGCTGGCACATGGGCGTCGATGACCGTGACGTCTACCTGCACACCCTCCCCCAGTTCCACTGCAACGGGTGGGGAATGCTGTACGCCACCACCGGAATGGGTGTTCGACATGTCATTCTGCGAAAAGTTGATGGCCTAGAAATTCTCCGAAGGGTTGAGTCTGAGGGCGTGACGCTGATGTGCGCAGCTCCCGCAGTGCTCAACACTGTCCTCGATGCCGCTGCGGAATGGGACGGTCCAATCCCGGGATCAGGACGAGTTCGAATCGTTGTCGCCGGTGCTCCGCCTCCCACCCGCACCATCGAACGCTGCGAAACAGAACTTGGCTGGGAGTTTGTACAGATTTATGGCCTGACCGAGACCGCGCCTCTGCTCACGATGAACCGTGGCCGCGAAGAGTGGGACGACCTCAGCTCGGCCGACCGCGCAACAATGTTGAATCGAGCTGGCGCACCAGTCGTCGGATGCACCATGGACATCTCCGCCGATGGCGAAGTGCTCGCTCGAGGCAACATGATCATGGAGGGCTACTGGGAGCAACCTGAGGCCACGCAAGCCTCCATCCCGAACGATTTCTTCCATACCGGAGATGGCGGCCATATTGACGATGCGAACTATGTAACCATCTCTGACCGCAAGAAAGACGTCATCATCTCAGGTGGCGAAAACGTGTCGTCAATTGAGGTTGAAGACGCCATCTTCCAGCACCCTGACGTTGCAGAGGTTGCGGTGATCGGCATTCCTGATGAGAAGTGGGGAGAACTCGTCACCGCGCTCGTGGTGACCACTCCTGGTTCATCGCTCACAGAAGATGACGTCATCGCGTGGACGAAGAAGAAGTTGGCGGGCTATAAGTGTCCGAAGAAAGTGGACTTCAAAGACGAACTCGCTCGTACTGCAACCGGAAAGCTCCAAAAGTTCAAACTTCGCGAGCAGTACTGGGCAGGCCACGACCGCCAAGTCAACTAGGGCTCAGACCGCCGATGAAGAAACGGCTGCATCGAGGATCGCTCGCGCAACGAGATCGGTTCCAAACGCAGTGAGAATGGCGAGGTAGAGCAACCCTGTCGCCGCCATGACCGCCGAGTATTGACGTTCTCTCAGCGCAGCCTTGGTGACGACGACCAGCACAATCGTTGTCAGCGCACAGGTCACCCAGAACCATCCGAGCACACCGCCCCAGCCATCGTCGATTGAGCCGTTGAGAACACTCACCATCCCAGTCGGCGCTATCAGCACCAACACCTCGAACGGCCAGACCTTCCCAAGAATGTCGACCAACTCGTTGAGGTGTCGGCGAGGCAACCCGGGCTGCACGAGATACCAGTGGCCGAGCAGCATCGCGTTCGTTACCGCCCCCAAGAACAGCGAACCGACGAGTAGCCGCGCAACTGACAGAGCATCGGTTAAGAACCCATCGCTCGCTGCGGCGAGCCCAGCTGCGATAAGACCGACAGCACCGATCATCACCGGAACAAGATCGAGGATCGGTTGGAATTCGCGGCCCGTGGTGGTGCTCGTTGTCGAACGGTCGATACCGGTCATTGCGGCAACGCGTTCAGATCGACGATCGAACTCTTTTTGGGCTCCGCTTACACCTACTGACTTCCTCGCAACCGATGACACGAATGCGACACCAATCGCGACGGCGACAAGAGCACTCGCCGAATCACGAACCACGTTCGATCCGTAAAGAAACCCTGCGATCACCGCTCCCGCAGCGAGCGGGCCATAGGTCATACGGAGCATCCAGCCGTACCCGAGGCTCACTTCACGGCGCCGAGTCGTCACCCAACCGAGCAACATCCCACCCGTCGACCACTGAAGAAGAAATGTCGAGGCCTCAAGCGTGATTGGCGCCGTATTCACCTTGGGCAGGGTATCCCGTTCTCATCGGACAACAGGTGTGACGTTCAACCCCGTAGCCTGAAACCACGATGCGACTACCGACCTTCATCATCGTGCTCTGCTCGAGCATCACGCTCTCCGCATGTGCACTCGGCCCTCGGCCCACTCTCGTCGAAGATCTTCCCGTCGGCGACGCAAATATTATTTCTCTGCTCGACACATTTGCTCTCGTCGATTCAGCGGAATTCACGGCCACATACCGCATCAACGTCAACTACGGAAATACGACCGCAACCGCCATCGTGACGCAAGGAGAGCAAGAGAGGTCGATCACGATTGGTGACACTCGCTACTTGGTCGAAACTGGCCGCACTCGAACCTGTGACCTCGCATCTTCGAGCTGTTCCCAAGGCCTCGATGACACAAAGGTCAGCGACCTTCAGATCACTCACCAATTTTGGTCTCGGGCAACTGAGCAGCGTCTACGAATCGATGCGAGTCGAAATATCGGTCCAAGCGAGTCATATCTAGCTGAATTTGCTGACACCGAAGTCAGTTGCGTCTCAGTGCCTGTGGTCGGGGGAACCAAGGTCTACTGCGCAACCGACGAGGGTGTTCTTGCCCATTACGCCGGGCCTGACCTTCTCATCGAACTCACCGACTACTCAACAACCGTCAATCGCGAGTTGTTTTCGATCGGCGGAACGTAAACGATCAGACTGCGTGAAGATTGTGGTCAGCCTCATTTAGGCTCACCGGGCCACCGTCAGTGGCAACCACAATGTCTTCGAGGCGCAGGCCCCACTTGCCTGGAATATAGATTCCGGGCTCGACGCTGTAGGCGAAGCCGGTCTCTACAACCCGACGGTCTCCTGACACCATGTATGGGTCTTCGTGCTCTTCCATGCCGATCCCGTGACCGGTTCGATGCACGAAATACTCTCCGTACCCCGCGTCAGCGATGATCTGTCGGGTGACAGCATCAACTTCTTCACATGGAACTCCGTTGATACCGGCTGCAACCCCTGCGGCCTGAGCTTCCATCAACACGCCATATGCCGCAGCGACATCAGAGGGGATGTCTCCAGTGACGACGCATCGGGTGATGTCGGAGCAGTATCCGTTCATCGTGCCACCAAAGTCGCACAGCACTACTTCTCCAGGCTGAATGACCCGGTCACCGGGGTGATGGTGCGGGCTTGCTGCGTTTTCTCCTGCAGCAACGATTGCGAAATTCACCTTCTGGTGACCCCGATCGAGAATGCGTTGAGACAGATCTGCCGAGACCTCTGCTTCGGTGCGTCCGATGAGGGGAATTGCCCCAGACTGCAACTCGCCTGCGATCTCATCGACGGCTCGAGCTGCGGCCCGCAATGCTGCGATTTCAATCTCTGATTTCCGCATTCTCAGATCGCCAACGACCTCAACTGCACGCTCCCAACGCACTCCAGGTAACCGATGAGTCAGGCCAACAATGAATCGGGCCCATGTCTGGTCGCCAACTGCGATGGTCGAGCTGCCAGAGCAGTCTTGTGCAACGAGATCAAGTGGCTCAACGGTCTCGTCCCACGGCACGAGCTCGAACAACCCCGGCATCTCCTCAACCCGAGGGGCTTCTAATCGAGGCACGAAGAGCAGAGGAACTCCGGTGGAGTGCACGGCCAGCATCGTGAGACGCTCAAGGGGCATTGCGGTGTACCCGGTGAGATACGGCAGGTCATGCCCCACTGACAGCAGCACCGAATCGATGTTCTTGTCGGCCATGCGTGCTCTCACCGATGCGAGGCGAGAAGCGAACTCTTCGGCTGAGTGAAACGTCGAACTCATAGCTCTAGTCAAGCAGTCGTGCGATCATCAACTGAAGTACGGCTCAGAGAAAGTTGAACCGCCGCTACTGATTCCGCGGCGTGGTGACTCGACCGCGTCAGCGGGGTCGACTCGATATGGCGGATACCCATCGACTCTCCGACCTGTTTCCATTGCGCAAACTCGTCGGGCTCGACCCAACGAGCAACCGGAAGGTGATGTGATGTCGGCCGAAGGTATTGCCCAATCGTCACGATGTCGACCTCAAGGGCCGCAAGGTCGGCGAGCACTGAAGTGATTTCATCTGCTGATTCACCCAACCCAAGGATGAGCCCTGATTTGGTGAGGAGTCCTTCGGCCTTACTTGCTGCGAGAAACGCGAGGCTTCTCGCGTAACCGGCTGACGGCCTCACCACACGCTGTAGGCGCTGCACTGTTTCGATGTTGTGGTTCACCACATCAGGCCGCTGGGCAAACAGTGCTCTCCACGCATCGCTGTTACCCGCTCCGTCCGACACAAGCGTTTCAATGGTCGTGTCGGGATTCAGCTGACGAATGTGCTCAACGCATTGGGCAACGTGACCGAAGCCGCCATCGGCGAGATCATCGCGTGCAACCATCGTCAACACCGCATGTCGGAGACCGAGCGCTGCGACTGCCTCTGCGACCCGGCGAGGCTCGTCAGCATCGATGCCGTCGGGTTTCGAGGTGTCGACGAGGCAGAACCCGCAGGCCCGAGTGCAACGATCTCCGAGCACCATGAATGTCGCCGTTCCGTCAGCCCAGCATTCGGAAAGATTTGGGCAACCAGCGTCTTCGCACACGGTGACCATGTTGTGATCGCGAAGCACTTTTCTCGTGGCCAACACTTCGGAGCCATGGTGCACAACTGGCCGCAACCAGTCTGGCTTTCGCTCTCCTAGTGGCAAGCCGTCGTTAAGACCAGCGGAGCGAGCACGAGAGCGCAACCGCACAGGCTCACCGGGGCCGGCGCCTTGTGAGAACAACGAGAGGTCGGTCACCGATGTTCGCCACTGGACATCTTGCCGGTCGACCCCGCCACTTCCCCACTGCGCTTTGGCGGCACGCGAAACCGCTGCCACGACATCTGACATCGACACCGTGAGCCCCTCCTCGGCGAGCGAGGTAACGGGGCGATCAGGAATACCGCACGCAACGATATGTTCACGCATGTAGGCCATGTCGGTGGTGACATTGAGAGCAAAGCCGTGCAACGTTCGCTTACGAGCGACGCGGACACCTATCGCCGCAATCTTGCGCGGATTGTCCGATGAGGCATCGACCCACACACCCGGATAACCGCGGAGGCGACCGGGGTCGCTTGCGCCGAGGTCACGCAAGGCGGCGATCAGGACTTCTTCGACCGAGAGAACATGTCGAAGCGGACCTGCTCCCGCAGCGAGCGAAAGAATCGGGTATCCGGTCAACTGGCCAGGGCCGTGGTAAGTGATGTCACCGCCTCGATCTACCGCAATAAGTTCGGCACCAACCTCTTCCGGCGCGCAGCGTAAATGTTCTGCCAGATTCGCATGGGGTCCGTAGGTGAAGGTGTGATCGTGCTCGACGAGCAGTAAATGAGAATCGCTTCCTCGGTGGAAGCCGCGCTGAAGTTCGAGCGCCTCGGCATAGGGAACACGCCCGAGCCATCTCACCCGAAGTGGGCGCAGCGTGTCGCTCAGAGTTCTGCCATCCAATCGCGTGTTTCCAAGATCTCTTTCACTCGATGCAGGAAACCAGCCGCATACGCTCCATCGAATGCACGGTGGTCCCAACTCATCGCAAGGTTTCCAACGGGATGCACCACAATCGCTTCGCCGCCGTCTGCGAGATTTGCGACGACAGGTTTGCGAACGATCGCGTCGGTCGAGACGATGCCGACCTGGGGTTGATTGATGATCGGCATCGTGAGCACCGATCCTGCAGATCCGTTGTTGGAAATGGTGAAGGTTCCACCCTGGATCTCATCTGGGCTCAAGCGTCGATTTCGGGCGCGATCGGCGAGGTCATTGATCTCTTGAGCGATCGCTCGAAGACGCTTGGTCTCGGCCCCTCGAATCACCGGAGCGATCAGTCCTTCGTAGTCGAGATCGACTGCGATACCGAGGTCGATATAGCCGTGCACGACGAGATCAGACCCGACGACACTTGCGTTCAGGTGGGGGAATTCTTGCAGACCATCGACGAGCGCCCGTGCGATAAACGGAAGGTACGTGAGAGAAAATCCTTCGGTTGCTCGGAAGTCAGCTTTCACCGCTGACCTTGCTCGGTCGACGTTTGCGTAGTCGACTTCCACCATGCTGAGGACATGCGGTGATGTTGCTTTGCTGGCAACCATGTGCTCGCCCGTCAGTTGACGAATTTTTGACAGCGGCACAACTGTTTGACGAGCTCCTGCAACTGACGGAGCAGCTGGCGCCGGTGCCGGTGCGGGGGCTGGAGCAGGCGCTGGTTCAGGAGCGGGAGCTGGGGCCGATGCAAGCGCCGGAGCAGCATTCGACCCAACCTTGTCAAGGTGATCGAGAATGTCTTCCCGGGTGATGCGCCCGCCAGGGCCCGTGCCTGTAACTGCCGAAGGGTCGATGCCATGCTCATTGACCAATCGCCTCACCACAGGAGAGAGCAACCGAGCGTCGTTTTCACCCGCTGAACTCGCTGCTGCGGGTGCTGGTGCTGGCGCCGGTGCTGGGGCTGGGGCTGGCGCCGGTGCGGGGGCAGGTTCGGGAGCCGGCGCAGGAGCGGGTTCTGGTGCCGGGGCGGGCGCAGCTGCAGGCGTTTCGCCATCATTCGCCACGACGGCAACGATGACTCCGACATCAATGGTGTCACCCTCCGCTGCTCGAATTTCGGTCACAACTCCGCTCACCGGGCTCGGGACTTCGGTGTCAACTTTGTCGGTGGATACCTCGAACAACGGCTCGTCGGCGTTCACCACATCGCCAACATTTTTGAACCACTGGGTGATGGTGCCTTCGGTCACCGTTTCACCGAGTTGAGGAAGTGTTACTTCTGCCATGTCATCTCCAAATACGTCTGCGCGTCAAACATCAACCGTTAAATGATCGCCCTGTCATTGAGAGCATCGTTTCGCCGAACAACTCGCTCAAACTCGGGTGGGGTTGAATAAATGCGGCTACCTCTTCGACGGTCGCCTCCCAGTTCACAGCGAGATACCCACCAGAAAGTTGCTCCGTCACCCATGGACCCACCATGTGTACGCCAAGAACTTGGCCCGCGGAGCCATCGGCGTTCTTTTTCGCAATGACTTTCACCATGCCATCGGTCGAGCCAACGATCTGGGCGCGACTGTTGAACTTGAATGGATGTTTTCCAACGACGACATCAAGTCCGGCGGCCTTCGCTGCATCTTCACCTGGGCCTGCCCACGCCACTTCAGGGTCGCAGTAAATTGCCCATGGCACCCGGTCATAGTCGACCGGTAGTGGTTGCTCGCCGAGCAAGTGTTTGATGACCATCACTGCTTCGGCGTAGGCAACATGGGCGAGTTGCGGGCTATCGATGAGGTCGCCGATTGCGTACACGCCCTCTTCGGTCGTCTGGCAGTATTCATCCGTCACGACGAATCCGCGTTCGTCGACGTTAACCACGGTTGCTTCGAGCCCGAGCGGGCTGCTATTCGGGCGGCGACCAACCGACACGATGACCGCATCAACGGCGAGTTCCGTACCATCTTCGAGGTGCACCACCGTGCCCCCATCGGCCTGCGGCGTGTGCCCAGAGACGCTGACCCCGGTGCGGATGTCAATCGACTTGCGTTTAAAGCTTTTTACAACAACATTTGCGACGTCGGCATCAAGGCCAGGCAAGATCTTCGGAAGGCCTTCAAGAATGGTGACGTCAGCGCCGAGATCAGCGAACGTCGATGCGAATTCACATCCGATGGCGCCGCCACCGATCACCGCAATGCGAGCAGGAACAGTTTCGAGTTCGAGCACCTCATCACTGGTCATGATGGGGCCGCCCGGGTCAAAACCTGGAATTGTCCGAGGTACCGAACCTGCTGCGAGCAGCACATGAGTTGCAGAGATTTCGGCGGTCGAACCGTCTTCGTGACGGACGTCGACGCGTCGACCGGGCCGAAGCGATCCCTCCCCGTTGAAAAGGGTGACTTTCCTCGCTTTGCACATCGCCCCGATGCCAGCAACAAGGCCCGCAACAATTTTCTGTTTTCGGGCTTGGGTCACTTCAAAACGTACTTGGGGCGATGACGATTCAATTCCGAAATCTGCCGCGTGTTGCACATGCCGGTGCACTGCCGCTGTTTCGAGGAAGGCTTTCGCCGGAATGCAGCCTCTGTTGAGGCAGGTCCCTCCTAATTTGTCTTTCTCTACGAGCGCCACCGACAACCCTGCTGAAGCGGCATAGAGGGCAGCCGAATATCCTCCGGGACCGCCACCGATAACGACGAGATCAAAGTTCTCAGACATCAGATGTCACGGTATCGGGTCTTCAGTCGCTGCCAATACCCATCGGCCTCGTTCTTCACCTCGTGTGACGATGAGCACAGCCGGTTCTGATGTCTCAGTCAACAGCACAAATTCGACTTGACAAGAGGTGTCAGCGTCGATGACTGCAACGCAATCATTCGGCTCCGCGTTGAGCGGGACCCCACTACTAATGACGGCGAATGAGTCGGTCACCTCGCGGTCGTCGATTCCTGACACCGTGACCGAAATGCGCTGCATGAGGCCTTCCCTTGAGGCATTCGACACGACAACTTGAAGATCTCCAATCTCAACCCGATCTCCAAACTGACTTGGCACCGTCGTCGCGTCGTTGGCGCCAAGTCGAACGAAGAGGCCAATTCCTGCCGCCAAAATGACGATTGCGCATCCGAGTGACAGCAAGAGAAGCGTTCGGGTCTTCACACGATCAGACTACGCACAGATAGAAGAAGTTGAGATCTCCATGTACGTTTGCCTTCGTCATGGGAAGCAGGGCCAGCGTTTCATTTGTGTGCGTCGCAATGTTGATCGCCGCAGGATGTGCCTCTGATACTGACTCAGCCCAGCCTGTTGATTCCTCGGAAACCTCAGAGTCCTCGAGCGTCTCGAACTCAGCGTCGGCGTCTACATCACCAGAAGCCGGCGCCGAGCCAACACCTTCGACAACACCTGAGGCCACAGCGACAGCCACTGAACCGACCCCAGAAGCCACCCCAGAGGTCTATGACTGGTCGGCATCCCTCGTTGGCGGAGGTTCGATCGATCTTGCCGGCTACGCCAACACTGCCGTCGTGCTCTGGTTCTGGTCACCGTATTGAACGACTTGCATGAGAGAAGCCCCCTCGGTCGAGGAGGCATCACAACAGTGGAAAGAGTCCATCGACATAGTTGGCGTTGCGTGGTCAGGAGACGAGGCGACGTATCTCGACTTCATCGACGAAGGAGGACTCACCTTCCCCAATGTCGATGACACCAGTGGAGACATCTACAACCGTTTTGGTGTGCCGTACCAGCCCGCTGCGGTCATCATTCGCCCGGACGGGTCGAGCGAACTCCTTCGAGGCGTGTTTGACGCTGACCTCATCGAGTCGCTGCTCTGACGGGATTTTGCCCGCACAGTCTGACGAACGCCCCCTGCTCCACTTAGTTTGACGACATGAACATTGTCATCTCAGGTGCGTCCGGGCTCGTCGGCACCGCCCTACAGGAACGTCTCCGCGCCGAAGGTCATTCTGTGACAAGTCTCGTTCGGAAGGCACCTTCCAACGACAACGAATCGCAGTGGGACCCAGTAGCGGGCACGATCGACACCGACGTCATCGCCCAATCAGAGGCGGTCATCAACCTTTCTGGCGCAGGAATTGGTGATCGTCGCTGGAGTCAGCCGTATCGGAAGACGCTCCTCGACAGCAGGACGCTCACCACGTCTCTCCTCGCATCCACGCTGGCTTCACTTGCGAACGATGGAACGCAACGAACGTTGCTGAACTCCTCTGCGATCGGCATTTACGGCGCACGAGGTGATGAAGAGATCACCGAAAGTAGCGAACACGGCGATGGCTTTCTCGCCGACATCTGCCTCGAATGGGAAGCCGCCACCACCCCCGCCCAAGAAGCCGGTGTTCGCGTCGTGCATCTTCGAACCGGCATCGTCATGTCAAAACGCGGTGGAGTACTGAAGAAGCTCCTCCCCCTGTTCAAACTTGGGTTGGGTGGTCGACTCGGATCAGGCCGACAGTGGCAGAGTTGGATTTCAATTGACGATGAAGTTGGAGCGATTGTTCACCTACTCTCAACATCAACTCAGGGGGCGGTGAACCTCACTGCGCCAAACCCGGTGACGAATAAAGAGTTCACCGCGGCTCTCGGTAAGGCGGTGCGTCGCCCCACAATCTTCAGCGTCCCCGGCTTCGCTCCGAAGCTGCTCGTGGGATCACAATTCGCCGAAGAACTGTTGCTCACCGGGCAACGGGTATTGCCGACGAAACTCCAGGAATCTGGTTACGAATTTACGCATCAGACGCTGGAAGAAGCACTCGCCGCCGTACTCTGATCTAGATGTCAACCCTCGCCGATCGACCAGTTGTTGTCGTTGGAGCTGGTCTCGCTGGGCTGTCATGTGCGGTAACCCTGCACGAGGCGGGGGCTCCAGTCATGGTAATCGAATCCGGGGATGACGTTGGTGGCCGAGTCCGAACCGACGAGGTCGATGGCTTCCTACTCGATCGAGGGTTTCAGGTGCTCCTCACCGCATACCCCGAACTTGATCGACAGCTCGATGTTGAGGCACTTGAACTCGAACTGTTTGACCCTGGTGCACTGATTCATACCGACGATCGGTTCTGGGAGTTGGGTGATCCCCTGCAGCGCCCCGCATCGCTCATTCCAACCTTGCGCACTGCGATCTCTCGATCGGTGGCAACCCCCGGCGACCTCATTCGACTGCTCGCCCTTCGATTGCGCCTGTCGAGAACCGATGTGCCTGACCTGCTTCGCGGACCTGATGTCGCAACGATCGACGCGCTCACCACCCTCGGTTTCTCTAACCGCAGCATTCAACGCTTCTTCCGGCCACTTGTCGGAGGTATCCAACTCGACCCCTCCCTCAACACGAGTGCCCGAATGTTCGACACCATCCTCAAAATGTTGTTCACCGGACGGGCCGCTGTCCCTCGATACGGCATGAAGACGATCTCACAGCAACTTGGCAGCCGCCTTCCATCGAGTTCAGTCCACTTCCACGTGCCCGTTAGATCGGTGACAGCCTCCGCGGTACGCGTCGACTCAGGAGAGGTCGATGCATCAGCGGTCGTCGTCGCCACCGATGGCAACTCGGCTGCTGGGTTGCTCGGTCGACCTCGCCACACCCCGCGTTCTGCCGGATGCGTCTGGTTCGATGCACCCGAAGCACCAACCGATCGGCGATTGATCGTGCTCGACGGAGATCGTTCAGGGCCGGTGTCAAATGTCTCGGTCATGTCAAACGTGTCATCCCGCTATGCCCCACCAGGCCGACACCTCATCGCCGCAGCCGCTCCGGGGTTCATTGGTGCTGATCTTGAGCAGCAAGCTCGATCCCAGTTGACGTCGTGGTGGGGGTCATCAGTTCAGAGTTGGACGACGCTACGCGTCGATGAGATCGAGTACGGCCAGCCAGACCAAACCCCGCACTTCGCACCTAAACGGTCAGTCGAGGTCGAATCAAATTTGTATGTGTGTGGCGATCACAGAGACACGGGTTCAATTCAAGGCGCGCTCTACTCGGGTCGGCGCTGTGCCGAAGCAATTCTTCGGTCCCGCACGTAAATCGATACCTCGCGGGCAAATTCTCTGCTCGCTAGAGTGCTCTCATTAGGTTGCGCTCATGAACTCGTCAACAGATCTTTCTCTACCCACTGGATTTCGCGGCATCGTCGCGAATATCGGCGTCAAAGATTCAACCGACGACCTCGTCATCGTTGCGACCGACGGGCCAGTTGCCGCATCCGGCGTCTTTACACAAAGTCGATTTGTCGGTCCGAGCGTGTTGGTGAGCAGAGAGCACATCACCAATCTTCAGGCCTCTGCGGTTGTCGTCATCTCAAAAAATGCCAACGTCGCCAATGGCCAACAGGGTGAAGATGATGCCCGAGAGGTGGTTGCACTGACGGCTCGCCACGTCGGCTGCGAGCCAGATGATGTGCTCGTTGCATCAACTGGCGTCATTGGCCGCCCCTATCCAATGGACACCATTCGAGCCGGTTTCGCAGACATCTCTGGCCAATCATGGTCGGCTCAACTCGGCGACATTGCTCGGGGAATCATGACGACTGACACGGTCGAAAAGACGTCATCGGCGACGATTGCCGGAAGCTCGGCTGTGGTTTCAGGAGTTGCGAAGGGCGTTGGAATGATCGAACCCGACATGGCAACGATGATCGCCATCATCCTTACCGATGCCGATATTTCTGCGGAGGTGCTTCAGAGCACGTTTTCCCGCGTCGCTGACAGCACGTTCAATTGCGTATCGATCGATGGAGACACATCGACGAGCGACACCGCGATCATCATGTCGTCAGGGGCCATCGCCGACGTATCTCATGACGCCTTCGAATCGGCTCTCATGCAGGTCTGCACCGACCTCGCTCGCCAAATTGCGGCCGACGGCGAAGGTGCAGAAACCTTGATTGAGGTGCTCGTCGACGAAGCGCGCGACGAGGCACAAGCTCGCCGGGTCGCAAAGTCGATCGTCAACTCTCCTCTTGTAAAAACCGCCATTCATGGAGCCGATCCGAATTGGGGTCGTATCGCCATGGCCGTTGGCAAGGTCAATGATGACGACATCGATCAGAACAATGTCGTCATTCGAATCGGCAGCAAGGAACTCTTTCCGCAGCAGGTTTCTGAGCGCGAACTCGAAGAACTCTCGTCATACCTACAGGGCGACGAGGTGCTCGTTCATGTGTCACTCGGAATTAGCTCAGGAACCGCACGGGCGTGGGGCTGTGACCTCACCGATGGCTACGTGAGAATCAACGCCGACTACACCACGTGAGAGCAGCCGTCTCGTTCTCACCATCAAAGATTGTGCGCCGGCCGTCTGGCCGACGCGAGACCATCATTTAGGCTGCATGCGAATGCCACCATCCACACGGATGGTCTCGGCATTCATGTAGCTATTGGTGATGCACTCCACGACCATTGATGCAAGTTCGTCGGGTGAGCCGAGTCGTTGTGGGAAGAGCACGCCCCGCTGCAGGTTTGCCTTGAACTGCTCGCTCCCCTCGCCTTCACCGTAAATCGGGGTATCGATGAGACCCGGGGCGACGGTGTTCACGCGTACGCCAACGGCGGCGAGGTCACGTGCGATGGGGAGCGTCATACCAACAACGCCACCTTTCGATGCTGAGTATGAGGCCTGGCCAATCTGGCCATCGAATGCAGCCACCGATGCGAGGTTGCAGATTGCGCCGCGCTCACCGAACTCGTCGGGCTCGTTCCGGCTCATTGCAGTTGCGCCAAGGCGGATGCAGTCAAACGTGCCGATGAGGTTGATGTTGATAACCCGCTGGAAGGCTTCGAGGTTTGCCGCTGAGTCGTAACTTCCGTCTTTGCCAACGGTGCGCTGCGCCCACCCGATACCTGCTGAGTTGACGAGTGCTTTGAGTGGCCCCATGCTCGTTGCCATCTCAACCGCGTTGATGATGTCGTCAGTGTTGGTGACATCAACTTTGCAGAATGCCCCACCGATCTGGTCGGCGACGGCATTTCCGGCGTCTTCTTGAAGGTCAGCAACGACAACTTTCGCTCCCTTTGCTGCCAACTGGCGGGCGGCGGCGGCTCCAATTCCTGAGGCTCCGCCGGTTACTACTGCACTACTTCCATTGAGTTCCATGCTCGCACGATAGGCGACGGACACCCGCTTTCAACCAGTTGAGAACACGACTCAGGAGGTGACGAGACCGTTCACATCGACGAGCACGTGGGCAGTGCCATATAGGTAGACGCAGACATGCCCGTTCTTGTCGACCGGCGAGACCACGCCGCCGGCCACAGTCGTTGAATTCGTGAAGTTGAGATTTGAGACATCGGGGCGAGTTCCGCACGGGTACACCGTTGCGAATCCACCAAAGTCATTTGTTTCAGTGTCAACAACAGTCAGGTTGAGCGATGCCGCAATCACCCGTTTTCCATCGATGGACGTAGTGTTTGCGACCTGAATCTCCAGCGGACCACCGGTTCCTTCGATGTTGCCGACCCGTTCGACTCGGCGGGTGTCTGCAACTCGTTGTGGGGCCTGTGGCACAAACCCCGCTCCGGCCCGCAGCACTCCGACAACATCAACGATGAGGTTGGCATCATCGTCAACTGCGAAGCAGATCGTTCCATCGTCGGCCACCGGAACGATCGCAGCATTTGCGACGGTCTGTTCGCTCACGAAGTTCAATGAACTCGCATCAGGGATATCGCCGCACCCGTACGCTGTCACAAAACCTCCGAACGCGTCGGCAGTTGTTCCATCGACGGTGATGTTTACGGCAACTGCGGAGACGTCGGTCTCAGGCACACTGCCCACACCTGTCACCTTGACATCGACGGACTCATTCACCACCTTTGCTGCAGTGCCGACACCAAGACCGCTTCGAGTGTCAATCAACCGTTGGGGTCGTATCGCGTCAAATGACGAGCCTTCTGGCAAGTAGCCGAATACGTCGATGAGGAGGTCAGCAGAGCCGAAGGTGTAGAGACAGATCGACCCGGTTTCAGAAAGTTGCACGAGAGCCGAGTTTGCAACCGTCTGACGGTGATCGAAATTCAACGTGCTCGTATCGGGAACAGAACCACATGGATACGCGGTCACGAAACCCCCGTAACGATCGATGCGCCCATCGACGGCGGTGACGTTGACCCAAACCGCCTTTACGCCGGTTCCCGGCACTGCGCCTTCACCTGCAATCGGTATTTCGATGCTGCCGTTCTCGATTCGACCAGCTTCAGCAGCTCCCAGCCCGCTTCTTGTGTCGAGCATGCGTCGAGGAGTGAGGGGAACAAAATGCTGAAGGTCGCCAGAGTTAACCCACGACGGGTCAGCGATCGGCAGCACTTCATCGCGCATCCACAGCGCAAACTCGGCTTGTCCGGTCGTCGTGAGATGCACCCCGTCGGAGTACCAACGGTCTTGTTCGGACGAATCACTTGCTGCATCCCAGTCGAGCACGATGAGTTGCGGCCAACGGCCTCGTGCCTCTCGGACAGCATCATTCGCTAGCGCGTAACGAGGTTGGTCACCGCTCATGCGTCGCTCTGACATCGTGAGCCACGCAACCTGAGACACACCGCGTTCGGTGAGCACGCCCATCACTTCATCGATGCGTTCACCCAATGCTGCTGCTTCATCGTTATACCCCAATTCGATGACAACAAGGTCGGTGCCGATCGGTACGAGTTCTGCTGCCCCGACACCGTCAGGTTCAACCGTTCCGCCGACCGTGCGACGAGAAGAGAGGGCGTCATACCGTTCGGCAGAGAAGACCCCGTTGATCACAAGCGGCAATTCCTGCCCGTAGTTCTCACCGGTCACACTTTCACCAACAGAGTTCCCAATGAAAGCAAATGAAGATGCCGATTCGACTCCACGCCGAAGAGGCGTCAACGTGAAACCGGGGCTTGGCAGCCCGAATGCGTTTCTGAATGACCACGCGCTCACGAACTCGTCATCACCATCGTCTTCAGCAGCACCGAGACGGACACGATTCGCATAAATGCCCTCATAGGAAGATTCGGGGTCAACAACTGTCGTCACGCGGCTCAAATCGGCGTCCGGGTAGCGGCTGAGCACGGACTCACCAGAGATGATGCGAGTCCAGCGGTGATTCGGATTCAGCGCAACTGCATCACCGGTGTCGGGAACACTCGGAAAGTAACCGCCAGCGGTCTGAGGTCCGTTTGAGGCGGAGAATTCGGTGGAAACGATTGTTCCGACTTCCATGTCGCGTTGATTGCCTTCGGCCCACAACCTCACTTTGCCGGCGGTTTCTGAAATGGCGGTGTCGGTCTGCGGTCGCTCCCGTGTGCTCACCGCAGCCGTTACGGTCACTCGTGTCGCCGCCCCGCCATACACCTGACACGACGAGGTGTCACAGGTGCCTGCGTAGTCGTACCGGTCTTGCCGTATTCCATACGAACGTGCCGCTACCGCTTGCGCTCGGAGAGCATTCATTCCGGCGCCGTCGCCTCTGTCACCCCATGACGCCGACACTTCTCGAGGCACGACACCTCTCAGGTAGTTCTCAACGGAGACCTCGTTGATGACTCGGTTACCACTTGATGTATCTCGAAGTTCAAGTGATCCGCGGTAATGGGTGACCGCTCCTGATCCGGAGCACAATCCGAGTACGTCGCCTGGTTCTGCGAGCGATTCATCAACCGTTGTTGCGATGATGACAGGGCCAGAAACTCGAATTGGTTCTCCCCAGCCGATGGTTGAGGTTGCAGCGGCGATGAGTTCACGAGCACGGGTCGCATCGCCAATGTTCCACACGCCGTCAACAGTGAGCCCTTCATTGGTTTCGAACGCCCTCACGGCTGATTCGGTTTGAGGACCGAAGTAGCCATCGATTCCGTTGGGGTCCCAGCCGAATGCTGCGAGGAAGGTTTGGATCATCCGTACGGCGTCAAAGTCTGTCGAGTCTGTCGAAATGGGACCGTCGGGGACACTCAGCGTTGACGCTCCCGGGCAGGCAAGCCCATCACCGATAAAAATGTCGAATTGGTTGGCGGCGACCTCCGCAACTTTGATTGCTGACACTCCAGAACCCGAGCCGTCCGGTGAACTCCACGATGCAGACGACGATGCCGAGGTCACCCCCATCCACGATGAGCCATCAAAATCGGTGAGCCTCACGCGAATTCGTTGATTGGGGTCGATATCTCCCATGACGGTTCCGCCGTAGTAGTGATTGAGGATCTGCTCCCATTCCCAGCCATGTTCAACTGCCCACCCGTAGGCGCCCCATTGGCTGAGCCCCCGGCCATGACCATTTCCGGTGCCCTCGACGACGTACGCAATAATCTCGTCGACCGGCTCGACAGCCGTCACCACTCGAGAATGGTCGGGCAGTACCGCCACCAGCGAGGCGATGACGGCAGCGATCGCAAGGTGCCAGTGGGAGATCGACCGCTTCACACCGAGAACGCTAGTCAGCAGCATGTTTAGAATGAGGTCAGGTTCGTTCGACCTGCTGAGCGGCAGCCACCGCGAGCTCATCAACAAAGTCGTTCATCGGGTGCCCGCTATGGCCTTTCACCCACTCAAAAGTGACGTCGTTGGTGGTGACAAGTTCGATGAGTGGTTCCCACAGGTCAACGTTGGCGACCGGTTCGCGCTTGGAGTTTTTCCAACCATTCTTTTTCCATTTCTTCCACCAGCCATCTCGAAAGCAGTTCACGACATAGGTCGAATCTGACACGACGTGCACTGCTCGGTGCTGTGGGGTGAGAGCCCGTAGAGCTTCAAGCACTGCGGCGAGTTCCATGCGTTGATTCGTGGTGTTCGCCTCACCGCCGGCACCTGATGGGGACCCGTCTGGCGATACCGCCCAACCCCATCCGCCGGGCCCGGGGTTACCGCTGCACGCCCCGTCGGTGTACACGGTGACTGCGTCAACTGATTCGTGAGCGGAGGCAGAAAACAACGACGGTTGGTCGGACACGATGCCATCCTGCCAGAGATCGGTAACGCTTGGTTGGCAATCGCCCCACCAACATGGCGACCGCAAATAGAGAATCCTCACATAGTTATGTCACTCAGCAGACGACCGCTTCATGCACCGCCCTTTGCGTGAATTCATCCGGGCGAAACAACATTCAACGAACGCAGGCACCTCCTTTGTCGTTCTACCTGCGAGAATGACGACATGATTTTTGACGGGCATGTGCACCAGCTTCCCGATACTGACCCAACCGAGACCGAAGAATGGCTCGACAGCCTTGAGGCCATCGTCGACTCAAAAGGCAAGACCAGAGCACGATTCATCCTGTCGAAACTGCTCGCTCACGCAAACGCTCGCCAGGTCAGCTTCCCAGCAACGGTAAGTACCCCGTACGTCAACACCATTCCCCGGGAACAGCAGCCATGGTTCCCTGGTGACGAACACATCGAACGACGTATTCGAGCATTTATTCGCTGGAACGCTGCGGTCATGGTGGTGAAAGCAAACAACGCCGCCGACGGCATTGGTGGCCACCTCTCCACCTTTGCGTCATCGGCTTCGCTCTACGAAATTGGCTTCAACCACTTCTTCCGTGGCAAAGATGCCGAAGGCCTCGGTGATCACGTGTACTTCCAGGGCCACGCAGCCCCCGGAATTTACGCACGCGCCTTCCTAGAGGGTCGGCTCGAAGCCGAAGACCTCGATCACTTCCGTCGCGAGATAGGTCGTGACGGCAGAGGGTTGTCGAGCTATCCACACCCACGACTCATGCCAGATTTCTGGGAATTCCCTACCGTCTCAATGGGTCTCGGCCCAATCACCGCTCTGTACCACGCACGATTTAACCGGTACCTCATGAACCGGCAGATGGACGACACTTCAAATAGCAGGGTGTGGGCGTTCCTTGGTGATGGCGAGACCGACGAGCCCGAAACCTTGGGTGCCATCTCGCTCGCCGCTCGCGAGCAACTCGACAACCTCGTCTTTGTGGTGAATTGCAACCTGCAACGCCTCGATGGACCGGTTCGAGGCAACGGGAAAATCATCCAGGAACTTGAAGCGGTGTTTCGCGGAGCTGGTTGGAACGTCATCAAAGTCATCTGGGGCTCGAAATGGGATGAATTGTTGGCTCAAGACAAAGACGGTGTTCTTCTCAACCAAATGAACACCACCGTTGACGGCGAATTCCAGCGCTACGCCGTTGAAGAGGGCAACTACATTCGTGAAAACTTTTTCGGACCAGACCCTCGCTTGCGGCAGATGGTCTCCCACCTTTCAGACGACGAACTTCGAAATCTGCCCCGTGGTGGCCACGACTACCAGAAGTTGTTCGCCGCCTATAAGGCAGCCACCGAAAACCTCGGTAGTGGCCGACCAACGGTCATTTTGTGCAAGACCGTCAAAGGATGGACATTGGGGCCGGGCTTCGAAGGTCGCAACGCAACCCACCAGATCAAAAAGATGACCCGCGACCAATTACTCGAGTTGCGCGATCGTCTTCACCTTCATGACGAAATTCCGTCTGAATCACTTGAAGAAGATGACCCTCCGTACTTCAGGCCAAGCGAAGACTCGGTCGAATACCAGTACATGATGGAACGCCGAAAGGCGCTCGGCGGGGTCATGCCAACCCGACGAGTGGCAGTAAAACGACCGCTTTCGTTGCCTGCTGACAAGGTCTTCCAAGAACTCCGGATGGGGTCTGGAGAGTTGCCGGTGAGCACGACAATGGGGTTCACCCGGTTATTACGGAGTCTGTGCCGTGACGACAACATTGGCCGGCGCGTGGTTCCGATCATTCCCGACGAGGCTCGAACCTTTGGCATGGATGCACTCTTCCGAGAACTCGAGATCTACGCATCTCAGGGCCAAAAATATGAACCGGTCGACCACGACCTGTTGCTCTCGTATTCGGAAGACTCCGATGGCCAAATTCTTGAAGAGGGCATCACCGAAGCTGGGTCGCTTGCAAGCTTCATCGCTGCCGGATCGAGCTACGCCACCCGCGGCGTGCCCATGATTCCGTTTTACACGTTCTACTCGATGTTCGGATTCCAACGGGTTGGCGATCTCATCTGGCAGGCCGCAGATGCTCGTGTCCGGGGATTCCTCATGGGCGCCACCGCTGGCCGCACCACGCTGCTCGGAGAGGGACTACAACACCAAGACGGGCACAGCCTTGTGCTGGCCTCGACGGTGCCCGCAGTGCAGGCTTATGACCCCGCATTTGCGTACGAACTTGGAGCCATCGTCAAAGATGGCATCAACCGTATGTACGGCCCAGATACCCCCGAATCTGAGCGCGATGTCATCTACTACATCACGTTGTACAACGAGAACTATCCGATGCCTGCGCTCCCCGACCACCCTGAAACTTCTGAAGAGTTTGAGCGTGGCGCAGTTCGCGGCCTGTACCGCTGGAGGCCGGCGCCCCAGGGGAAGACCCATTCAGCAACCATCGTCTTTTCGGGAATCTCACACCAAGCGGCAACCATTGCCGCCAACGAACTCGCCGATCACTACGACGTGGGTGCCGAACTCTGGTCTGCGACAAGTTACAAACGTCTCCGCGAGCAAGCGCTTGAGGTTGAACGCTCTAACCGGTTGCATCCGTCGGCACCGCAGGAAGAACCGCTGGTCACTCAGTTGCTCAATGACTCATCTGGGCCGATCACAGCCGTCAGCGATTTCATGCGAGCGGTGCCCGAGCAGATCTTGCCGTTTGTGCCCGAAGGTCGTCGTTTCAGCGTGCTTGGTACCGACGGCATGGGCCGAAGCGATACCCGTGAAGCGCTCCGCCGCTACTTCGAGGTCGATGCCGGACACATTGTCGTCAGCACGCTCAGCGCGTTGTTGAACGACGGCAAAGTGTCAGCAGACGTCGTCGAAGATGCCATCAAGCGGTACGACATCGACAGTGACGCCCCGAACCCATACGTGGTGTAGGGCCGTCAACGAACGCGGTCAAGCCATCCAGAAAGGATCGCTACCGCTCTCGGGTCGTGACGGAGGCGGTGACCGGCGCCAGCAAGCACGTTGAGTTCTGCATTTCCGTGTGATTGTGCAAGTTGACGTGCATCGCTGACCGGCACGCTCGGGTCTTCATCTCCGTGAAGAACGAGCAGGGGTCTCGGGGCAAATCGACGTGCAGCCACCGATGGCCGAAAGCGCCGGAATGCTCGGCTCCATTCGTCAAGTGAAGACGGGAAGCCCGGCGTACGAATTGCTCCAATTTGCCGTGCGTGTTCTAAGAATCGACGTGGATGCTCGGCCCAATCATCGAAATCTGCGCGAGGCGATAGCAACGCCGCTGCACGAACTCGGGGGTCGTCGGCAGCTTCACAAATGACGAGTGACCCACCGGTATTCGTTCCGATGAGCACGACCCGTCGAACCCCGGTCGTTCTCACCATGTGATCAACCGCGTTTCTGAGGTCGTCCATCCATCCCTGCAGCGAAAAGTCACCGGTCGACGCGCCACAACCGCGAAACGTGAATGCCATTGCGACGTAATCAACCTCGTGGGCGAGTCGATCAATGAGTTCGGGGAAGGTGCCCGCGGAACGACGGGCATCGAGCGGACCAATCGGAAAGCCGTGGCACAAGATAAGGCCCGGAGTGTTGTCGTCGACGTTCGATGGAAGCGTCAGATGGCAAGCAAGTCGCTCTCGACCACTGTCGAAGCTGTCCTCCATCGCTGGTACCGCTATGCCCGTGGTTTGCGGTGCCGCCGTGTCATTCCGGGAGCGGCCAGTGTGTACCCGCGGTTTCGTGCTTCAGCGAGGGTGTCCGGGCCGAAGCTGAGCCCTGTTTCGGCCGTCATGATGTCGTCGATAACAGATTCATCGGTCCATTGGTCGAGGTCGTACACAAGTTGGGTGCGCTTGTCGCCGAGAAAGCGGGTGTGTTCAAACCTGACCGGACGTTCCATGCATTCCACGCTACCCAATGATTGGGGTCAGAGTTGGGTTGTCAGATGACATCGTCTGGCGGTGCCGTCGGCCCGACAGCCCCAATTGCGTCAAAGTAACTGAGGTGGGCGTCGACAACCTCGACGATGTCGACGTCGTCGAGCAGTTCTATCCCCGTGTCGGCGGCAACCACCATGAGGTGAGCAATCAATGCTTCATCGGAGACGATAAGGGTTGCATCGATGTTTTGCCGTTGGTCTATCACCCGGTCAGGAGCAAGTCCTTGGGCGTGAAGCCAATTGATATGGGCAATGAGAAGCGATTCGACTTCTGCAGGGGTGAGCCGAGCCTGACTGCGTTCTGGAATTCGGTCGGCGACGAAATCGACTGCCTCGTCGACGGTGTACACCGCTCGGGGGGCAATCGCATCAAGCCGATGGGCTTCGCGCCCGATCGCGCCAGCAGCGATCGCAAAAATTACGACCGCCGCTAGAACTACGAAGATTCCGAGGGTGAGATCCACGCCTTCAGACTATTCCTGCCACCGTGCTGGAGGCAGATGGAGCGTGATCAGATTCCGATCCGCTGGGCGAGAAGCTCGCGGTGATACGTCGGATCACCAAACAGCAACTCTGACGACTTCGCACGCTTGAAGTAGAGGTGTGCGGGGTGCTCCCAGGTGAAGCCGATACCGCCGTGAATCTGAATGTTCTCGGCCGTAGCGTGGAAATACGCCTCTGAGCAGTAAGCCTTCGCGAGCGATGCGACCGAAGGGAGTTCTTCGTTCATTTCGCTTGCACACCACAGGCCGTAATACGCAGCAGATTTCGCTGATTCGACCTCGAGGAGCATGTCAGCGCACTTGTGCTTGATGGCTTGGAACGAGCCGATGGGGCGTCCGAACTGCACACGGTCTTTTGCGTACTGCACTGCCATTTCGAGCACGAACTGCGCTCCACCGACTTGCTCCGCAGCGAGACCGATTGCAGCGAGGTCAAGCACGGTTGAGAGGATGTCCCAGCCTTTGCCTTCTGCGCCGAGCAGGGTTGCTGGAGTGTTTGAGAACTCAAGCTTGGCCTGACGGCGGGTTTGGTCCATCGTTGACAGAGCGGTACGGGTGAGGCCTGCGGCATCACCTGCAACGGTGTAGAGGCTGAGGCCAGCAGAACTGCGTGCCGCCACGATGATGAGGTCAGCGAGGTGACCGTCAATAACGAATGACTTCGTGCCGTTCAAGGTGACATCTGAGCCGGAACCCGATGCTTCCATCGTGATCCCTGCTTCGTCCCACTTGCCGTTGGGCTCGGTGAACGCAACGGTTGCGATGGTTGAGCCTGCTGCGATGCCAGGGAGGTGGGCTGACTTTGCGGCATCATCACCTGACTGCATGAGGGTGTTTGCGGCAAGAACGACCGATGAGAAGAACGGTGCGCAGAGAAGTGCACGGCCCATTTCTTCGAGCACGATGCCAAGTTCGACATAGCCGAAGCCCGAACCACCGTATTCTTCGGGAATGTGGAGTCCTTGGAGGCCCATCTGTTCTGCCATCTGAGTCCATACGTCGGTGTCGAAGCCGTTGTCGGTCTCCATTTGCTCACGCACGGCCTCTTCGGAGCTCTTCGCTTCCATGAAGGCCCGGATGGTTGAGCGTAATTCGTCTTGTTCTTCGGTAAATGCAAAGTTCATGTCGTGAAGTTTGCCGACTGGACACCCGCGGGCACAAATCGTATTGTGTACACATATGTACACAACTGGCACTCGCGCGGCTCGAGCCGAATTCGCATCGCTTCTGCGTCGAGCCGAGCATGGTGAATCAACCATCATCACCGACCGTGGCGAACCCGTTGCGGTTCTCGGCCCCCTTGGCGCAACCGCCCCCACCATCGAACAACTCATTTCGTCGGGCGCTGTGATCCCACCGCGACGCACCGCCGATTGGCGTCCGCCCACACCGGTTCGAATCTGGGCAGGTACCCGCCTCGACCAAGCGCTTCGGGACCTTCGCGGATGAACGTACTCTTTCTCGACACATCCGCTCTTCTTGCCATAGCCACCGACACGCCGGGAAGAGAAGCGATCCTCACTGCGTTTGACTGCGCCGACGTTGTCGCTGCGTCGGGTCTCGCTCTCACCGAAGCACTCCCCGCCCTCGACCGCCTCACCGACGAGCGCTATGCAAGAGTCGACCTTGAAGATGCAGTTCGCCTCACCTGGGATTATCTCCACATCGTCCCTTTAGACGCTCGCTGCACCGAACGGGCCGCAACCTTGGCGAGAGAGCGTCCCCTGCGCCTCAGCGATGCAATCCATTTCGCCGCTGCCGACAGACTCCCCTCCAACCTCACATACGCAACACTCGACCCGAACCAGATTCCTACGGCTCTCGACCTCGGTTACGAGGTGCTGTCGACATGAACGCCGGCTACAAGATTCGCTCTTAATCACCTCACCCACACCGAATACCGGCAAGAATGAGCTCATGAGCACACTTCATTGGTCGAATGCAGATGTCGAAGTTCACAAACTCGTCGTCGGGTCATACGACAACAACGTCTTCATCGTTCGCTGCACGGCGACCGGCGAGGCAGTCCTTATCGATGCAGCCAATGAACATGAGCGCCTCCTCGAACTCTCCCAAGCGCTCGGAGTACGACGGATTCTTGAAACGCACGGCCATCACGATCACATCGGAGCGGTAACCGAAATGCGAGAGGCGGGCTACGAAGTTGCCGTCACCGCAGCCGATGCCCCAATGCTGAAAGAGGTGGGCTACGACGTTCTCATCGACGACAAAGAAGTCATCGAATTCGGATCACTTCGGCTGCACACAATTCACAACCCCGGCCACACGCCAGGGTCGATCTCGTTTCACCTCGATGGCACACCATTGCTCTTCACTGGCGACACCCTCTTCCCAGGTGGCCCAGGTGCCACCCAATATGAGGGCGGGGATTTCAACACGATCATCACCTCGATCGACGAACTGCTCTTTCCATTTCCCGATGACACGATCGTCCTTCCGGGGCACGGCCTCGACACCACCATCGGAAACGAGCGCCCTCACCTTCAGGAATGGGTCGACAGGGGCTGGTAAGCCTCGAGACATCAATCTCATGATGATTGCTACCCAGACTCGGTGTACGCCGCTAACACAACTACGCTGACATCATGGTTGCTCACGGCCCATCGATTGCCTATGACAGTTCAGCGGCCATCCGCCTTGGCGGAATGGCGCCGGCAGCAGAACTTTTCGGTCCGGGTAATGCGACCGCTCTCGTTCGCCCCGATGGGCGGCCAACCCCCGAGTTTCGAGCCGAGCTGCGAAAAGTCTCCAATGTGAGAAACGCTCTCTCGATTGTGTTGCTGTACGCGCAGACGATCGCAATCATCGTTGTTGCCGTCAACTTGGGCTGGTGGGCCTGGCCGATTGCGTTCATCCTCATGGGACGCGCCCACGCCCAGTTTGCGGCGATGATGCACGAAGCCGCACACCGTCTGCTGTTCACCAATAAAAAATTGAATGACGCAGTTGGGCGCTGGGCCCTCGGCTACATCGGGCTCGTCTCCACCGACGCATACCGCCGGGTACACATGGCGCACCATCGACGTGAGTTCGGGCCTGAAGAGCCTGACCTACCGCTCTACCAGGGGTACCCGGTGTCGACAGAGTCAATGCGCCGAAAACTCATTCGAGATGCCACAGGCCAAACTGGCTTCCGCCTCTTGAAGAGCCAATTTGCTCCCGGTCGCTGGAAGAACCAGCATCAACGGAAAGTGTTGACATCGATGCTCGCCGTGCACAGCGTGCTCTTTGCGGCTTCGATTCTTGCTGGCCAGCCGCTTGTCTACCCGCTGTTGTGGATCTTGCCCTTTCTCACCTTATGGCGAGTCATCAACCGTCTTCGCTCTATCGCAGAACACGGCGGCCTCGCAGCGTCAAGTGACCGTCGAATCACCACACACTGTGTGCGCATGGACCCAATCACCCGTTTCTTTATGGCGCCGTACCAGCTCGGCTATCACCTTGCCCATCACGTCGACTCGGGGGTGCCATTCCGGAGCCTGCCGAAGTACCACCGGGCACTCAAAGAATCGGGATACATCTTTGACGCCTACGAGTACAAGTCATACTCATCGCTGTGGAAGGCACTATCAGCGGGTTGAGACCCCTGCCACACTGAATTTCCCCTACGAGGACAGTGCTAATTCCTGAGTGGGTTCTACACTATGACCATGTCCCAGTCACCTGAGGCCACGGCTCCGCTCCTCGACATTTCTGACCTCAGCGCTCGTCCTGCTGGCGATGCAGCAGAGTCAACTGGCGAGATCCTTCGAGGGCTTAACCTCACTGTCCTTCCCGGTGAAGTTCACGCAATTATGGGGCCGAATGGCTGCGGCAAATCGACGCTCGGCAACACTCTGCTCGGCTCTCCCGAGTACGAAGTCACTGGTGGAGATATCAAGTTGCTCGGCCAGTCGGTGCTCGATGACTCTCCAGATGAGCGAGCAAGAGCCGGCATGTTTCTTGCGTTCCAGTATCCGCAGGAAATTCAGGGCGTGTCGGTCATCCAGTTTTTGCGCCAGGCACTCTCAGCCCGCAAGGGCATCGACCTTTCGGTCCTTGAGTTGCGACTCGCTGCGATGGAGTGGATGCAGCGTCTCGGAATGGATTCCTCATTCGTTGACCGATACCTCAACGAGGGCTTTTCAGGTGGCGAGAAGAAGCGTAACGAAATCATGCAGATGGCGCTTCTCGAACCAGAGATTGCGATTCTTGATGAAACTGACTCCGGCCTTGACATTGACGCCCT
>JAKMEY010000019.1 GCA_022425725.1 Ilumatobacteraceae bacterium
GCCATCCCACGATCAGACAACGTCTTCGAAATCGCAGCCGTCAACGTCGTCTTCCCATGGTCAATATGACCCATCGTCCCAATATTCACATGCGGCTTCGTACGCTCAAACTTCGCCTTACTCATGACAATGCTTCCTTTATTTACGGTGTTTCTATTAGTTGGTAGCGGCGATCGGGATCGAACCGATGACCTTCCGATTATGAGCCGGATGCTCTGACCTACTGAGCTACGCCGCCAAGGCTTGCCCCCGGCCGATCCGGGGATCGACCGTATGGTCGAGCCCTCTGTGGGAATCGAACCCACGACACCAGCCTTACCATGGCTGTGCTCTGCCGACTGAGCTAAGAGGGCATTGGGCGCGGCAGAGCCGCGACCAGCCGGAAAGTGTACAGCCACAATGGCTGTTCCCACCTCGAAGTAGATACGCTCCGCGAACGTGAGTTCAGCGCCATCCCAACCACCGGTCGTCATCCGTCGAGCGACCGTCGACGACGCTGCCGGTATTGCGGAGATTTACAATGCTGAGGTGCTCAACTCGACGAGCACGATGGACATGGTTCCACGCACGATTCGCGAGCAGCGCGATTGGATTCAACGCCGCTCAGGAGCCTTCAGCGCAATCGTGGCGTGCGATGAAACAACCGGTGAAGTGGTCGGATTCGCGTCACTGTCGAAATACAAAGAACGCGCCGCCTACTCGACGACCGTGGAAGACTCGGTCTACGTCGCCCACGATCATCATGGTCGCGGTATCGGTCACCAATTGCTGTCCGCGATCTGTGACACCGCTCGCGACGGAGGGTTTCACAGCATCATCGCCCGAATCGAAGCAAGTGGTGAAGGCTCTCTTGCGTTACACCGCTCTGTTGGTTTCGAGCTAGTCGGCATCGAGCGTCAAGTGGGCCGGAAATTCAACCGATGGCTTGATGTTGCGGTGATGCAACTCATGCTCTGAACGTATCGAGCCGGTCGGAAGATCTCCGGCCGGCTCGAAACGGGGTTGGGCTGATCCGGTTGTTGGCCGAAGCAGTCACATCTCTGTTGTTGGTGGGCCGGGGAGGATTTGAACCTCCGAAGGCAATGCCGGCAGATTTACAGTCTGCTCCCTTTGGCCGCTCGGGCACCGACCCATATGTCGACCCGGAATGGTATCTGCGGATATCGCCAGCCACCCCTTCGATGGCGATTCCGATACGGTATTTCTCATGCCAAGTTTTGATGTTGTCTCCGAAGTCGATGCCCAAGAGGTGCGAAACGCCATTGATCAGGCTCAGCGAGAGGTCTCCAACCGCTTCGACTTTAAAAACACGAACTCGACGATTGAACAAAACGACATGGTCATCACCTTGCACACCGTGAGTGAAGATCGTCTCGGTGCGTTGAGAGTCGTACTCGAAGAAAAACTTGTGAAGCGCGGGGTATCACTGAAAGGGGTCGACTACGGCGATGTCCAAGAGGCGACTCAAAACACCGTGCGCCAGGTGGTCACGATCAAGGTGGGTATTTCTTCTGAGAAAGCCAAGGAAATCAACAAGCTCATCAAGTCAGATAGCCCCAAGGGAGTGAACAGCCAGACTCAAGGTGAGTCGGTTCGCGTCACTGGCAAAAAGCGCGACGATCTACAGAATGTGATCGCGATGTTGAAGGGTGCCGATATCGGCATTCCATTGCAATTCAACAACTTCCGCGACTGAACGCCCCTTAACGTCAGTCTTCAGATGGAGCCTCAGAGGCCCGTCGCTGCAGTTCGTCGACGACGCTCGCATCAGCCAACGTGGTTGTGTCGCCAAGGTTGCGACCTTCGGCGACGTCTCGCAGCAGCCGGCGCATGATCTTTCCTGACCGAGTCTTTGGAAGATCAGGTGTGAAGAAAATTGCTTTCGGTTTTGCGATCGCACCGATCTCTGCAGCGACGTGATCACGCAACGTTGCGACATCAACATCGTGGCCGCCGCGCAACGTGACGTACGCAAAAATCGCCTGCCCGGTGGTGGGATCGTTTGCTCCGACAACCGCTGCCTCCGCAACCGACGGGTGCGATACCAGGGCTGACTCGACTTCGGTTGTTGAAATGCGATGACCCGAGACGTTCATGACATCGTCGACGCGACCGAGCAACCACAGGTAGCCATCATCGTCGAGGCGGGCCCCGTCACCAGCGAAGTACGACCCATCGAACCGGCTCCAATAGGTCTCCACAAAACGCTGAGGGTCACCCCAAATGCCTCGGAGCATTCCCGGCCATGGACGGGTCAGAGTCAGGTATCCCCCTCCCCCATCAACTTCGTTACCGCCGTCGTCAACCACTGCGATGTCCACGCCAGGAAGGGCGAACGTTGCCGAGCCCGGCTTTGTTGTGGTGTAACCCGGCAGCGGCGAGATCATGATGCCACCGGTTTCGGTCTGCCACCACGTATCAACGATCGGGCAACGTCCGCCACCGATGTGTTCGTGGTACCACATCCATGCTTCAGGATTGATCGGTTCGCCAACCGTGCCGAGCAAACGAAGCGACGACAAGTCATGTTTCGCGGGTTCATCAGCGCCCCACTTCATGAACGTTCTGATCGCAGTGGGTGCGGTATAGAAAATGGTGACCTTGTACTTTTCGACGATCTCCCAGAACCTGTCGTTGCCCGGGTGATTTGGTACGCCTTCGTACATGACCTGGGTGGCGCCGTTCGCAAGCGGGCCATACACGATGTATGAATGGCCAGTAATCCAGCCTACATCGGCCGTGCACCAGTACACATCTCGGTCACGATGAAGGTCGAAGACGTTGCGATGGGTGTACGCCACATGAGTGAGGTAGCCACCGGTCGTGTGCATGATGCCCTTGGGCTTGCCTGTCGTGCCTGATGTGTACAGCAAGAACAGCAGGTCTTCAGAATCCATTGCTTCAGGCGGGCACGACGCATCGGCCGCCGCCATAAGGTCGTGGTACCAGTGGTCGCGCCCTTCCACCATGTCGACCTCATTGCCACCACGCTCGACGACAACAACATGCTCAATCGATGGTGTCTGGGCGACCGCTTCATCGGCAGCAGGCTTCAGCGGGAAGACCTCACCGCGCCGATATCCACCATCGGCTGTGATCAACACCTTCGCTTCGGCGTCATTGATTCGGTCGATGAGCGATTGAGAAGAGAAACCCCCGAAGACCACCGAGTGAGGGGCACCAATACGAGCACAAGCCAACATCGCAACTGCGGCTTCGGGAACCATCGGGAGATAAATGTTGACGCGATCACCCTTGGTGACCCCGAGGTTCTTCAACACATTCGAAAACTGCTCGACTTCAGCGAGCAACTCTGCATACGTGATGGTGCGTGTATCACCAGGCTCACCTTCCCAATAGATGGCAACCTTGTCGCCGAAGCCAGCCTTCACATGTCGATCGAGACAGTTCTCAGCAACGTTCAGTTTTCCATCAACAAACCATTTCGCGTAGGGAAGATCCCACTCGAGCACCTTCGACCACGGCTGCTGCCAACTGATGAGCTCCGAAGCCTGACGGGCCCAAAATGCCTCAAGGTCTGCAGCAGCCTCATCATGCAGGCCTCCATCGCTGACATGGGCGCTCAATGAGAAGTCTGCAGATGGCGGGAAGCGCCGATTCTCATGCGAAAGTGCGTCGATGGTCTCGTGGTTCTCTGTCATCGTTCCCCCTGTGACGTGCGAAGTACCTCAAACTCTACGACAACAGGGGTGGTCGATTCACTGCCGCCACTCGATCGCAAGGAATCCACCAAGCCCCTCAGGGTCGGTAAGGGCTTCAGCTTCAGAAATCCGAGAACGCATTTTGAGCGCCCTCACATCTGGGCGTGCAGCATTCTTCGCCCACTCACGACGCCCTTCTTCAACCAGTTCTGACAGACCGTGCAACTCGAGCCACTGAGATTGCGAGCGAACCGTCGAAGGCTCGGGCAATTGATCGATCGGCACTTCGGTAGTGATGTCCTGCTCCCCAGCCGACATGAGGTAGTGGCCACCACGTTCATGTGACCGGTAGGTACGCAGCCATTCCCGCCATGGGCGCTCCACAAGCCCTGACGTTGTTTGAGTGAAATAGTCAAAGGCAACCAGCGTGCCATTGAGTCGCTCGGCAATCCCATTCACCCATGACGCAGCCTCATCGATGAGGGGCGCTCGGGCACCGTGAACCGCCTGAGCAGGAAGCACCGTTGGGCACGGATCGAACGGTGCGCTTAACAGCTCTTGGGCTCCCGAGCTTGTCTCGGCCACGAACGCTTCCCGCCACGTTCCATCGAATACCGCAAGTCGAAATGGCAGATTGTCAAGTAACTCGTTGGCGAGGACGACGCCATGAAGATCTCCTTCGGGTAGCGAATTCAACGACGCAACACCCGAGGGATGCGCTTCACGTTGATGATCTGCAATTTCAATCGCGTGATATCTGAGGGCGGCGGAGCACTTGGGCTCAGCGGTGACGACCGAACGGGCCAAGGTTCCTGGTCCGGCCCCCACTTCGTAGACGTTGAATACTGAGGGAGACCCTGCGGCATTCCATTCAGCGTCGAGAAAGCGTGCCACCACCGCACCAAATAACGGCCCTATCTCGGGTGAAGTGATGAAATCGCCTCGGCGTCCAGCCGAACCTCCCGAGGAGTAAAAACCATTGCTGCCGTAAAGAGCGTCAGCCATGAACCGGTCGAAACCGACCGGTGAGAGCTCAGAGCCCGAGGGCACCGGTCAAGTCAGGAAGATCAGCGAAGCGCAACACAAGCCCTGGCAAGATGCCGAGGACAACGGTTCCAGCTGCGGTAATACCAAGCGCCAACCAGATCGATGATGGTGGCGATATCGGGGTCGTATCACCATCTGGCACCGGCGACATCCAGATCTGGCGGAGCACACGCATGTAGTAACCCGCCGCAATGACCGTGTTCACCGCTGCGATGATTGCCAAGACATAGGCCGATGTTGAACCCGCATCGATGAGCGCCTTGAACGCCTGGAGTTTCGCAATCCAGATGCCGAGCGGCGGGATTCCAGCAAGCGAGGCCAAGAAGATGGTCATCAACACGCCGAGACCTGGCGCGTACGACATGAGCCCACCAAACGATGAAATCTCGCCCGAGCGAGTTTTGCGAGCAACCGCAATAATGACTGCGAATGCGCCGAGGTTCGAGAAGGCATAGATGAGCAGGTAGATCACGACCGCTCTCAGCGATGACTCGGCAACTCCGGTACCCATGACTGCGAGCGGCATGAGAATGAACCCACCCTGACTCACCGATGAATAGGCGAGCATGCGAACGATGTTGGTTTGCCGGAGGGCGACCATGTTGCCGACGGTCATCGTGAGTGCAGCCATCGCCCAGATGAACGGGCCATGCACCTCATCGGCGCCATAGAGACCGAGGTAGAGCACGGTGAGCAGAGCCACAAAGCCTGCTGATTTCGATGCGACCGACAAGAACGCAGTAACGGGTGTTGGAGCACCTTCGTAGGTGTCTGGTGCCCAAGTGTGGAACGGAACCGCAGAGATCTTGAACGCAAAGCCGGCGACGACAAAGACAACTGCCAACACCTGCATTCCGGTGAGATCACCCGAGAGCGCTGCGCCGATTTCAGTGAGTTTGGTCGAGCCTGTCGTGCCATACAAGAAACTCATTCCGTACAGCAGCACACCTGAAGCGAATACACCAAGCAGGTAATACTTCACACCAGCCTCGTTGCTCTTCACATCACGCTTACGCCAGGCAGCCATCATGTACGCAGGAATCGAGAGCAGTTCAAGTGCAACAAACACGCTGAGAAGGTCACGGCTTGAGGCCATCATCACCATGCCGAGCACGCTCACCATCATGAGCACATAGAACTCGCCCTGGTAATAGCCACCCTCTTCGAGCTCGTTCTGACTGAGCAACACCACGACATAACCGACGAGTAAGAACAATGCCTTCAGAATGAGGGCGTACTCATCGACCACATATCGGCCATCAAAAATGGCGTCTCGCACGTCTCCGCCAAGAACAGCAAGCGTCACCACCGGGATCACTGCGCCAAGCATGACAAAACCGGTCAAAGTCGCCATCGCCCACTTTTTCGACTCGTCGAGCCAGAGATCAATCAGCAGCACCAGGTTGATACCAGCAATCAACACCAACTCAGGTGCGATGGCATGCCAATCGATCGTTGGCGCCGTCCAGGCTTGAGCGAGCAGAGAACTGATCACGGGATGCCCGCTCCTACGCGCTCAATGAGCAACGACACGGCCGGGTCCATCACACCGAACATCAGTTGTGGGTACACACCGAAGACAACGATCGCAATGAGGAACGGAGTCCAAGCGATCCACTCGATCTTTGTGACGTCGTGGAGATCAACATCGTGGTGCTCATCGTTCACGCCAGCGCCAACCGGGTGATGAGCGCTCTGTTCGAACTCTGGGTTCGGACGTCCAAATGCGGTGCGCTGATACAACCACAAGAGGTAGGCAGCAGCGAACACCGTACCGATTGCGGCAATCACCATGAGCGTGCGGAAGAGTGCCTCGCTCAACCCGAAGTTGGGGTTATAGGCAGACAGGATTGCGGGGAACTCGCCCCAGAACCCGGCAAGGCCGGGAAGGCCGAGCGATGCCATTGCTGCGAAACCAAGAATCCAACCCAAGCGCGGCATCTGAATGAGCAGGCCAGAAAGTCGCGAAATCTCAAGCGTGTGGTAGCGATGCTTCACCGAACCGGCAACGAAGAAGAGCATGCCAGTGATGAGGCCGTGAGCGACCATTCCGAACAGAGCCGCGTTGATACCGAAGTCGGTGAGGGTCGAGATACCAAGCATGACGAATCCCATGTGAGCGACCGATGAGAACGCGATCAGGCGCTTCATGTCGGTTTGAGCGAGGCATCCGAGTGCACCATAGATGATGCCGATCACGGCGAGGATGCCAATGGCCGGAGCCCACGCCTTTGCGCCTTGGGGAAGCATCGGAATGGCGATGCGGACGAAACCGTAGGTACCGAGCTTCAGAAGGATTGCGGCCAAGATGACTGAACCCTGTGTCGGTGCCTGAGTGTGTGCATCAGGCAGCCAGGTGTGGAACGGGAACATCGGCACCTTCACCGCAAATCCGACGAACATTCCTGCAAAGATCCAGATCTGCACATCACGATCGATAAGCGCTCCAGCCTCCATGAGGTGCGCAAATGAGAACGACGCCGCACCGGTCTGGAAGAAGAGCGCCAGGAAGGCCACGAGCATGAGGGCCGAACCAAACATGGTGTAAAGGAAGAACTTCAATGACGCGTATTGACGATCGTCGCCGCCCCAGACACCGATCATGAAGTACATCGGCAGGAGAACGACTTCGAAGAACACGAAGAACAAGATGAGGTCTTGGGCGATAAACGACCCCGCCATACCGACCTGCAGCACCAGCATCAGGATGATGAACGACTTCGGGTTGCCAGCGTCCGGCATGTTGTCCCAGGTGTAGATCATGACAAGCAACGTCACGACCATCGACAAGAAATACAGCGGAAGGCTGATGCCATCGAGGCCGATGGTGTAATTCGACTTGATAACAGTGATCCACTCACTGTCAACGAAGAACTGCAACTTCTCACTCTGATCAAAATCGAAGCGAAGCAGCGTGTACACACCAACAGCTGCGGTCACCGCAGAAGTAAGAATGCCGATCTGCTTATGTGTCTTCTCTTCTGATGCCGGTACGAACATCATGAGAAGAACGCCAACGAGCGGCAAGAAGGTGCCGACCGTTAGGAGCCAGGTGTCGTTGGTAATGGTTTGCATAATTGTTGTGCCCTCTGGGTGTGCTGACTCAGATGTTCACGAGGATGAGAACGATTGCTCCCACCGTCGCTGCACCGAAGAGCAACGCTCCGTACTGATTGACCTTTCCTGATTGGACCGGCTGCAAGGCGTGGCCGCCTTCGCTCGCTGCCAATCCAGATGCGTTCACCGCTCCATCAACCACACGCTGGTCGACGTTGCGATAGACCCATTCGCCGGTTCTCCGGCCCCCGCGTCCAACGTTGTTGACGATGCCGTCGAGAATGTTTTGGTTCACCCAGTAGGCCGCTCGCGCTATCGGGTGAGCGAACGCAAACACGATGACCTTTTCGTAGAGGTGATCCAAGTAGTACTTGTTGACCAGCAATGTGTGAACCCACCGTGCTGGAGCGAACTTTGATGTGAGGCCAGCAAACGGGTTTCTTCGGTCGCCGTAGATTCCCATGCAGACCCACGCGCTGAAGAGAATGCCCGCAAAGACAAGGATGATCGACGGCATCGCCTTCGACCATGAGAACACAGCATGACTCAATTTCGGTGCGTAACAGACAGTGCCTTCAGATGGATCAGCGAATCCACAGCCTTTTGCTTTGACGTCGTACTCCTCGTCGCCTGCCTGCACCGCCGCAAGGACAATGCCTGCACTCTCATCTTCTCCAGATGAGTACCCATACTCGTCATCTAACGCGACTTCGACACCGACGGGCTCTACCCAGTCGGTGAAGTAATGCGTGCCAAACGCAGGCGCGTTGAGATATCCGGAGCCGATCGCAAGAATGGAGAGAACGATGAGCGGAGCCGTGATTCGCCACGGCGACTCGTGCGGCCCATGGTGGGCGCCGTGATCATCGTGGGCACCGTGATCATCGTGGGCGTCGCCGTTGTGATCGTCATGATCGGCGTGAGCAGCTCCGTGAGCGTCGTCATGGCCTTCATCGTGATGCTCACCTGCTGCGGCACCGCGCGGCTTCCCAAAGAACGTGAGGTAGGTCGCCCGGGTCATGTACGCAGGGGTCATGAAGGCGCCAACCAGCGCGACGTAGTAGAAGAACTGGTAGCCGTTGTGGCTGGCGTTATCGATGATCTCGTCTTTCGAGAAGAACCCTGAGAAGAACGGGATACCGCACAGCGCAGCGGTCGACACCATCCATGTAGCCGCCGTGATCGGCATCTTCTTCGCCAGACCACCCATGTCTTTCTTCATGTCGAATGAGTGATGTGAACCGGAGTGGCTGATCGAACCCGCACCCAAGAACAGTGCACACTTGAAGAATGCGTGCGTGAAGATGTGGAACACGGCAGGAAGCCATGCACCAACACCGAGACCGAGCATCATGTAGCCGAGCTGAGACACCGTTGAATACGCCAAGACTTTCTTGATGTCGTCTTGAACGAATGCAAGCGCGGCAGCGACGATGATCGTGATGCCACCGATGATGGTGATGAAGTTCACCGTGGTATCAAGGATGTCGAATCCGACGAAGAACACCGGGTAGAGACGTGCGACCAAGAAGACACCAGCGACGACCATGGTCGACGAGTGCAAAAGTGACGACACCGGGGTGGGGCCGGCCATGGCGTCAGGTAGCCACGTGTGAAGTGGGAATTGGCCCGACTTACCGATCGAGGCGATAAAGAGCGCAACGCCACCCCAGAACAGGACGCTCTGTGAGGCCTCGCCCGACAGTGCCCACGCTGAGATGCCTCGAATGGAGAAGCCGTTAGATCCGTGTTCGACCGCCCAATCGTTCGCACCAAAGAAGATAATTGCGGTGCCGACAAGGAGCCCGACGTCACCAACACGAACAGTGAAGAATGCCTTCAGGGCGGCACGAGAGTTCGCTTCTTCTTCCCACCAGTGACCGATGAGCATGAACGAGCACAGACCCATGATTTCCCAACCGAGAATGAGCTGCAGCATGTTCTCCGCGAGAACCATGACAAGCATTCCTGCCGAAAAGAGCGTCAACGATGCGAAGAAATGGGTGTAGCGACGGTCACCTGAGACGTACTCGGTTGAGTAGATCTGCACCAAGAATGAAATGAATGTGACGAGCAGCAGCAGCATGATCGCCAATCCGTCGATGTGCTGACCGATGCCAAATTCGAGGCCACCCGATTGCCACCAGGTCCACGACTTCACCACCGGCTCAACAAACGACGCCCCGTAGCCTCCATCGGCAGCGGTAGGGAAGATTGCTCGGAACGCACCGAAGAAGCCACCTGAGGCGTAGTCGCTGCCGCCCGATGCCGAGTTCACTCGGTCGATCCATTGGAACGTCGCACCGATTGCAATCGCAAGCGAAATACCGATCGAGACGATGCCTATTTCGCTGCCATTTTGCGGCATCTTCTTGCCGAACAGAATGATGAAGACGAAACCGATCGCTGGAATGAGCGGGATCAGCCACGCGTTCTCCAAGAACCAGCCAGATGAGAGGGTTGCTCCAAGCATTAGACCATTAACCCTTCATCACCGAGAGTTCATCAAGAGCGATCGAACGACGGTTGCGATAAATCATCAGCACCATCGCAAGGCCAACACCAACTTCTGCGGCCGCTACCGCAATCACATACAGAGCGAAGACATGCCCCTCAGGTGAGTTGTTCATCATTGCAAATGCGATCAGGTTGAGGTTCACCGAGTTGAGAATCAACTCGATCGACATCAACACCATCACCGCGTTACGCCGGGCGATAACACCAAAGACCCCTATTGAGAACAGCACTGCCGCCAAGATGAGGAAGTTCACTGCGTACATGTCAGTCCTTCCTCGCCAAGACAATCGCGCCAATTGCAGCTGCTAAGAGCACGAACGACAACGCCAAGAACGGCACAAGGCCTTCACGGAGAAACACATCAGAAATAGCGGTCGTCGACATCGGCTCTTCGGGGGACGCAAGCACCTCTCCGCCGTACTGATCGACAATGACCCAGACCAAGGTGCCGGCAAGCAACAACGACACCGGAATTCCGATCGACCAGTTCTTGTTATTGAGATCTGCTTCATCGCCGATCGTCGCTCGGGTCAACATAATGCCGAACAAGAACAGCACCATGACGGCTCCGATGTAGACCATGACCTGAGAAATCGCCACAAATTCAGCAGCCGCCAACAAGTACTGAGCAGCAACTCCACCGAGAACGACGACGAGCCACAGCGCAGCGTGCACGACATTACGGCCACTCACGACACGCAACGCACCGAACACCATGATGGCGGCGATGATGTAGAAGCTAACGTTCTGCGCAACGTTGACATCAGCGGCGAGCATCAAGCTCATTTCTTCTTCTCCGCGCCGGCTTCAAGTTCGGGTGCTTCTGGAACGGTTTCCATCCACTCGCCGAGCTTGTCTTTATCGTGCAACAAGTCAGCGATACGAGGTTCTGAATACTCGTATTCAGGGCTCCAGAAGAGTGCATCGAACGGACACACCTCTACGCAAATACCGCAATACATGCAAAGGGCATAGTCGATATCGAAACGGTCGAGATGGTTGACCTTGCGAGGCTTGCCACCGGCGCGTCGTGGCGGTGCGAGTTGCTTGTGTCCTTCGATGTAGATGCACCAGTCGGGGCATGAACGCGCGCACAGCATGCACGCCGTGCAGTTGTCTTCACGCAACGCAATCACGCCGCGAGCACGAACGGGAGGCGCTTCTTTTGCATGCGGGTACTGCACTGTGTCTGCACCATTTTTTACGGTACGGAACAGCGTCCCCATGGTGACGCCAAGACCTTTTACGAGACCAGGAACCTTTGGCATCAGATCGCAACCTTCAAGATGGCGGTCACCGCAATATTTGCGAGCGACAACGGAATGAGCACCTTCCATGCAAACCGCTGGAGTTGGTCTTCACGGAACCGTGGGTACGAAAAACGCACCCACATAATGATGCCGGTGAGCACCAGCATCTTCGTCAGCATGATGACTGGACCAACAATGTTCATCCAGCCGTCGACAGCGTCGAGTGACTCCCAGCCAAACCACGAGAACGGGATACCCCAGCCACCGAGGAAAAGAACCGACGCAATGAACGCAAACACACCGGCGGTAGCGAACTCGCCGATGAAGAAGATGAGGAATCGGAAGCCGGAGTATTCGGTCATGTAACCCGACACCAACTCTGACTCTGCGATCGGCATGTCAAACGGCACCTGAGTGAGTTCTGCCTGAACCGCAATCATGAAAATGAGGAACCCAACGAACTGAGTGAGCACAAACGGGAAGCCGACTCCGTCCCAGCCGAAGATTGAGCCTGAGTTCTGCGCCACAACGATCTGCTGCAGGTTCATTGATCCGGCCTGAATCACGACGCCAACGACCGCCAACACCATCGGAAGTTCATAGGCGATGAGCTGACCTGCGGCTCGGAGACCACCGAGCAGTGAGTACTTGTTTGCGCTCGACCAACCGGCAACGAGAATGCCGATCACCGACACCGAACCGATGGCGAGCGCATAAAACACGCCGGCGGAGAAGTTGGTGAAGAGAGCATCGGGCCCAAATGGAACGACAACGACGAGCAAGAACGTCGACACCAGCACGATGACGGGAGCCAACTTGTAGATCTTCGCGTCAGCATTCTCGGGAATGATGTCCTCTTTCTGCAGCCATTTGCCAACCTCGGCAAGCAACTGCATCGAGCCGAAGGGCCCAGCTTCCATGGGGCCAAGACGGCTCTGCATAAACGACATCATCTTGAACAGAAAGAGGTAAACGATCGTGCCAGCGGGCAGCAAGACGGCGCCGATACCACCGAGCACCCGGAGCAACGACTGACCCCAGTAAGGAATTTCAAGAGCGATGCTCATCATCAGCGATCGATATCTCCAAGGATGAAGTAAAGACTCGCCAAAATCGTGATGATGTCGGGCACGTACACACCCTTCAACACCCACGGGGTGATCGAAATGTTGTTGAACGACGCCGAGCGAATCTTCACCCGGAATGGTCCAAGGTCACCCTTTGAGACCACGTAATACCCCATCTCACCGAGGGGGTTCTCGGTTGACACCCATGCTTCGCCCTCAGGAACCTTGATGATACGAGGCACCTTCGTCATGACCGGGCCGGGGGGCAGGGTTTCGATGAGTTGATCGACGATCTTGGTTGCCTCGCGAACCTCCTGGAGGCGAATCCAGCATCGGGCCCAAGAGTCACCGTCTGGGTGCGTCCACACCCGGAAATCAACCTTGTCGTATGCCAACGGAAGTGACTGGTCTCGGCGGAGGTCCCAGTCAACACCTGAGGCTCTCAGGTTCGCTCCTGACAACCCGTACTGGCGGGCGACATCAGCGGGGATCACGCCAATTCCTCGTGTACGACTTTGGAAAATCTCGTTTCCAAAGAGCAGGTCTTCGATCTCATCGCAGAAATTGCGGAGTTTCTTCATGACCTGACGGGTCTCGTCAAGCCAGCCCTTCGGCAGGTCGTCTTTCAGCCCACCAATGCGGTCAAAGTTTGGATGGAAACGGCCACCAGTTGCGCCTTCAATGAGGTTCAGCACGTACTCGCGGTCACGGAATGCCATGAACACCGGGGTCACCGCTCCCATCTGCACGCCGAGGTCGCCGAGGAACAGACTCACATTTGCGATGCGAGAGAGTTCAAAGAGAATGGTTCGGATGTGCTGCGCGCGAGGCGGGGCCTCAATATTCATCAACTGTTCGGCAGCAAGAATGAAAGGCACCTCGTTTGCGAACGATCCGAGCCAGTCAATTCGGTTGATCAGCGCAGTGACTTGCGGGAATGTGCGAACTTCGGTGAGCTTCTCGTAGCCCCGGTGCATGTACCCCGCCGATGGCTCGGCCCAGACCACCTGCTCACCGTCAAGACGAGCGATGATTCGGAGCGTTCCGTGGGTTGCGGGGTGCTGTGGGCCGATGTTGAGGGTCATTCCCTCGGTTTCAAGCTCAACGTTCAATCGGGCGTCAGCAGCTTGAGCAGCGATATACGACATCTGCTGGCGTTCGGACAACATCGTCATGAGTCATCTCCTTCGTCATCATCGCTCGCTGGCATTGGTTCAACATCGACAATCCCGGGCCATGGCTTCACCAAGCGTGCGAGCAGGGGGAAATCTTTTCGCAATGGGTAGCCCTCGAAATCACCGGGGAGGTACATATTTCGCAGATCGGGGTGGCCGTCAAACGAAATGCCGAACATCTCATGGGTTTCACGCTCATGCCAATTCGCACCGGCGTACACGGGAATCCAACTCTCGATCGACATTGCGCCGTCGTCATGTTGAGGGAGGTCCGCTTTCAAGGTGACGCTCACATGCCGTCGGGTGTCGGTGACACGGGCCAGCATTTGGAATCGGGTGTCTCCCCCGGTGTAACCCTGACGGATCTCGCTTGCGGCCGGATCTTCTTCGACTTCTTCGGTCGGGTCGTTCTCGCCGTCACCAAATGGCGATGGCATCCAGTCCATTGCTGAAAGAAAGCAGAAATAGTCAAAACCCTGTGCCCGCAGCGCTTCACCAGCTGCACGCCACGACTCGGGAGTCACTCGCACCCAGAGATCAACCTGCGGCACCTGATGAACGTCGACCACCGCATCACCGAGATCTGCACGAAGCCGGGCAACGATCTCATCGCGCAGTTCGTCAACAACTGGTGTTGATTCGTCAGTGTCGGTGTCACTCAATTGGGCCACCTCCGACGACGATGGGCTCACTCTCTCGCACAATCGGCTTGAAGCCTTCTCCACGCCAACGGGCACCCATATCTTCGTGCTTAATCCGCTGCTGCAGGAGCACAACGCCTTCCAACAGAGCCTCTGGTCGAGGAGGGCAGCCGGGCACATACACATCGACCGGAACGATCTGGTCGACACCCTTCGTCACCGAGTACGAATCCCAGTAGGGGCCACCACAGTTCGCGCATGAACCCATCGAGATGACGTACTTTGGCTCTGGCATCTGCTCGTACAAGCGCTTCACAGCTGGTGCCATCTTGTCGGTGACAGTTCCTGATACGACGACAAGGTCGGCTTGACGAGGGCTTGCTGGCAATGGGATAACACCGAGACGCATGACGTCGTAGCGGGGCGATCCGAATGCCGCACCCATCTCGATGGCGCAACACGCGAGACCCCACTGATATACCCACATTGAGTAGGAACGACCAATGTTGAACAATTTGGTGAGTGGAGCCGGCAAACGGCCACGGTCGACTAGACCCATCGGAGAAGTCCTCGCTTCCAGGCATATACGAGTCCGTCAAGCAACAACACGATGAACGCGAGCATGGTGACCAACCCGAAGGTGCCATAACGCTCGATGGCGGCAGCCCATGGGAAGATAAACACAGCCTCAACGTCAAAGATGACGAAGAGCAATGCGAACACGTAGTACCGGACTTGGCTTTGTGACCATCCGAGACCTACCGGATCAACACCTGACTCGTAGGTAAGGAGTTTCTCAGGGGAGGGTCGAGACGGCCGGATAAGCGCAGCAATACCAAGCAGAAGACCTGCCAACAGCATTGCCGCCAGTCCGAACCAAACAACGTTGAGGTAATCGCGCAGAAATAGCGACATCGTTTGACAACGATATCAGTCGGGTAAGGCCATGTCCCAAACCCTATGGTGTGCTCCTGTGCAACAATCTTCCGGCCATCGAGTTCTTCCCCTCGTTTTTGCCGTCACGCTGACGGGCATTATGGCGAACAGTCTCGTTTCACCGTTACTTCCCGACATTCTTGACACGTTCGATCAGTCGGCTGGTTCAGCTGGCCCTCTCGTTGCAGCCGCATCACTGCCCGGCATTTTTCTTGCTCCGATCATCGGTTTTGCCGCCGATCGGTGGGGCCGGCGGCCGATTCTCACGCTCTGCCTCATCGTGTTTGGTCTCGCAGGAGTGCTCACCGCTGTCGCTGCGAACTTCGCCATGCTCGTAGCAACCCGATTTCTTCTCGGTGTCGGCTCAGCCGGACTTATCAACCTTGGTGTTGTCCTCATCGGCGACCACTTTGAGGGTGAGGAGCGCACGACGTGGATTGGGCGAAATGCAGCGATCCTCACCATCGGTCTTGCGATCATCCCGCTCGCATCCGGTGTGATCGCAGAATTCTTCAGTTGGCGGATCGCAACGCTCGGATATGGATTCGGGTTTCTGAGCGCGGCCTATGCGTGGAATGTGCTGCGCGACGAGCCCGTCCGAACTGCTCAACCACTGAAATCACAGCTCGCGGGCGTGGGTACCGCAATGAGAACACCCGTGATTGCGACCACCGTCACCGTCGGCACCCTGTCATTCGCAATCATTTTCGGCGTCTTCCTCACCGCAATGCCCGACCATCTTGACACCCGGTTCGCGATGTCATCGGGGTGGCGAGGCTTCATGATCAGTGTTCCCGCGCTGTCATCTGCACTGGTTGGGTTCAATCTCGGACGTATCCGGCGGGTCATAAGCGTGAGATGGGCGCTTGCGATCAGCGCGTGTTTCTGGGCGATGGGGATGATCTTCATCGGTTGGGCTCACGTCCTCATCGTGCTCATCATCGGGACATTGTGTTACGGACTCGGAGAGGGGGCGATCATCCCCAACCTGCAGGAGGTGGCAATGAGCGAAGCCCCGCAAGAGCACCGGGGAGCAGTCGTTGCAACGTGGGTCGGGTTCGCCCGACTCGGTCAAACCATCGGACCGCTTCTTGCAGGCGTATTGCTCAGCGCATCTGGCGCTCCAGCGGTATTCATCGCTGGAGCAATTGCATCTGCATGCGCTGCCGTCATCTTCATCGTTGGTCCCATCGGTCGATCGACGTCGACTGCGACCTGACGCTCCAGTCACCTCAACAGTGAAGATCGCTCTACCCTGTGACCATGGCTTCGCTCGTTGCGCCACCTGAGTTCCAACACACGTACGCACGCACGCTTCCGTCGCTCGCAATGAGTTGGAAGGCTGATGTGTCAGCTGAGCCGCGGCTTGTCATTGCGAATTCCGAGCTCGCGCCCGACCTTGGGATTGAGCCTGAATGGCTGTGCAGTGGTGAAGCACTTGCGCTGTTCTCTGGTCAAGAAGAGGCAGACGATGCAGAGCGATATGCCCTTGCCTATGCCGGCCATCAATTTGGTTCGTACTCACCACGACTCGGTGACGGGCGAGCACTCCTCGTCGGCGAATTCACCGATCAACACGGCTCGCGTTGGGATCTTCACCTCAAAGGTTCGGGCCGTACTCCCTTCGCCCGGGGAGGTGACGGCAAGGCGACCTTGGGGCCAATGCTGCGCGAGTACCTCATCGGCGAAGCGATGGCCGCACTCGGGATTCCCACCACTCGAGCCCTCGCTGTCATCAGCACCGGTGAACTCGCCGTGCGAGAACAACCGCTGCCCGGAGCGATTCTTGTTCGGGTGGCGGCATCTCACCTCAGGGTCGGCACGTTCCAGTACGCCGCCGCACTCGGTGACCTCGATGGCCTTCGTGCTCTTGCCGACTATTCGATCGATCGCCATTACCCCGACATCGCCACCGCTGATGATCGCTATCTCGGTCTGCTGCAATCGGTCATCGATCGTCAGGCTCGGCTCATTGCCGAATGGATGCTCGTCGGTTTCATTCACGGTGTGATGAACACCGACAACGTCACGATTTCAGGGGAAACCATCGACTACGGGCCGTGCGCGTTCATGGACAGCGTCGACCCGCTCACCGTCTTTTCGAGCATCGATGAGGGTGGCAGATACGCCTTTGGCCGACAGCCAGCTATCGCTCAATGGAACCTCACCAGATTCGCTGAAACGTTGCTGCCATTGATCGCCGATAATCCAGAAGACGCAATCGCACCAGCCACACAACTGCTTGAAACATTCCCTGAAACGTTTTCGCGCTATTGGCACGACGGCATAGCCCGCCGCCTCGGGCTCTCCACTCACGTTGATGGCGATGATGTTCTCGCCAACGACCTTATGCAGCTTCTTCAAGAGCGACGCCTCGATCTCATCTCAACGATGCGCTCGCTCTCAGATCACCTACGAGGAGACGACATCGATCTCGGTGACTGGACGACCCGTTGGGAATCTCGCCTGCAACTTGAGAACGCAACAACCGAAAAACTCGTTCAACGTCTTGACGCCATCAACCCGATCTATGTGCCTCGAAATCACCTCGTCGAAGAGGCTTTGGCTCAGGCTGTGGCGGGTGATCTCGACCCGTTCATACACATGCTCGAACGCGTCACTCACCCGTACCAACGAGTTGAGGGTGCCGATCGTTTCGCCAAGCCGGGCGACCCGGCACCTGGGTACCGAACCTACTGCGGAACGTAAAACAAGGGGTCAGACGGCAAAGCCGATTGACTTTGTTTCGAGGTACTCCTCAATTCCGTCGTGCGAACCTTCGCGTCCCAACCCAGAATCTTTCATGCCGCCAAATGGCACCGACGCCGATGTTGGGTTCACATCGTTTACCCCGATGATTCCAAACCTCAAGCCTTCGGCGGTGCGAATTGCCGTCGAAATGTTGTTGGTGTAGACGTACGCCGCGAGGCCGTATTCGGTGTCGTTTGCAAGTGCCACAACTTCTTCGATACTCCCATAGGTAATGATCGGAGCAACCGGACCAAACGTTTCTTCCCGGTAAATCGTCATTGTGTCGGTGACGCCGCTGAGCAGCGTCGGAGCGAAAAAGTGGCCGTCTGAGAATTCTCCTTCGGTGAGACGATGGCCGCCCACTAGGGCCGCTGCGCCCTTGCCCACTGCGTCATCGACCTGAGCCTCCACTTTTGCAACTGCAGCCTCGTTCACCAACGGGCCAACTCCAACACCGTCGGTGAAACCATTCCCCGCCCTCACCTTCGCAACACGCTCCACCATCGTTTCAGTGAACGCGTCAGCATGTTGCTCAGAAACGTACAGACGATTCGGACTTATGCACGCCTGACCTGAGTTGAGAAATTTCAATGCGGCAGCACCCTTCGCTGCTCGAACCGGATCAGCGTCGGGGAACACGATGAAGGGGGCGTGACCACCGAGTTCGACCGACACTCGTTTGAGATTCGCAGCAGCCTGGCCTGCGAGCATTCTGCCGACCGGAGTTGAACCAGTGAATGTGATCTTGCGGACACGCGGATCAGAAGTGAACACCTCGCCGATTGGCTTTGGATCTTTTCCGGTCACCATATTGATCACACCGGCGGGTATTCCAGCCTCAATGAACACATCAAACACCGCCTTCGCGCATAGCGGCGTATCTTCAGCTGGCTTCAACACCAGCGTGCAGCCGGCGGCGAGCGCCGGGCCCATCTTTCTCGTCAACATTGAAATCGGATAGTTCCATGGGGTCACCATCGCCACCACACCGACCGGTTGACGCAAGATGAGGAACCGTTGATCGGCACGTTGCGATGGCAGCCATTCGCCGGCCACACGCGTTGCTTCTTCGGAGTAGTAACGCAGGAAGTCAGCCGCGTAGTTAACTTCGTTACGCGCCGCCTTCAACGGTTTTCCTTGTTCGCGCGTCATCAACTCAGCAAGCTCACCGGATCGCTCGGTCATGATCTGCCACGCCCTCAGCAACATGTCGGAGCGCTCACGGGCCGTTGTCGCCGACCACTCAGCGAATGCGGCGTCAGCGGCGCCGATTGCTCGTTCCGCATCTGCGGTTGTGCCATCAGGCATTGAGCCGATCACCACTCCTGTTGCAGGGTCGACGACATCGAACGAGTTGCCTGTGGATGCTTCACACCATTCGCCATTTATGAACATAAACGTGACCCTACCTATCGACGGGCAATCGCCAGAACTTCGTCAGCTACGGCATTGCCACCACAAGCCATGAGCTCACCGCAATCACTGCGATCAGTGCTGCGAGCTCAATCGTTACCGAACGCTCGAACGTTGTTTGGACATCTCGTGATGCGAGACGAGGAACAACGCGCCAATGGTGTACCGCACCGATCAAACCAGCGGAGAGAACTGTCACCACCTTGACAATGAGAATGCGCCCCCAGGTTGAATCGGTGAGCGACGACAGATCATCAATAATGATCAACGTCATCACCACGCCCGAAAGCACAACAGCAGCAACCGTTCCCATCAGCGCCGTCGCTGTCCGCTGGGCGACAGCACTCAACTGTCGACGATCAGTTCGCGCAACCACCGCAAGTCCGATGACCGACCCGATCCACATCGACGTCGATCCCATGTGAACCACATCACTGAGAGCATGCAGTAGTCGAGGCCCCATCGAGACCGTATGGCCATCAAAGGCAGGCGCAACCAGGAGTCCCAGACATGGGATGACCAGAAGAGCTCGAAATGACGACCGAGATCTCACCTGACCCGTCAACACTGATAGTGCTGCAATTGCTAAGACAGCAGCGGCACATGTCGTGATGAACGGCGACCGAGAAAGCTGGTGAGACAGGGCATCGCCAAACGCGATGTCGAGTTGACGACCGATGGTTGCGATTTCGAGCAGGCCTGCAAGCACGATCACCACCGCTACAGCGATTGAGACTCGGGGCGCAGGAAGAATGTCTTCTCGCCGCCAACACGCGATTGTGAAGACGAGGTAGCCCACGACCGTCATTCCCAGCAGATTCTGGGTCAGACGTGAAATGTGGTTTGCCGTGTCGGTACCCGATGCAGACGATGGCCCCGATGCGGGAGGCGGTGCACCAGTGTCAATATCACCAGGCTGTGACGTGCTTGATGCCTCGGTCGTCGTCGACATGGTCTCGACAGGTTCGGAAACCTCCAATGTTCCCTCCCCATCATTTGCAACTGTTGTTGTCGTGGTAGCGGACACTGCATTGAGGGCGAATTCACCTTCAATGAGATGACCATCTTCGGCTCGAAAGGAGTACACAATCCGGAACAGATCGCCCTGTAGCGGCGGGGTGAAAACTGCGAGCCAGTTGGTGTCACTTTCTTCGACAAGCTCACTTTGTGTTGCAACTCCCGACGTTTGCGCTACGGCAACCACCGATGAGCCCTCACCGATCACAGTGGTCGCAAATCTCAGCGTGATCGAGTCAAGAGGTTGGACGAGCACTGCGTCAGCAGCCGGTTGAGAGCCCTCAAAATCTGAATGAGCAGACGCCACCGACGCCAGAGCAATAACCACCATGATCGACACAGCGAGGATGCGGCCAAACAATGACAACGCCCATGGCAATCTCGTCAACGCTCTCATCTCATTGCCCCACACCGGACTTCCCCACTGGGCCCTAAGAGAGTGAAAGAATGCCTTCGGCGACAGATAGCACCCACTGGGGATAGATGCCGATCGCCAATGTGAAGCCAGCTGCTCCGGCGATAGCAATACCGCTTAAACCGGGAACATTGACCGCTTCGGCGTTGTCGTCAGCGGGTCGCAACCACATGCTCACCATGATTCGGAGATAGAGGAATGCTGCAATGACCGCAGCGAGCATGGCGATTATCGCCAACCAGTAACTGCCAGCGTCAACTGCAGATTGGATCACGCCCCACTTCGCAACGAAGCCAGAAGTAAACGGCACTCCGGCCTGTGCAAGCAAAAACACTGTCAGCGCAAGTGCAAGTGTTGGGCGACGACTCGACAATCCGTTGAAGCCATCGAGCGTCGTGTCACCACCGCGACTCGCGACGCTGATGACCGCAAATGAGCCGACGACGAGCACCGAGTAGAGGCCGAGGTACACCGCCACCGACTGCACCGAGGAAAACATTGCGCTCTCACCCGCTGACAAACCCGCAGCTTCAAGGCCAACGAGAATGAAACCGGCATGGCTTACTGAAGAAAACGCAAGCATTCGTTTCACATCGGTCTGCACAACCGCAAGAAGCGAACCAATGACGAGCGACAGAACGGCGAGCACCCAGATGATCGGTCGCCAGTCGTCCCGATAAAACGGCAGGGCAGACGTAAGCACCCGCAACATCGCTCCGAATGCGGCAACCTTGCCGACCGATGCCATGAACGCAGTGATATTTGATGGGGCACCCTGATACACATCCGGCGACCAGACATGGAACGGCACTGCGGAAACCTTGAATGCGAATCCGATCAACATGAGAGCAAGACCGGCGAGCACAAGAGCGTCATTGCCGCCAATGTTGACCTGGCTTTGCAGGCGGGTCACCATTTCGGTCAATGAGGTCGTGCGAGTGCCGCCATACAGCAGAGCGATGCCGTATAGGAAGAACGCCGAGGCGAGACCGCCGAGAATGAAGTACTTCATTCCTGATTCTTGGCTTGCACTACGACGGCGATCAGATGCGGCAAGGACATACAGCGCAAGTGACACGGTTTCAAGACCGAGGAACATCACGATGAGCTCGTTCGCTCCAACCATGACAAGCGCTCCTGTTGCGGCAACGAGCAACAGTGAGTAGATCTCTGGCCCATCGTTGTCGGTACCACGAAGTTCGGCATCAGACATCAACGCAACTAATGCCGTTGCCGCCAGCACCGCAAATGTGAGGAACAGCGACAAACGGTCGACCGCGAGTACGCCACCAACAATTGCTGACGGCCCCTCGGCGCCAATGTCATTCCAGATGAACACCGACAGCACTGCGGCAGCCACGGTAAATCCAACCGTCGTCAGCGACATCAGATTGCGCGGCCAGGCGGGTGTCAACGCACCCACCACCATCAAGAACAACGCTCCGGCGACGAGAACGAGATGAGGTGAGAGCGCAAACCAGTCAACTGAAGGCCCAATAAAGGTGTCCTGAGCAACCATCATCCCTCCTCCCCATGCGAGTGAACTTCATCATCAACGACAGGGGCGGCTGGCTGCGGTTCCACAAAATCTGTTCGCTCCTCGACGTGCCCAATGAGCGCATTCACCGCTGGCTCAATACGTTCGAGCATCGGCTTCGGATACACACCGGTGAAGAAGATGACTGCAATAAACGGAAGGAGGACGAGTGCTTCCTTCACGCGGAGTTCGGCGAATGTTGAGTTCTCTTCATCGGGCTCACCGTGGAACACACGCTGATAGGCCCACAACAGGTAGAGCGCAGCAAGAATGACGCCGGTTGCTGCAACGACAACCCACCAGCGTGCGGTGAGAAACGCTCCGATCAAAATGAGATACTCACCGACAAATCCGTTGAGCCCCGGGACACCAATTGATGACAACATGACGACGGTGAACGCCGCCGCGAAGATCGGGGCAACATGCTGCAGACCCTTCAGTTCGGAAATCTGGCGGGTGTGGCGCCGCTCGTAGATCATTCCGACCATCAAGAACAGGGCTCCGGTCGAGACACCGTGGTTCACCATCTGCATCACCGAGCCGGTGACAGCTTGGGAGGTGAACGCAAAGGTACCGAGCACGATGAAACCAAGGTGTGCAACCGACGAATACGCAACAAGTCGCTTGAGATCTTTCTGCATGGTTGCTGCAATTGCGCCATAGATGATGCCGATCACCGCCAGCGTCAACCAAAGAGAGCGACTCCAGTAGGACGCTTCGGGAAAAAGGTAGAGGCCGAATCGCAAGAGGCCATATGTGCCCAGTTTCAGCATCACGCCCGCAAGCACGACAGAGCCTGCAGTTGGGGCCTGGGTGTGTGCGTCGGGTAGCCACGTGTGCAGTGGGAAAATCGGCACCTTCACCGCAAATGCGATTGCGAAACCAAAGAACAACCATCGTCCGGTCGACGCCGCGAAGTTCGCTCCCTCGGCGAGTTCGATGAGGTCGAATGTGATCTTTCCGACGCCGTTATCTCGAGCAATAAACACTGTGGCGAGAATCGATACGAGCATGAATGCCGATCCAGCCATCGTGTACAGGAAGAATTTCGTTGCCGCATATTCACGTCCTTCGTAGCCCCATCCACCGATGAGAAAGTACATCGGCACCAGGACGATCTCGAAGAACACGAAGAACAGGAAAAGGTCAAGGCTCAAGAACGAACCCATGACGCCAGCCTCGAGTAGCAGCAGCCATGCGAAGTACGGCTTATCTCGGCGAGGGTCATCGTTGTGAGGGTCAATTCCGACGATCGCAAGCGGGAATAGGACACCGGTCAGCAACACGAGGAATAGAGAAATTCCATCGACACCGAGATGCCATGAAATTCCCCAAGACTCAATCCATGGATGCTGGCTCGTGAACTGGAACCCTGATGAGTGACTGTCGAAATTCGCAAAGGTCCACACCGACAGCGCACCCGTGCCCACCGAGGCAAGTAAGGCCACGAGCTTCGAATACTCGGGCCGACGATTCGACAGAACAGCGATGAGCAGCGCGCCGACGACCGGCACCACGATCATCATCGAGAGCAGTGGGAATGCCACCTCAGTCGAGGTTGCGGCAACCATCACATCACCCCCCTCAGCACTACGAACCACACGAGGATGAGCACAACTCCGATACCGATGACACCGGCGTAACTTCGGACGTTGCCAGTTTGGATTCGACGAACAGAGCCTGAGGTCGAGCGAACCGCGGTCGCAACACCGTTGACCGCACCATCGACGATCTTCGCATCGAACCATGCGATCGCATCAAACATCTTGCGGCCAGGGCCACCCATGAAGGCGGAAACACCGCGGTCGTAACGCCACCCATCGGCGAGAATCGCAGGCTCGATCGCACGCAACTTGCGGCGGCCATACACAAGCACCCCAAGCGCAATACCAACTACTGCGCAGCCGATCGCGAGCAGAGCAAGCCACACTTTGGCGTCGTAGGCCGACGTCCCAGAAATGACTGCCTCACCTGGTGCCACCACGGGGTGTAACCAGTCTTCTAAGCGATGGCGGAGACCTTTGGGAATAATTCCGAACGACGGCAACTGAATAATTCCACCCAAGACCGACAGCACCGACAGCACAACGAGTGGGAACAACATGATGGGCGGAGACTCGTGCGGTTTGAAATCGCCGTGCGCACCGTTGTCTTCAGCGTGGCTTTCCCACTTGGCTTCCCCGAAGAAGACCATGATCACCTGACGAGTCATGTAGTACGCCGTGAGGATGGCTGTGACCAGACCGATGACGTAGAGCACTGGGCTTCTCGCCAGGGTAAACAGCAAGATTTCATCTTTCGACCAGAAACCAGCGAATGGGGGGACACCAGCAATTGCGAGCCATCCGATGATGAATGTGCCGGCCGTAATCGGCATCACTTTGCGCAAGGCTCCCATCCGACGCATGTCCTGCTCGTGGTGCATGCCATGAATCACCGAACCTGAGCCAAGGAACATCAATGCTTTGAAGAAGGCATGGGTCACCATGTGGAAGATCGCTGCGACGAATGCGCCAGTACCTACTGCGAGGAACATGAACCCCAACTGGGACACCGTTGAATACGCAAGCACCTTTTTGATGTCTGACTGCGCTACCGCAATCGTTGCCGCAAACAGAGCGGTCAAGGCACCAACCCACGCAATAATTGTCGGAGCCCAGTCGGCAGCGGCGGCGAGCATCGGGTTCATGCGGGTCATCAAGAAGACACCTGCGGTGACCATCGTTGCCGCGTGGATCAAGGCCGACACCGGCGTTGGGCCTTCCATTGCATCCGGCAGCCACAGATAGAGAGGGAATTGGGCCGATTTGCCGACCGCTCCAACGAACAGGAGAAGTGCAATTCCCGTCGCAGTCGATGATGCGAGCGAACCTGATTCTGCCGCCGAATTCAGAGCCCCATAGCTCACCGAACCAACGGCCTGGAAGCCAAGGAACATCGCCAACATGACACCCCAGTCACCAATGCGGTTAGTGACGAATGCTTTCTTGCCAGCGGTTGAGGCCGAGTCGCGAGTGTGCCAGAACGAAATCAGGAAGTAGGAGCACGCTCCGACCCCTTCCCATCCGAGGAAGGTGACGAGCAGATTCTCGCCGAATACCAACATGAGCATCGACAGCACAAACAGGTTCAAATACAAGAAGAACTTGGAGAACTTTGGATCACCGTGCATGTACCCGATTGCGAATAGGTGAATGAGGAAACCGATTCCAGTGACAAACAGCGCCATCGTCACCGACAGAGGGTCGGCAAGAAGTGCCATATCGATCTGCAGTGATGAAACCGGCACCCATTGGAACAGGGTGACCACGTGAGAGCGGTGATGTTCATCAATTGACAGCAGGTCGAAGAACACCCCGACGGTCACCATAAATGACGCAAAGACTGCTGCCGCTGCGACATAACCGGCAGCGGGCTCACCGAGGCGGCGACCGAACAACAGAATCAACAAGAATCCGAGCAGCGGAAAGGCAGGTATCAACCACACGACGTCGAGCATGTTCAGCCTTTCAACTCCGCAAGATCGTCGATTGTGGCTCCGGGGCGACGACGAAGAATGGCGATGATGATGCCAAGCCCAACGACGACTTCAGCTGCTGCTACCACCATCACGAAAAACACGGCGGTCTGACCTGAGATATCGGTGAACGCCTGGGCGAAGGCAACGAATGAAAGGTTCACCGCGTTCAACATGAGTTCGATGCACATGAACATCACCAGCGGGTTGCGGCGAATCATGAGCCCGACAACGCCGACGCCAAAGAGCACTGCAGCGAGCACGAGGTACCAAGTGGTTGTCGGGGTCACTTGCTCGCTCCCCCACGCTGGCGACGGGTGAGCACCACGGTTCCGACGACCGCAACAATCAGCAACACCGATGTCAACTCGAACGCAAACACGTTGTCGCTGAACAAACTGCGAGCCAACTCCCGAATGTTGTCGTCTCCTGGAACACCTGACTCGAGCTGTTCACCGAGGGTCGATCGACCGCGAACAACAGCCGCTATGACGAGGCCACTGATCGCAACACCAACGATGACTGCTAGCGGGCGCTGAATCTGGAACGGTTCGACGCTGAGATCTTCTGCGCGGTCAACCCCGAGCAACATGATGACGAACAAAAACAACACAACGATTGCGCCTGCGTAGACAATGACTTGCACCGCCGCAAGAAAATGGGCTTCCATCGAAACGAAGTGAACTGCGATTCCGAACAGCGTCAACACGAGACCAAGTGCTGCATGCACCGGGTTGTTGCACGCGATAACACCGATTGCCCCTGCCAGCACCATCGCCGAAGCAAGGACAAACACAAGAAGTTCCATTAGTTATCGCGCTCCGCCTGCTGCGGTTCGGGCGCGCGTGTTCCGAAACCAAGTTCGTCACTCCACCCGACAACACCCTCAAAATCGGCGTCTCCGGCTGGCGACGTTGCCCGCATCCACCCCGAGGTCAGCAACTCTTCGCCATCACGCCAATCTTCCCACGGGAGTTGCTGCGGACGGCCTTCGTCATCAACGAGCAACTCCGATTTCGTGTAGATGGCATCACTGCGATTGGTGAACGAAAACTCAAACAGTTTTGATTCGGTGATGGCTTCAGTCGGGCAAGCTTCCACACACAGATCGCAGTGGATACAGCGCAGGTAATTGATTTCGTAGATGAAACCAAAGCGCTCCCCCGGCGAGGTCGGGTTTTCGACATCGTTGTCAGCACCACGCACGTAGATGCATTTCGCCGGGCAAACTCCCGCACACAGTTCGCATCCGATGCACTTTTCCATGCCATCGGCATAGCGATTAAGCACGTGACGCCCGTGGAGTCGCTCTGGCTTTGGTGCCTTCTGATCGTCGTCTGCCTCAGGGTTGTGGTCGTCACCCTTGCGGCGGGCGGCACGTCCGCCCGAGTAGTTCGTTGTCACCCGCTTGCCGCCGAAAAGGCGATGCTGACGGATCGTGACGCCAAATCCTTCGAAGTAGCCCATTAGTACGCCGCTCCTTCTGCGTCACGGTTTCGGCGCGCCACGTTCAGCGCTGCCTGGAACAACATGTATGCCAACGCAATACCGACAAGACACCCAGCAACAATGAGGGAATACCTTAGGCCACTGACGTCGCTGTCGCGAGCAACTTGTAACGCGGCGAGAAGGATGAACCACCCAAGCGAAATCGGAATGAGCACTTTCCAGCCGAGGTTCATCAGTTGGTCGTAACGCAAACGTGGAAGCGTCGCACGGAACCAGACATACATATAGAGGAAGGCAAAGACTTTGAGGAGCAGCCATGCGGTTCCACCAAACGGTCCGAGCACCGCAAAGATGTCAGTTCCACCGAGGTACAGCGGCTGCGGGCCACCGAGGAACAGGGTGACCAGCAGAGCGCTCATCGAAATGACGTTCATGAATTCTGCGAGGAAGAACAACGCGAAGCGAATCGATGAGTACTCGGTGTGGAACCCTCCTACGAGTTCTTGCTCAGCCTCGACCAAGTCAAACGGAGGGCGGTTGAGTTCTGCGGTCATCGCAATGAGGAAGACCACAAACGGGACAATTCCTGTCGACAACAGGTGCCAATTCGTGATCGAGCTCTGTGCGGAGACGATTCCTGAGGTTGACAGTGTTCCGGCGGTCATCAGCACTGCGGCGAGGCTCAGGCCGAGCGCTGCTTCATACGAAATCATCTGCGCTGATGCGCGCACCGAACCGAGAAGCGGGTATTTCGATCCGCTCGACCATCCAGCGAGCATGACGCCATAGACCGCAATCGATGACATCGCCAGAACGAGCAACACTCCGATTGGAGGATCTGCGAGTTGCACCCGAGTGACCTCACCGAACCAGGTGACCGTTCCGTCGTGACCGTTGGTGAAATCGCCTCCGAGAGGGATAACGGCCCACACCAAAAACGCGGGCACAAATGCGAGGAAGGGAGCAATGCGGAATACGAACGGGTCAGCCTTCTCTGGAATGAGGTCTTCCTTGAAGAACAGCTTGGTTCCATCGGCGAGGGTTTGTAGTAATCCGAATGGGCCCGCCTTGTTTGGACCGACTCGGTTTTGCATGCCGGCGACAATCTTGCGTTCGAACCAGACCATGAACATGGTTCCGACAAGGCCGATCACAAAAACGACGAGCACTTTAAGGCCGATAACTGCAAGTGGCTGCCACCAGAACGATTCGGCTTCAAGAAGTGGGTCTGCAGCAGGAATGCGATGCAAGATGTTCATGACACTCGCTCAATTCGAATGCGACTCACTGGGGCAGACGACGAGATGAGGGAACGTACATCTCCGAAACCACTCTCGCGACCGGGCTGGCCGAATGCTGCCCACACCGTGCCACGATCGAGGCGGTCGTCGGGACACACCGGGAGTTCTGCTGAACCGTGCTCTGAGACGAGTCGGATCATTTCACCAGAATCGATACCGAGTTGTTCGAGCACCGCTGGGTTCACTGCTACGGATCGGCCGTTCGCAAGGCCAGCAAGCGAAGGCGACGATGCGGTGGCCACACCACCGTCGTACATCACCCGAGAAACGATGAGGTCTACGTCGTAGCCACCCTTCGGTGCCACATTGACTTCTACTGCTGAGCTTTCGAACGGAACGCTCCAGACCGAACCCACACCAGCACCGACGGATGTCAGCTGCTCAGAAATGCCCTCGACCGAACTCACGCCAAGGTCGTGTCCAAGGCGGTCGGCAAGTTCAACGGCAATCATCCAATCGGCACGAGCAACGCCGGGAGTGTTGACCTTTTTTGCAATAGGTGCGACACGTCCTTCGAGGTTCGTCGTCGATCCGGTCTTTTCCGACATGACCGCCGCCGGAAGAACGACGTCAGCATCGACTGTTGACGCATTCATGTGGCCGGTGATCGAAACAACCCGACCTGCCCCGTTCAAGGCCGCAGCCGCAAGGTCCCGATCGGGGAAATCGGCAAGCGGATCGCTACCGAGTAGCACGAGAACTTCGATCTGTCCGTTCGCTGCCGCGGTCAGCGTCGATGTCGTATCAGATGCTGCCGATGTTGGAGCAAGACCAGCCTGAAGTGCGCCGACTACATTTCCTCGACGCAACGCTGGGAGCACCGTTGCACCGTCGACCGCGGTCATCAACTGTTGAAGCGCTGCGAATTCGACATCGGCTGATGTCGCAAGGTTTCCTCGACCCGCAACCACGACAACTGGGCCAGATGAAAGTTGCGCCTGCACGTCGGCGTCAGCAAACGTCGCCGAAATGGTCGAACCCACGTCGCCGGCGCCGTGGCGGATCGAGCGCCATGCATGGCGGGTGAGTCCACTACCGGTGGAGGTGAATTCGATGATCCGAGTCGAACCGTTGACGACGGCGTCGCGAAGTCGCAGGTACAGCACCGGCAATTCCTCTTTAAGGTCAGGTGCTAACAGCACCACCGTTGCCGCAGAGGCCATCTCACGAATCGTGGCTCTGGGCATGCCAAGAAGAGCAGCAGGCAGACCATCACCGAGTTGCGGGTCGTGACGTTCAATGCCGAGGGCGGCGCACAACTGCGCCCACGCCCACGCGTCTTCATTAGTGCCTCGAGCGCCACCGATCACCCCGACCGAGGATGCCCCGGCCGATGCCAGTGACTCGTTTAACAACTCGGTAGTAATCGACATTGCCGCGTTCCACGACGTTGCTTGATGTCCGTCAGCAGTCTTGATGAGAGGTTCGGTCACGCGACCCTCAGCGTGAATCGATTCGAAGTTGAAACGACCACGGTCGCAGAGCCAGCCCCAGTTCACGTCATCGTTGTCGATGCCCTGGTAGCGAAGCACACGATCGCGACTCGAGTGCACAGAAATTTCGCAACCGACCGAACACGACGTGCAGGTGCTGTTCGCCTGTTCGAGGTCCCACGGCCGTGCCTTGAAGCGGTAGGGCTTCGCGGTGAGGGCACCGACCGGGCAGATCTGCGCTGTGTTACCCGAAAAGTGAGATGAGAACGGCTCATCGGGATACGTCATCACCTGGGTCGCATTACCGCGCTCAACAAAATGAATCAGTGGGTCGCCAGCGACTTCATCTGCGAATCGTGTACAGCGATCACAAAGCACACACCGCTCACGGTCGAGCATGATGAGCGACGAGATATCGATTGGCTTCTCGTAGTGACGCTTTTCTTCGATGTATCGGCTCTCGCCAGGACCATGGCTAAAGGCCTGGTCTTGTAGTGGGCATTCGCCACCTTTGTCGCACACCGGGCAATCGAGCGGATGATTTGCAAGCAGCAACTCGAGGATTCCCTCCTGTGCCTGCTTTGTTGTGTCTGATTCGGTGTCGACCGTCATGCCCGGCGACACCGGAACCATGCATGAGGGCTGCAACATCGGTCCGCGACCGGTGTCGATTTCGACGAGACACTGGCGACACATGCCGACCGATGACATCCGAGGGTGGTAGCAGAACCGAGGAATGAATTCGCCCGCACGTTCGGCAGCCGCAATCACCATCTCACCTGGCTCGGCCGAGATGGTCTTGCCGTTTACGGTGATTTCGACGGACTGCTCGCTCATGACCCTGCTCCAACCGCAGTGACTGGAATGCGAGACCGTGTTCGAGACGGTGCGACCCGGGCTTCGAATTCTGATCGGAACAGTGTCAATGCCGAGTGCACAGGCACGTACGCCGATGGCCCCACGAAGCAGATCGTTGTCATCTTGTACGGGAACGGGGTTGCTTCAAGTTGGAGGTCAGCGCTTGCTGCGTGAGGCATATCACCCGGGCAAATCGACCCACCTACTTCGAGGAGAAGATCGAGGTCGTCGGTCGTTCCGGTACCTTCAACGACTCGATCGAGAATGCGCATCAGCCATGTTCCACCCTCACGGCAGGGAACGCATTTGCCACAGGACTCGTGCGCGTAGAACTTCGTCAACGTCAGTGCTGCCGCAGGAATGTCGGTTGTGGAATCCATCACCATGATCGCACCCGAACCAAGCATTGAGCCGGCTGCTCCGACGAGACGTCCTTCGAAGGGAAGGTCGAGTTGATCGGGCAGGAACCATGGTGCCGAACCGCCACCTGGCACGAACGCTTTGAGCTCGTTGTCGTCACGGATGCCCTGACAGAACTCTTCACCGTAGAGAAGGTCTCGGAACGTCGTCGTTCCGTTGATGATCTCATACACGCCGGGACGACGAACGTGGCCTGACACCGCCACCATGCGGGTACCCGGTGACGACTCGGTTCCGATTGCGGTGTATTCGGCTGCACCGTTCGTGGCAATAAACGGGAGGTTCGACAATGTCTCGACATTGTTCACGATGGTTGGCTGACCGTAGAGGCCGATTGCTGCCGGGAAGTACGGCGGCTTGAGTCGAGGCATTCCGCGATTGCCTTCGAGCGACTCGATCAGGGCGGTCTCTTCACCAACCACGTATGCACCGGCACCCCAGTGCAACACGATGTCAATGCTGAACGATGATCCGAGGATGTTCTTCCCGATAAAGCCCGCTGCGTACGCGTCGTTCAACGCTTGGGCAACACGCTCTTGAGCGAGTGCCATTTCACCTCTGATGTACAGGAAGCAACGGGACAGACCAGCTGCATAGCACGCAATGAGACAGCCTTCGATGAGTTGGTGCGGGTCACGCTCCATCAGGAGGCGGTCCTTGTAGGTTCCCGGTTCTGATTCGTCGCCGTTCACCACGAGGTATCGAGGGAATACTCCGTCGGGGGTGAGCCCCCATTTCACGCCTGCTGGGAACCCTGCTCCACCGCGCCCGAGAAGAGTTGATGAGCGAACTTCTTCATGCATGTCGTGCGGGCTTCGAGCCAGCACCGAGCGAAGGCCTTCGTACCCACCGGTGGCGAGGTAACGCTCGAGGGTGTGAGAGTCTTCGTACTGGAATCGTGAGGTGACGATCTTTGGTCTGTCACCATCGATAAATCCTGGTGCCCAGGGGAATGACGTCATGATGCACCGCCTTCCGCTGATGCTGTGATCCATTCGGGTGGACTCGTGACCTGAGATGGGTCGACTGCCCCCACGCCCTTGTCGGCCGGAATGTGTTGGCGAACGCGAGCGAGGGTGCCATGCGGTGGAATTTCGTCGTCAAGACGACCATTCCGTAGGTCGGAGATGAGTTGACGAACTTCTACCGGCGTTGTCCGGAACCTGTATCGATAGTTGACCTGCAGGCAAGGAGCTTCGGTGCATGCAGCCTGGCATTCGGCTCGATGCAGGGTGAACATGCCGTCGTCGGTGGTGCCACCTTCGTGGATGCCGAGTTCTTCTTCTGCAGCGTGCATCAGATCATCTGCACCCAACAGAGCGCACGACATTGTTCCGCATACGTTGATGAGATACTTGCCGACGGGTTCAAATTTGAACATCTCGTAGAACGTCCCGGTGCCGAGCACTTCAGCGGGCGTGACCCCGATGAGTTCTGCGATCTGACGCATTGCTTCATCTGTGACCCAACCATCTTGTTCCTGTGCGATGTGCAGCAGCGGGATGAGCGCAGATTTTGCTCGCGGGTAGCGATCAATAATCTCCTTGGCAAGGGTGACATTTTCGTCAGTAAGTCGGGCCATCGTGTTGTCCTCTAGCGGTCCACTTCTCCGAGCACCGGATCAACCGATGAGATGACAGCGACGGCGTCAGCAACGAGACCACCGCGCATCATGTGTGGAAGACATTGAATGTTGACAAACGAAGGAGCCCGCACGTGCATGCGGTACGGCGTCGGTGAACCATCGCTTGCGATGTAACAACCAATTTCGCCGCGCGGACTCTCGATCGCGACGTACACCTCGCCTTCGGGCACTTTGAATCCTTCGGTGAAGATCTTGAAGTGGTGAATGAGAGCTTCCATCGACTCGTCGATTCGGGCCCTCGGTGGAGGGGTGACCTTCTTGTCTTGAATTCGGTAATCACCTTCGGGCATCAGATCGAGGATCTGTCGAACGATCCGCATTGATTCACGGATTTCGTTGAGGCGGATTGCGTACCGGTCAAACGCGTCGCCATAACTGCCGACGATGAGGTCGAACTCAACCTCGTCATATCGAAGGTACGGATCGTGACGGCGAAGATCCCACTCGACACCGGTTGAGCGCAGAATCGGCCCGGTAGCTCCAAGCGCCAACGCTTCGCTCGGGGTAATCACACCAACACCCTGGAGACGTTCACGCCAGATCGGTTGTCCCGTCATCAACGTGTCGTACTCCTCGAGCCGCTCTGGCAGCATGTCGAGAATTCGCAACACATCGTCGCGCCACCCTGGAGGAAGATCGGCAGCAAGACCACCGGGGCGCACAAAGTTATGGTTCATGCGAAGACCAGTGACCTTCTGGAAGAACCGAAGGACCTCTTCTCGTTCGCGCCAGCCGTAGATCATCATTGACACTGCGCCGAGGTCCATGCCGTTGGTCGCCATAAACAGCAAGTGGCTGCTCATCCGATTGAGTTCAGACAACAACATGCGCATCCACTGCGCCCGCTCGGGAATGTCGCCATCGATGCCGAGCAACTTCTCGGTCGCCATCGAAAACACGAGCTCGTTGTTGAGAGGGCTTGCGTAATCCATGCGAGTGACGTTGGTGCCACCCTGCATGAAGGTGAGTTGCTCACCGGTCTTTTCCATGCCGGTGTGCAGGTAGCCGATGATGGGCTTGCAGCGGAGAACCGTTTCGCCCTGCAGTTCAAGCATGAGCCGGAGCACGCCGTGGGTTGATGGGTGCGATGGTCCCATGTTGATGACCATCGTCTGGTCCTCATCGGGATCTTCTGGAAGGTCGCCAAGTTTTGCGGCTTCAGCCTCTGACAGCCTGAGAACTGAAGCGACCTCACGAAGGAGTTCGCTGGCGGTCAGCTCAGAACGGGGCCGGAGTTCCTGTGCGCCTTCGTCAGATATCAACGTCATGAGGCTGCGCCTTTAAACTGAACGGGAATTGTTCCAACTTGAAAATCTTTGCGAAGCGGATAGCCGTTCCAATCTTCAGGCATCAAGATTCGTGATGGGTCCGGGTGACCGTCAAACTCGATCCCGAACATGTCGAACACTTCTCGCTCCATCGCTTCGGTTCCTGGGTGTAGGTCGAAGAGAGTCGCAACCTTCGCGTCGCCTTCGGGCACCTGAACCCGCAGCCGAATTCGACGACGGTGGGTGATGTCGAGCAAGTTGACCACCACTTCAAAACGCTCGGCGGTCGCGCTCGATGGAAGGGCTCGCTCCATGTGTTCGGAGTAATCGACTGCGGTGAGATCGACACACATTGCGTATCCCTCGTCAGCCAATTGCTTCGCCACATCGAGATAGCGGTCACGATCGACGTGCAAGACAAGTTGCCCACGACTGTCGGTCATCGGGCAACCGAACATCTCGGGCTCAGGAACCTCAGCTACTTCGCTTGACTCCTCGATGGTCTCATCGGGACTATCAGCCATCGGCCTGTCTTCCGAGCAACACCGGTATGGAGCCAGCGGGGATCTCTTCGACATGGATGTGTGCGCCTCCGCCGTTCTGCTCACGGCGGCGCAAAATTTCGCCCTGCTCGATCTTCGTGTGCAATGTCTCGATTGCGTGAATGAGCGTTTCTGGGGTTGGAGGGCACCCAGGGGCGTAGACATCGACGGGCACGATCTGGTCGACGCCCTGGACGATTGCGTAGTTGTTAAACATGCCGCCACTCGATGCACATACACCCATCGATATAACCCACTTTGGCTCCATCATTTGGTCGTAGACCTGGCGAAGAACGGGAGCCATTTTCTGGCTGACACGTCCCGCGACGATCATGATGTCGGCCTGACGGGGTGAGGCGCGGAAGACTTCCATGCCAAACCGGGCGATGTCGTAGTGCGCAGCGCCAGACGCCATCATCTCGATTGCGCAGCACGCAAGTCCAAAGGTTGCCGGCCATGATGAGCGAGAGCGAGACCAGTTCACTAGGTCTTCGAGTCGACCGGTGATGACGTTGTGGCTAATTCCGCCTAACCCATCATTGATTACGTCGTCAATCGCCATGGTTGCTCGCCTTATGCTGCTTCGGTGGAGTCGTCGGCTGCATCGCGAGCCTCAAGGCCTACACGGCGAACCGTTGTCGATGCTGAGCGATCAGGAGACACCATCGATGCGTCGAATGAGAGATCTCGGTAGCGCTGAAGCGGACCCCAGTCGAGTCCTCCTCGGGCCACTTCGTACACAAATGTCAAAAAGAACACCACCGAGAACCCGATGATGGCCCACAGCCCGTACATGCCAAGCGCTCCACGCTCGACGGCATACGGATACAAAAAAATGATTTCGATGTCGAACATGATGAACAGCATCGCAACGACAAAGAATGAGACCGGAAAGCGCTCTGGCGGTTCACGGCTAGGAATAATTCCGCATTCGTATGGCGCTTCCTTCGCAATCGACGGTCGATTTGGTGCGAGCAGTCGGGATGCGACGAGGCTCAACACTCCAAACAGGAGCGCCAGCACCATAAGAACGACGATGGGGAGATATTGAGCCATAGGAAGGGTGTTGGTCGGCCCTACCGACTAACCAGCAGGAAGTTCGGCTTTACGGGCAAGGTTTTCAGCAACGATGCGGTCACGTCGATGCAGCATCCACGCTAGCGCGAGGAACACAATTGTTGATCCGATCGTGATCATCGCTGCCGGCTCTCGGCGAGAACCGAGATCACGCAACATGTAGACATATTGCGATTCCTGGGTTGGATCGACCTCTGGCGCAGATGGCGCACGCCCGGGTTCGGTTCGCAACGGAATGTACGGCGCGACTTCTACCACCGTGTAGTACGGCTTATGGAAGAACGCGATTTGGTCGAGAGCGTCTTGACCGAGGATCTTTGGGTAGGCCTCACCACCAATTTCGAAGACGTTCGTCACCTTGAACGAGCCGGCTTCGAATGCGTCTTCTTCTTCTAGGAACACGGTTGCTGAGGCTGCTGCCTGTCCGAATGCAGGTTCTGAGTCAGCAAGGACTCGCCAATCTTCACTCAAGAAACCGTCGAATACCACCTCATTGATGTCGGCTGGCACAGCCAAACCGTCGAGTGAGAGACGGTTTTCGAGTACTCCCGCTTGATACAGGTCACCTGCATCTTGGATAACGGTGCGGCCCGGCACTTGCACCCACGCAGGGTCAGCGCCTTTCAAACCGATGCCGTAGATCCACCAGATACCACCCATGAGCGCCATCCAGCCGGCTAAACCGCAGAGAGTGACAAGGAAGCCGAGGCGAGCACCAATGTTGGTGCCAAGAATCAAAAAGACAGAGCCCATGAACGCGACGGTTCCGAGAATGACGGTGAGTAAACCGCGAAGTTCGGGCTCCCAGTTGATTGCAAGTAACGCTGCAGACATCACAGTCCCCTCACATAATCGACGACTGCTTCGATCTGTTCATCGGTCAGCATCGCACCGAATCCGGGCATGCGACCACTTCCCTGACCCTGGATGCCGTACTTGGCGCCATAGTTTGAACCGTTCTTGATGAACGAGATCATGTCATCTTCATTTGGGAATGCGGAGGCAGCCTTGCCGCCGGTGAGATTCCAGCCGAATGCACCTTGACCGGTGACCCCTGGGTCGCCCCAACTCCAACCTGGAGTGTGACAGCGTGCGCAGCTGTACGCCCCGCTTCCGAGGTCGAGGTTAAACAGCGCCTCGCCGTACGAGCCGTAGGTTCCATCATCGACCAATTGCCACGCCCGGGTGTCAATATCACCTTGAATGTCGGCTGGGAGGTTGCCTGATGGGCAACTCTGTGGGTCGTCTTCGCCCACTCCACAATTTTCACGAGGGATCTGAATTGAGTGGAGGTAGGAAATCAACGTGTCGATCTGCTGGTCGTTCATTGGTCCGCCACCAGCGACACCCCATGGGCTCATCGGTGAGAAGGGCCGACCGTACACGAGGATGAATTTCACTTCTTCTTCGTCGAATCGGTAGAAGATGTTGTTGACGGCTGGAGCCTTCCAGTTGACCGCTTCGACCTCACCGGTTACGGGGTCGGTCACGTTCCATGCGGCCTCGCCTCCGGCACCGGCATAACCCCCGTGGCACCCGGCGCAGTTGAAGCCACCTTCGGCGGTTGGTGCGAAGAGGCGTTCGCCCCAATCAACAAAAATTTCTTCCTGCGCTTCGACTGCACCGGCTTGTCGTGCTGGTTCGAACACCCAGTAGAGAGGAAGTGCGATGACGATCACAATGAGCAAAAGGACGCCGACGAACTGCACCATTTCAAGACGCCGGCCTTCGAGAACTTCGTCGTCGACATACTGCTTGCGGTTGGGTGCGAGCTCAATTTCGGAACCGAGTTCTTCGCGAGCTGACCGTCCGTTGAGTACGGCGTACACGATGAAGCCAGCCGACACGACGATGAGTAGCACCCATGCGATCGAAGTAGTAGTTAATGCGATCATCAGTGGTCACTTGCTCCCACGCAGTGAGGTCCTTCAGCTTCTTGCCCGGTGGTGTTCACTCCGATTGCCACGCCTTGAACAAACGTTCCGGTGTCGACGGAGACATCGCCTGCTGCGGAGAACTCCAATGGGAAGTGGTCCATGCCTCGCGGGGCCGGGCCGCCCTTCTTCTCGCCAACACGGTTGTACTGCGAGCCATGACAGCCGCATTCAAACCATTGGCTTGAGGTGCACTGCGGAACACGACAACCGAGGTGAGGGCACTTCTGGTAAGAAGCGATCAAGCCCCGGCGCATTCCGACGAGAACTGATTCTCTGTAGACGCCCTCGGCCTTTGCAACTGCGTCGACCGGATATTCGGTGATCCACGAGCGGGCTTCTGGCGCGTAGAAGAACCCTTGGCCCTGCCGGATACCGGAGATGATGTCGTCATAGCGACCGATCGGTACCTTGCCGCCGAAACCTCCGGTCTTTGTTGGCCACAAGAAGCCGACGAACGATGCTGCAGCGAATGCGCCGATACCGGCGCTCATCAGTGAGATGGTCGCCCGGTTGAAGAACTGTCGTCTGCTCACGCCAATCGCGTCAGGGTCAGCAGGAACGAATGGCTCTGGGGCGAGGTCTTTCGCTGGCATGAGGTCAGTGCCCGCCCGAACTGCAGCGGCTTCGGCTTCGACCTCAGCGCCGGACGATACTGCTGCTTCGGCTCCCGCTGCTTTACGGGCGGCACGATCGCGGGCAACGGTTTCGTCGCTGAGGGCTCCTGCGCCTCGGACGTCGCTGCGGCGGGCAAGCGTCGCAAACGACGCTCCGGCGAGAACGACCAGCGCAATGACTGCGATGAGGATGACTGAAGTTGCGCTCATTTTGACCTCACAACTCGAAGAACAGTCCGTCACGCCAAGGAAGCGTGAAGTTGAAGCCAGGACCTCGGAAGAACGAGCCGATCATGACGAGCACTGCCCAGAACATGAGGTGCACGGTCATGAGAGATGTCGCAAACTTGCGATCCTCCGGCTTGTTCGAAGGGTTCCGGTCGATGTATGGGGCGAAAATCAGCACGATGATGCCAACTCCGGGGATGGTTACACCAGCCACCATTGGGTGGAACATGGTGAGCAACTCTTGAAGACCCAAGAAGTACCAAGGTGCTTTTGATGGGTTCGGGGTTTGGTTCGGGTTGGAGTGCTGCAGCAACGGAGCGTTCACCCAGACGGAGAACAGGAACGTGAATGCCAGACAGGCAAGGGCAGCTACGAACTCAGCAGCGAGCAAGTGCGGCCATGTGTGCACCTTGTCGACGGGCGTTGCCTTTACCTCTTGAATTGAGCCCGACTTCACGACGGTCAACAAGCGTTGGGTGTGGCCTCCCGGACCAGCGCCAACCGGAACCCCGCCACCGACGGGGGCGGCAGCGACGGCCTCGGCAGCTCGGTCGGCAACTGCGACGCCGCCGCCCGATGCCTCTGCCCCGCCTTCTGAGCGTGACTTCGCTGATTTCGAACGCTCCAACAGGTGAGCTGGAATACGCGAGTCACCAGCTGCTGCGCCTGCGTCTTCGGCAGGTGCAGCGGCTTCTGCGGCGGGTTCAGCCGCCTTCTCACGAGCTGCTTGTGCTCGCTTCAGTAGGTGTTCTGGAATCTCAGTCATTGGGTCAGCCTCCGATCAGAGCGGTCCACTGATGCCGCCGTCCTTGCGGACACGCCAGAAGTGGATCGCCATGAAAATGACGATGATGAACGGGAAGAACAACACATGCAACACGTACCATCGGAGCAGGGTTTCTGATCCGATTTCTGCGCCGCCTAGCAACACAAATCTCACCTCTTGTCCAAATACCGGTGTGTACCCCATCATGTTGGTACCCACCGCTACAGCCCACATGGCGAGCTGGTCCCAAGGCAATAGGTAGCCGGTAAACGACAACAGCAACGTGAGTGTCAACAAGATGACGCCAATCACCCAGTTGAACTCTCGTGGCGGCTTGTACGCACCGTGATAGAAGACCCGAGACATGTGCAAGAACACGGCGAGCACCATGAGGTGCGCTCCCCATCTATGCATATTTCGTACCAAGAGTCCGAATGTCACGGAGGTCTGCAGGTTGGAAATGTCATCCCACGCCGCAGTTGCTTCTGGCCGGTAGAAGAACATCAAGAAGATGCCCGTCACGGTGAGAAGAATAAAGAGGAAGAAACTCAAGCCACCGAGGCACAGCGTGTAGCTGACCTTGACGGCATGGCGCTTCACCTTCACTGGATGAAGGTGATATAGCACCGAGTTCATAATGACGTATGAACGGTTTCGAGGGCTGTCGGTGTAGCCCTTCCTGAAGATTGACCCGGGTCGGAAGATGCTGCTCCACACCTGTGATCCCTGAACGGAATCAACGGTCTGTTGCGCGCGCTCTTTCGCAGTGGGGCGGGGGGTTTCGTCGATGATCTTTGCCATGTCGTGATCAGAACCTCATGCCGTAGGCGTAGCCGTGGTTGTTAGTACGGGTATGACTTTCACCAGCAGACGTTGCTGGCCCTGCCTTACCGAGGATGATGACCCCGGTTGGGCAGCGGTCGACGCAGAGAGCGCATCGGGTGCAGATGTCGTCGTCGATGATGAACACGACATTGTCGGACGGATCATCTCCGGGGCGTTCAGTTCCTTCCGCCTCGGTGATGGAGTCCGGCTGCACCATATGAATGCACTTCCACGGACAAATATCGACGCAGCCCTCACACATGATGCATTCGGACTGGTCAATATGAATGAATTGCTTTGGCTTTACCGCGCGAGTGAGATAATCCGCGTCAACTTCGACGAGCGTGTACTCGTCGGTGTACGGCATCATCGGCGGGTTTGCGTCAGTACGAGCCATTTCCGTTACCTCAGGCCTTCTTCACCAGAGGACGACCATACGAACTGGTTGGGAGTTCCTTCACGACCGACTCGCCACGCTTCTGCCACCAGATCCACATGAAGATCAGCACGCCGAAGTAGTAGGCGTGCAAGACCACGACGATGATGTCGCGGATTGCTTCATATTGCAGGGTGAATGGGAACCAACCGTCAAAGGCTTGGGGCTTCAAGATGCCTCCTGGCCCAAAAATGATTTTGCTGCGGTCCCAGCCCAGGTCTTTGTCAGCATGGTCAATCCACTGGTGTGGGACGATGCCGAATGCGAGAAACATCACTCCGAATGCGTACACCGAACCCACCATGGCTTCGCCCCATGAGGTCGGTGTGCCAACTGGACGACGGCGGCCATACGGAATAACTGCAAAGGTCAAAATGTTGGACGCGATGAATGACACCAAGAAGGCCGTGTTCATTCCCGGCCACTCAAGAACGTTCCAGTTAAAAGCGATCATCTCGCTCCTTATGCCTTTCCGTTGATCGTGCTCTGTGAAAGCATTACCCGCAGAGACTGTAGTCGCGCTGGCGTCCGAAACTCCTATTCCCAGAGCACGAGCGTCAACGAGGTTTCATACATTCTGGCACCACTCACCCCGACTCACGTCAGGTTGTGCATAAGTTCATTGCGAAGAATCTGAACTCGTCGGTCGAAGATTCACGCGTTCGACCATTCGCCGTCTATCGTGTGAGCGTGACTGAGATTCCAGAGCATCTCCTTCAGCGCAGTCGCGAACGTCGCGCTGCCCTCGGTGGAGGCGACGCATCCCCAAGCGCCCCCGCAGAGACCACCAGTTCGTCATCGGCTCCCGTTCCTGCTGAGGCAGCTGCACCGTCTGGTCCAGCACCTCGAGCAGCTGCACCGGAGGCCGCAGCACCTCCTCCTCCGAAGCCAGATTCCTTCGTCGTCTCAAAGTATCGCTCACGTAAGAAGGTTCCGGGTTGGGCGATGGCAGGGCTCGCTCTTCTTCCGATATGGATGTTCATGTACGTCCGTTCGGTGACCGCTCAAGCCGAGGAGGCCTCTGGGCCTCTTGCAATTGGTGCAGAGCAGTACGCAACATGCGCCGGCTGCCATGGTGGAAATGGCCAGGGTGGAGTGGGCTATCAGTTCTCCGAGGGTGAAGTACTGAAGACCTTCCCGAACATTGAAGACCAACTCCGCTACGTCTTGTACGGAACCGGCGCATACAACATCGCTGGTGTCGTGAACTACGGCAACCCTGATCGCGAGGGTGGTCCGCACCTCAGTGGTGAGCGGGGCGTCATGCCGGGATTCGCAGGGGCGATCACCGACTACGAACTCCTTGGGGCAGTCTGTTACGAGCGTTATTCGCTCGGTGGTGCAGACCCCGATGGCGACTACGCCGAAGAGTTCGAAAAATGGTGTGCTGAAGAATCAGAAATCTTCGTTGAGTTACAGGCGGGTGCTGCTCTTGCATCAATCCACGAAACTCACGAAGGCACCATCGAAATCGGTGACGGTCCCGCAGATGGATCACCTCCGATGATGATGGAGGGCTAAGACGGCAACGTCGCCCTCCTCGCACCACGACGTCCTCGTCATCGGCGGCGGGCCCGCTGGTGCATCTGCTGCAATTTCGATTGCCTCGAGAGGTCATTCAGTCGTCCTCGTCGAACAACGTGTTCCTTCACCTGCGTCTCACCGTTCATGGCTAGTGAACCACCAGGCAAACCGCGACCTCCTAAACGCTGGTGTGGTTATTGATGGTCACGCTGTCGATTCGGTTCGGTTTACCCACCGAACACGCCTGACCGAACGCCCTCTCCGTTCTGGGAGCGCCATCGTCATTCGACAGGACGAGTTATTTTCCTCGTTGCGTCAACGGTGCCAGGAGCTTGGTGTCGTTGTCCACGAGGAGACTCGGGCGACGAGTCCGATCATCGAGAGAGGGTTTCTGCGAGGTGCCGCATGCGATGACGCTCGTGAACTGCTGGCTGAATATTCGGTCATCGCAGATGGGGCGAACAGCACATTCGGTCGAGCCCTCGGTACTTACCGTCGCCGTGACCTTCCATATCTCGTCGCAGTGAACGGTGCCTGGAGTTCCCCATCGGCACATGAACCCAACATTGGTATCGACCTCGGTCTTGTTCGCGCCGATGGCCGACCATTGGCCGGCTACGGATGGGTGATTCCAGATGGGCACGGTGCGGTTACGGCAGGTGTGGTCGTGCCGTCAACCGTGCGAGATGTTGAATCAATCAACTTGCAGCAGGTATTGCTGCAAATGGTGTCGTCGGTCGGGCACGAGTGGGGACTTGATGCCGACTCGCCATTCGAACTCGGTCGTGAGCGTCGACTTCCAGTCGGCGGTTCGGTAGGCCCGGTCCTCGGGCCAACATTTATCGTCGCCGGCGATGCCGCATCAACCGCCGACCCCCTCAGTGGCATCGGGGTAACTGGCGCAGTCATGTCAGGCATGCTCGCCGGTGACGTTGTAGCGAACGCCGTCGATGAAGGAGCCTCTGCCCCATTGCAGCGCTATTCCGCTGACCTTAAGGCCGCACTCGGGCGGCGGCAACAACTCGGCAGGTTCATACTTCCCGTGCTCGGTCACCCTGCAGGGCGCTACCTGCTTCCCTTCGCAGCCCGATCCCGCACTGCCGCTGACCTATTGCTGCGATCAACGTTCGACATCTCACGGCCAAACCCGTTATCGAAGTGAACTGTGCGTCAGGCGGTGGGTGAAAGAACGGTCTCGAGAAGCGCTGCCGGCGCTGCCCGTAACGCTTCGGTCGCACGGCCGTCTGGGAACTGTTCAGCAGCAGACACTGCCGACTCTACGAATGTCTTCGCAATTGTGCAGGCGGCCTCTACCCCTCCCGACCCTCGCACAATCGTGAGTGCTTCAACTCGCTGCTTCTCGTCAAGAGTTTCACCTAAGAGTTCATGCAGTCGATCTGCCGCCGAGCCACCGTTCGCCAAGGTGCACAACACGGGCAGGGTGTAGACCCCAACCTGCATGTCATGGCCAGCTTGTTTCCCAAGTTTCTCGTCGGTCGACACGATGTCGAGCACGTCATCGATGATTTGAAAGAGCATTCCGAACGAGTCGCCATACTCGGTGAGAGCATCGATCACTGGCCGGTCAAGACCAGCGACAATCCCACCGACCCGTGCTGACGTTGCGTACAGAGAGGCTGTCTTACCTCTGATCGACGCAAAGTAACTCTCGTTCGTTCGCGTCGGGTCGTAGGTGGTTCGAAGTTCTTCGATCTGTCCTTCACACAGCCATGCAATGGTCTTGGCTAGGAGGCCGGCCACTTCGGTACCGAGAGATGCTGCGATCTCCGAGGCCCGAGCGAGCAAGAAGTCTCCGGCGAGAATCGCTTGCAGGTTTCCCCACTTCGCGTTGACAGTTTCGACTCCACGGCGTGTTGGGGATTCGTCCATGACGTCGTCGTGGTAAAGAGATCCGAGGTGAACGAGCTCACATGACACCCCACCTCGAACAACATCTTGCGGCATAGTGCCGTCGCCAAGAGCACCTGCAACCATGGTCAACACCGGACGCAGTCGTTTGCCGCCGGCGACAATGAGATGCTGCGCGAGCTCGGTGAGATGCTCATCGGAGGTCTGGACAGCCGAAAGAAGTTCGTCCTCGATCCGCTGGCGCTCAGAGCCGAGCACCTCGATCAGCGGGAAGTCGGATTCGGCCACGACCGCAGGTTACGCCCTCATCTGTGTCTTCGGTAACACCTGCGCAATCATCGTCGCTTCGTTCGGCTAGACGCCCCCAGCCACCGGTAGGATGGAGAAACGAAACGGACCGGAAAGGCGAATCATGTTCGAACGCTTCACTGACCGAGCCAGGCGGGTGGTTGTCCTCGCGCAAGAGGAAGCCCGCCTCCTTAACCATGCCTACATAGGCACCGAACACATTCTGCTCGGACTTATCCATGAGGGCGAAGGTGTCGCCGCAAAGGCGCTCGAGAGTATGTCAATTTCTCTCGAAGCTGTCCGAAATCAGGTCGAAGAGATCATTGGTCAGGGTGGTTCATCTCCATCGGGCCACATTCCATTCACGCCTCGGGCGAAGAAAGTTCTCGAACTGTCTCTCCGTGAAGCACTGCAGCTTGGCCACAACTACATCGGCACCGAGCACATCCTCCTCGGCCTCATTCGAGAGGGCGAAGGGGTCGCTGCGCAAGTACTCGTCAAGTTGGGTGCCGACCTTTCTCGTGTGCGCCAACAGGTCATTCAATTGTTGAGCGGATATCAGGGTTCAGGCGGTGGCGGCCAGTCGAGTCAGCCCGAGTCAGGTGGCCAGGCGGCTGGCGTTGGTGGCTCGTCGAAGTCAGAGGGAGACGACAAAAACAGTCAGATCCTCGATCAGTTCGGTCGCAACCTCACTCAAATGGCCCGTGAAAATGCGCTCGATCCAATGATCGGACGTTCAACTGAGCTCGAGCGGGTGATGCAGATTCTTTCTCGCCGCACGAAAAACAACCCAGTTCTCGTCGGCGAACCCGGAGTTGGCAAAACCGCCATTGTTGAGGGTCTCGCCCAGCGCATCGTGAACGATGAGGTTCCTGACACGCTTCGTAATAAGCAGCTCTACACCCTTGACCTCGGCTCACTCGTCGCCGGTTCGAGGTACCGCGGCGACTTTGAAGAGCGCTTAAAGAAGGTATTGAAAGAGATCAACACTCGCGGCGACATCATTTTGTTCATTGATGAGATTCACACGCTTGTCGGTGCGGGTGCCGCAGAAGGCGCTATCGATGCGGCGTCGATTCTCAAGCCCATGCTCGCTCGTGGAGAACTGCAGACCGTTGGCGCAACAACCCTTGACGAATACCGCAAACACATCGAAAAAGATGCTGCTCTTGAGCGCCGTTTCCAACCGGTCAAAGTTGAAGAGCCAACGCTGTCGCACACCATTGAGATTCTCAAGGGCGTTCGTGACCAGTACGAAACCCATCACCGGGTCACTATCACCGATCAGGCCATCGTTGCAGCTGCGAATCTCGCTGATCGATACATCTCTGACCGTCACCTTCCCGATAAGGCCATTGACCTCATCGATGAAGCGGGCTCACGGTTGCGCATCAAGCGCATGCAGACGCCCCCCGATCTTCGAGACATCGAACGTCGGCTCGATGAAGTGCTTCGCGAAAAGCGCACTGCGGTCGAAGAGCAGCGCTTCGAAGATGCGGGAGCACTCCGTGATCAGGAGAAGGCCCTGCTTGAAGAAAAGGCTGCAAAAGAATCTGAAGTGAAGGCATCTGGCGTTGATCTCTTCGATGAGGTCGACGAGGAAGCGATCGCTGATGTGTTGTCGATGTGGACCGGCATCCCGGTTTACAAACTCACCGAAGAAGAGACGCAGAAGTTGCTTCGCATGGAAGACGAACTCCATAAGCGAATCATTGGTCAACACAATGCGGTCTCTGCTGTGAGTCAGTCGATTCGTCGTACCCGTGCGGGTTTGAAAGATCCGAAGCGCCCAAGCGGATCATTCATCTTCCTCGGACCAACCGGTGTTGGTAAGACCGAATTGGCGAAGACATTGGCCGAGTTCTTGTTCGGAGATGACACGGCGTTGATCACACTCGACATGTCTGAGTACATGGAGAAGCACACCGTGAGCCGACTCGTTGGCTCACCCCCCGGATACGTCGGCTATGAAGAAGGCGGACAGCTCACCGAAGCGGTTCGTCGTAAGCCGTTCTCGGTTTTGCTCTTCGACGAGATCGAAAAGGCTCACCCCGACGTCTTCAACACGTTGCTACAGATCCTTGAAGAGGGTCGCCTCACCGACTCGCAGGGTCGCTCAGTTGACTTCCGGAACACGGTGCTCATCATGACCTCAAACCTCGGTACGCAAGATCTGCGGAAAGCAAATGTGGGCTTCACTCTCGACGACTCAGCGATGTCGTATGGGCGCATGAAGGAAAAGGTCAACGACGCTCTCAAGCAGCACTTCCGCCCTGAGTTCCTCAACCGCATCGACGAGACCATCGTGTTCCACGAACTCGCGAAAGAAGAGGTTGTTCAGATGGTTGATCTGATGCTTGCCCGTCTTGCTGGTCAGCTTGAAGATCAAGGCATCGGCATCGAACTGACGCAGTCGGCGAAAGAACTCCTTGCAGATCTCGGCTATGACCCACAGTTGGGTGCTCGCCCGCTTCGTCGAGCCATCCAGCGCCATATCGAAGACGAGCTCTCAGAGAAGATTCTCTACAAGCAATTCAGCGCTGGGCAAATCATTGTGATCGACACTGTCGAAGACGAAGAGCGCGAAGGTTCGTTGACGTTCTCGTTCAATGCGGTCGAAGGTTTCGTTCCGCCATCGTCGGTTGAGTTGGCGGCAACGGCGTCAAACGACGACGCACAGCCTGACGCTCCTCCGGCCGAGTAGTTACCGCTCGCTTACTCGTTCAATAAGGTTGAACAGGCCGGCGGTAAGCATCACGAGCACTGTCGCGGGAGCGAGCACCACTCCGATCGCGGTTGTCTGAAGTAGCACGCTGATTGAACGTCGTGCCGTCGATTTGCGTTTCCACATGGTTGCGAAGCGAACTGCCAAGTAGATGAGATGTCGGCGAACGGACGACACCTGGTCGGCTCGCATCAAATCACGAAAGACGTCATCGGCCGCCATCCGGTTGTGCACCGGCGGGTTGCTCGAATCGAGAGCGTGTATGAGCCAGTCATGCACTATGGCAGCGCGTAGATGTTGCCCGGTTCGACCAATCAGCCATACGAATGGCCAGGGCACCGACGCGAGGTCTGATGCAAATCGATGTTCGCCTGTTGGGATGACTCGTTCACCAAATGAGGGGTGTCGCACGGTGAGCGCTTCAAGAGGAATGAAGATTTCTTTCCCGTCTCGAATGTGGTGCTCAAGAACTAGGCGCCCGTCGATACCGCAACTCATCTCTTCGATGTTGCCAGAAACGACCAACGTGGAACATGGGTTTTCAGCCTGCCATGATGTGAAGAGTGCAGTTCTTGAAATCGGCCCGCCTTGTGCTTCTTGCGTCATTCACGCTCGTTCTCGCTGCGTGCCAACTCGACGTCGATATCGCTGTATCGATGTCTGCGAATGGTTCGGGCTCGGTGAGCGTTCGCACAGTTGCTGATCAGGCGCTGGTTGAGGCAGCACCGTCTATTGCGTCTCAAGTACTCGTTGATGATCTGCTCGAGGCCGGTTGGCTCATCGATGGCCCCTCCCCGACCGATGACGGTGGGATGGTGATGGTGCTCACTCACAACTTTTCGAACGCAGAGGAACTTGGGCTTATCCTCGGATCGATCGGGCCTCCTCTTTCTGATGTGACCGCTCGTCGTGATGTGACTCGTGATGCTCTCGACAATGTGATCGCTGCGGAAAACTCGGTGTCAGCAAATCTCGGCCTCGTTGACGGGTTCAACGACTTTTCAGACAGTGACCTCAGTGCTCTGCTTGGCGGAACACCATTTGGTGATGTGCTCGAAGGACGTTCCCCGTCAGATGTGATGACGTTCGATATTTCGATTGCGATGCCTGAAACCAGTGCCGAAGGTGGCGAACGTATCGAGATGTGGAGTGCTCCCCTCGATGGTTCAACGGTGAGCCTCGAGATGACCACTCGCCAGACCACCGATAACCCCACCACGTTGACAAGTCGCATTTCGACAGCTCTCGGCTACCTCCTCGTGGTGTGGATTGCTGTGTCGGCCATCTTCATCTCATGGGTTGTTATCGCGCGCCGTCGCCGCGCTCAACGGCATCATGCTGGCTAATCTCATAGTTCGTGAGCGATGAAACCGGAACCCCGTCGAACGATCTCGATATAGATCAGATCGCTGCCGAACTCGACAACGTGGCGACCGCCCTCACACGGCTCAGCGACGGCACCTACTGGACCGATGAAGTCACCGGAGAAGAATTGCCCGCCGAGGCACTTGCTGCTGACCCGACGCGGCGTCGACTCTCGTGATCGACATTGTTGACCTCCATCGGCGATGCCTACTGGGTAGCGCTGAAGCACAACTCTGGTCAGACCGCTGCGCATCTGATGCGCGGTCGACTGAGCCGGGGTCTGGTCAACGCTTCGCAATCGTCGCCACACATGCCCTTGACAACATCGCAACCCTGTGGGAGTCACGTCTTCCGTCTATTCCACACGCCGACAGTGAGTCGGTAGTGTCACGTGACCGGACTCACGTTGGGGACTATCTCAACGACCTTCGCACCGAAGTCACCGAACTCGACAACGCAACCGATCCTGATGTTGACCCGTCGACGAAGCGGATGTGCCGACGGATTGCGTGTGAAGTAGATCTTCTTCTTGAGGAAGCCAACCGACTTGGAGTTGACCTGTGACGATGAGGCGTGTCGAAGTTGCCCCAGGCGTTGAACTCGACGTCATCGATGAGGGTTCGGGTGAAAAGGGTGTTGCGGTGTTGCTCCACGGATTTCCTGAGTCCTCGCATTCGTGGCGTCATCAAGTGCGACCACTTGTGGCGACTGGGTGGCGTGTGCTCGTTCCAGATCAGCGGGGGTATGCGAGTTCAAGTGCTCCTTCAGATATTTCTGCCTACCGTGGCGACGTCCTCGCTGACGATGTGATCGCCCTGCTCGACGACATCGATGCCGATGAAGCCGTCATCATCGGTCACGACTGGGGAGCAATCGTCACTTGGCATGTCGGACAGCGTCACCCATCCCGCTGTCGAGCCCTCATCGCTGCGAGCGTCCCTTATACCCCGTGGCCCGTTCGCCCGATCGAGAATTTGCAGGCGGTGCACGGCGACGAATTTTTCTACATTCTCTACTTCCAAGCTCCGGGTGTTGCTGACGCAGAGTTAGACGCTGACCCGCAACGCTTTCTGCTGTCGATTGCACATATGGCTTCCGGTGATGGCATGAGATCACTCGTCGGCGGCCCTCTTCCCGCCGAAGGTACACGGCTCACCGACTACTTCGAGCACATGATCGGTGGGCGAATTGAGGGCTGTCCATCGTGGATGACGAGCGACGACCTTGCGGTGTATACCGAGCAGTTCACGACAAGTGGGTTCACCGGACCGATCAACTGGTATCGCAATCTCGATGCCAACTACGACATTTTTGATCTGATCGGGGCATCACCGCTCACGATGCCGACCTTTTTTGTTGCCGGTGACCTCGACCCGGTCATTCTTGGTCGACCGGAATATCTCGGTCGCATGTCATCAGAACTTCCGAATCACCAAGCGACAGAACTCATCGGTGGCGTCGGGCATTGGGTGCAGCAGGAAGCTCCTCGCGCGTTCAACCAGATCGTCCTTGGCTGGCTCGACTCGCTCTGAGGTACGCCTGCTGTTCAAGAGGGTGTTGCCAGTAGGCACGTCGATCAACTGCCGCCCACAAAGATGTCGATCGGTCGCCTGCGATTCTTCTGCGAAACCAACCCGCTACCGCAATGGGCGCCATGATCGCCATCCAACCGAGATAGGCGATGGGGAAGAACGGCCCCATGAGCCGTGATTGCCACACGTGTACGTCTTCGTGATCGGTGACTAAGCGCCGGCGGCTCTCGTCGGACGTATCGCCAGCACCAGACACCACATTTCCCACCGTCACTGCAAAATTTCGACGAACGACAAAACCCCGTCTGTACACGTGCCGATTCGATCTGCGGCTCAATGACTCGTCGTATTCACCGGGGGTGAGCATCCCAACCAGTTGAGGCACGAGCGACGCCGCCGTCGTCACAAGCGCCCAAGTTGAATCGAGGACGAACGCCAGGCGACCTTTCCGTGACGTCCATTCGTAGGTTTGCCTGAAGCCCGATACCGCTCCATTAGAAGCCGCAACAGCAGCGGCAGGGCCAGTAAGGCCCACGAGGGTGCCAGCCCCGGCCCCGAGTGCCGCGCCGACCGCACCTACTGCAGCAGCTTCAAGAACCCGTTCGTTCACCGATCGCGCAGTTTCGCAAGCAACCTCAAGAGCTCGAGATACAGCCATACGAGTGTCACGAGAAGACCAAATGCTGCGAACCATTCAAAGTGTTTGGGCAGCCCCGCCTGTGACCCACGCTCAATGAAATCAAAATCAAGGGCAAGATTCATCGCCGCAAGGCCGACAACAATCACGCTAAACCCGATTGACATCGGACTCGAACTTGAAAGAAATGACACGTTTGCGCCGAAGAGCGAGATGACCCAAGAGATGAGGTAGAACACCATCAGTCCAAGGGTGGCTGAAATCACAATCCTGCGGAACCGGTCGGTCACGCGGATAATGCCGGTGAGATACATCCCCAACATGACGGCCGTGACCGCAATAGTTGCACCTGCAGCCTGGATGACGATGCCGTCGTAGAACTCTTCAAACATACGTGAGACCGAGCCAACAAAGACACCTTGGGCAAGGGCGTAGATGGGAGCAACGAAGCGTGCGAGATGAGGCTTAAACGCCATCAGGAATGCGAGCCCGAGGCCAACGAAAACACCGACCATCGCAAGTGAAGGAATTCCGTATTGGACAACGCCTTGTCCGTCTACCGTCGGCGAGCCCGTCTGAAACCAGCCATATGCGGCAGAGATCAACAACAGCACAAGCAGCACGGCTGTCGCGCTCACGCTGCCCTTCACCGTCATTGATTCACCCGCAGCGGGAGGCGGCGACCATTCAGAAACTGGTCCGTCATTCACCCCAGCGCGTTGCGACGCCTGTGGCGCCGACCACTTTTCGAGGGTTCGTTCGTTGAGAACAGGGTTCGACATCATCTACCTCCCAGGGATCTGTTATCGAATTACAGACATGTTACCTCGCGTTTTTCGGTGGGGGTCGGCCTGTGGGTCGGTATCGTGACACTTGTCTCATCCACCGAATTGCTATCGCAAAGGGAGCCGTAATGGCGAAGGAACGAGTTGACAGAGACGACGAGGATCTCGTCCGTCTATATCTCACCGACATCGGTCAGTATGTCCTGCTCACGAAGGACGACGAAGTCCGACTTGCAAAGGAAATCGAGGCGGGCAAAGAGGCGCTTGAAGCGCTCGAGACCGGTGGCAAAGACCTCACCACTCACAAAAAGCGCGAGTTGCGTCGCACCGCCCGCCGGGGTGAAGAATCAGAGCGCCAATTCGTTCAGTCAAACCTTCGTCTTGTCGTGTCGATCGCAAAGAAGTACCAGGCCTCAGGCTTGCCGCTTCTTGACCTCATCCAAGAGGGAAACCTCGGCCTCATGCATGCCGTCGAAAAGTTCGACTGGCGTAAGGGCTTCAAATTCTCAACGTATGCAACATGGTGGATCCGTCAGGCCATCACTCGTGGCATCGCAAACACTGGCCGCACCATTCGACTTCCCGTCCACGCTGGTGACACTCTCGCTCGCCTTCAGAAGGCCCGCACCCGTCTCGAACTGAAGTATGGCCGCCCGGCAACGTTGGCCGAGCTCGCCCAAGAAGTTGAGATGCCAGAAGACAAGGTCACCGAAGCCCTGCGGTTCGCTGCTGAGCCACTCTCGCTGTCTGAGCCGCTGCGTGAAGATGGAGACGCCGAACTCGGAGACGTTGTCGAAGACCGCTCTGCCGAATCGCCTTTCGAGGTTGCGGCAACCGCTCTTCTTCCTGAGGAGATCTCACGTCTGCTCGCTCCGCTCGATGAGCGCGAGAGCGAGATTTTGAAACTGCGGTTTGGTCTTGATCGTGGTGAGCCCCGAACGCTTGAAGAGGTTGGTGAGCATTTCAACCTCACGCGTGAGCGCATTCGCCAGATCGAAGCTCGTGCAATGTCGAAGTTGCGTCACCCCTCCAGCGACACGGGTGCCCGCGACTTGCTCGCTGTCTAACCGTTCACCGCTCCTGCTTGCAGGTTGAGATATCTGCCCCCACTCTCGGGGGGCGTGGTTGCGTTCAGCCCATCTGAAGGAATTCGACGAGGTTTCCGTCTGGGTCGCGAACGATCGCAATGGTTACCCCTGGACGAAGTTCGACGACCGGTGTCACCACTTTCACGTCGGCTGCTTCACAGGCAGCGACAACGTCGTGAATGTTCTCCATGTGGATGGTGAAGTACCGGTAGCCGGTGCCGCCTTCAATCCCCCCGCTCCCGGGTCGAGACTCGGGTGTTGTCTCGAAACACACCAACTTGATCAGCGAGTCACCGCAGCGGAGACGGTGCATCGTGCCTCCACCGCCAATGGGCATTGGCATGTCGCCTTCATGGTTCATGCCGAGAAGATCTCGATAGAACGCGAGGGAGCGTTCTGAATCTTGAATGACGATGCCGAGGTCGATTGCGCGTTGCTGATGTTGAATGGCCATGTCTGCAAACTACGCGAGCCGACAGCACCCGCAGCGAGCCGGGCGTCTAGCGTGATTGCATGGACTTCACAGCTGAGCATGATGAGTTTCGGGCCGTTGTTCGATCGTTCGTCGAGCAAGAGGTAAATCCGCGAATTCCTGAATGGGAAGAGGCCGAGATGATGCCGCTCCGTGACATCTTCTCGAAGATGGGTTCGCTCGGATTTCTCGGACTTGAATATGAACCCGAGTTCGGCGGGCAGGGCGGCGATCACCTGTTCACGGTGATTCTCGCAGAGGAGTTTGGGCGCTGTGACCACGGCTCGTTGCCGATGGCCCTTGGGGTGCAGGTCGATATGGCCACGCCTTCGCTCGCCATGTATGGAACTGCCGAGCAAAAAGAGAAGTACCTCAAGCCTGCCCTGCAGGGAACAAACGTCTGCTCTATCGCAGTGAGCGAACCCGACGCGGGCTCTGACGTTGCCGGCATTAGAACTCGAGCTGTTCGTGACGGTGACCAATGGGTGATCAACGGTTCGAAAATGTGGATAACGAATTCTCTGCAGGCCGATTGGTTGTGCCTGCTTGCACGAACGTCTGATGACAGTGGTTACAGCGGCATGAGTCAGATCATCGTGCCCACCGAAACCGAGGGCTTCTCGGTGTCGAAGAAACTCGACAAGCTCGGCATGCGGGCTTCTGATACTGGTCTGCTGTCGTTCGATGATTGTCGGGTCCCGGTGAGCAACACGATTGGCGAGGTCGGTCGGGGTTTTCAGCAACAGATGTCGCAGTTCGTTGTCGAACGTATGTGGGCGGCATATTCGTGCGTCGGTGCGTGCGAGTTGGCCTTGGAACGTACTGCTGAGTATTTGCGTGAGCGCCATGCATTCGGCAAGCCGTTACTCGCCAATCAACACCTTCAGTACACGCTTGCGGAGCTCTCTGCTGAGCTCGATCTGTTGCGCAGTTATAACTATTCGATTGCCGACAAATATCAACGAGGCATCGACACCACCCGAGAGGCAACGATCGCAAAATTGACCGCTGGCCGTCTCGTCCGCAAGGTTGCCGATGCTTGTTTGCAGTATCACGGTGGCATGGGTTACGTCGAGGAAACGTGGACTGCTCGATTCTTCCGTGACAACCGTCTGTCGTCGATCGGAGGAGGAGCTGACGAAGTGATGTTGCAAGTGCTTGCTCGCCTCGACGGTTTTACCGCCTAAATCGACAGCGGCCCGGGTCCTCCTCGCGTTTCGATGGGGGGTCAACATCTTCTGACCCCTAAATTCGAGGTATGGACGTCCGGAGCCTCATGCGCCAAGCCGCGCATCTCAACTCGCATCGAACAGCAATCATCTACACCGATGGGAACACTTCAGAGCACCTCAGTTTCGCTGAGGCGTGGCAGCGTGGCGTCCGAATGGCGAATGCCCTTCTCGAGTTAGGTCTGCATCCGGGCGACCGTATTGGTGTGCTCGAAGACAACTCGATCGGTGCGCAAGACTTCTTCGCCGGTGCAGCAGCCGGCGGGTTTGTGCGGGTGCCTCTCTATGCCCGAAACAGTGTTGACAGCCACCACCACATGCTTGATCACACCGGCTGTCGGGCGGTCGTCGTTGCCGCCCATTACCTCGATGAAATTGATGCAGTGCGTGACCGGCTACCAAACCTCGAGCACGTGATCGTACGTGGCGATGATTACGAGTCGTGGCTTGCAGGCTTCTCGGCTGACGACCCGAACGTGGAGATCAGCCCTGACGATTGGTACATCATTCGCCACACCGGTGGAACGACAGGAAAGTCAAAAGGTGTTGCCTATAGCCACCGATCGTGGCTTGCTGCTGGACGCGACTGGTTCTACAACTTTCCGCCAATGGAGGCTGGCGATAGGTGCCTGCACGTCGGGCCTATTTCTCACGGGTCGGGCTATCTCTACACTCCGACGTGGTTGAGTGGTGGCACCAACGTGATGCTCGACCATTTCGATCCGGCCGAAACCATTGAGATCATGGAGCGAGAGAAGGTCTCGTACATGTTTGCGGTGCCGGCAATGTTGAATGCTCTCGCTCGTGAACCGAGTGCTCGTTCACGCGACTGGTCGTCGCTGAGGGTGGTGCAAATCGGTGGATCACCCATTGCTGATGAAACCGCTCTCCTCGGCCGAGAAGTATTTGGCCCGGTGCTGTTTCAGGGCTATGGGCAGACCGAGGCGGTGCCGGTGTGCATGATGGGGCCAGATGAGTGGTTCTCCGAGGTGCCGGGGTCAAACCCTTTGCGTTCAACCGGAAGGGCATTGCCGTTCGCGCTTCTTGAGATTCGTGACCCTGATGATTCTTCGGTGAGTCTGCCGATTGGTGATGAGGGCGAGATCGCTATTCGTTGCGATGGGCAAATGACCGGTTTCTGGGAGAACCCTGAGGCAACTGCTGAGAGGATCACCGCTGATGGCTTCGTGCTCACCGGTGACATTGGCCGACTCGACGAAAATGGTTATCTCTACGTACTCGATCGCAAAGACGACATGATCATTTCTGGTGGCTACAACATCTGGCCCGCAGAACTTGAGAACACCATCGCTGAGCATCCGGCTGTCATTGAGGTAGCGGTGTTCGCAGTTCCTGATGATCGTTGGGGGGAGACCCCTGCTGCGGTGTGTGTGGTCGCGGAAGGTGATGACGACGATCACGACGCGTATCGAACCGAAATCGTTCAGCTGTGTGTTGACCAATTGGGTTCGTATAAGAAGCCCGGAGTTGTCGAGTTGAGAACCGATCCACTGCCGAAGAGCCCGGTGGGTAAGGTCCAGCGGCGCACCCTGCGCGAGCCCTATTGGCAAGGGGTCGATCGTCGGGTCGGAGGCGTGTAGTGGGTGACGTCTTACTGATGACCGACACGGCGGCGGCGAGCCTTCGTGACACGGTCTCTTCATTTGCTCCGCATCTTCAGATTCTCGAGTTGGTCGATGGTGTTGAGCTCTCTGAAGATCAACTCGAGAGCATCACCCACGCATTCTTTTCTGCCGACTGCTGGCCTGACCGGAGCACTCCGTTTCTCAAAACATGCCTTGCGGCCCCTCGCTTGAAGTGGCTCCAAAGTGCGTCAGCCGGAGGCGACCATCCTGTATTTGGCCGATTCCAAGATCGTGGAGTGGAGGTGCTGTTTACGCCGGGAGGTTCGGCACCATCGATCGCTCAGACCGTCATGATGATGATGCTGGCACTGGTTCGTGGTCTTCCCGAACTGCTTGATGCTCAGCGACGCCGCGCCTGGGAAGTGCGGTCAACGGTCGATGTTGGCGATCTGCGCGTTGGCGTTATCGGTATGGGGTCGATTGGTGCGGAGGTTGCAAAACTGGTAGCGGTCACCGGTGCTGAAGTGATCGGCGTGCGTCGGACTCCGCGTGGTGACGAGCCATGCGAAACCTGGCCCGAATCACGTCGTGATGAAGTGCTGTCGACCTCAGACGTCGTCGTGCTGTGTATGCCGCTGACTGATGAAACCCATCATTCGATTGGCGACCGTGAGTTTGGTCTTATGCAGGAGGGTTCAATCATCATCAATGTGGGTCGAGGTAACTGTGTTGATGAAGAAGCGATGATCGCTCACCTGCAATCAGGGCATCTGGGTGGAGCGGGACTCGATGTGTTCGCAGTTGAGCCTCTTCCTGAAGAAAGCCCGCTGTGGTCAATGCCTCGGGTCATCGTGTCTCCGCATTCCTCGGGTACAACCGATCGCTCGATTCGTCGGACAGAAGACGCGTTCATTGAAAATCTTCGGAAGACAATCACCGGCTAGCTCGCAGGGTCCTTAGCCACCGCTTACAGTTACCGACCCGACCTCTTCTCCACCTCATCACCGTGGAGGAATATGTACACGATCTGTTGGTCACCAAAAGGTGGCAGCGGAACCACCGTCGTCGCATCGGCACTTGCGATATGGCACGACGGGCCCCACACACTGGTCGACCTCGCCGGGGATCTTCCTGCAGTTCTTGGGCTCGACGATGGAGGTCGGGGGGTTCTTGATGCCCTCGCCACCGAAAACTCCATCGATGACGTCGACCGACTCTCAACCAACATCGACGACCGTCACTTGCTCATCCGGCGGGGCACGGAGACACCTGTTCCGCCTCATCGTTGGCACGACCTTGCCATGCACTTTGCTCAACAAGGTTCGTACACCGTCGACGCAGGAACGGTTGCCTCAATCGACGACCTGCCCATGCCGCTACTGCAACATGCTCACCGACGACTCGTCGTACTTCGACCGTGCTATCTCGCGTTGCGGCGGGCGCGTCTCATTTCCCACTTCAACCCCGATGGCATTGTGCTCGTCGATGAGCCTGGACGGGCACTCTCTGCCGATGACGTCGCCAACTGTCTCGATACGCCTGTCGTTGCGCAAATTCCTTGTGACCCGCGTGTCGCTCGAGCCGTCGACGCAGGGTTGCTGTCAATTAGGCCACCCCGCTCGCTCGACCCTCTTTCACGGCTCTGACCATGCCAAACGCACGACCACAACTGCATCGCTCCATGTTTGCATCGTGCCTCGATGATTCCTCGATCGACGAGGTCATCGTTCATCATGGTTCAGAAGTCTGGATTGATCGAGCCGGAAAGCTCTCGCTCAGCGGCTCGATCGAACCCAACGAACTGCAACTCTTTCTCGAGCAGCGTCTCGCCGAGGCCGGTCGACATCTTGATCGCCTTACGCCAGTAGTCGACGCTCGACTCGCTGACGGCTCACGGATCTGCGCTGTCATTCCTCCGATCGCAGTTGATGGCATTGAGCTCTCTATTCGTCGCCATGGTCGCCAACAACTTGCCCTTGAGCAATTCGCAAAACCTCCGGTTACCAACATCATCGAGCAACTCGTCGACGACCGACACAACATCATCGTGAGTGGCCCGACAAGTTCAGGGAAAACAAGCTTTCTTTCCGCTCTGCTCGCACGCTCTCTTACGCAAGGCGATCGCATCATCGCCATCGAAGACACCTGTGAACTGCAGCCATCCAATGACACTGGTGCTGGGCACCTGGTTCACCTTGAAGCTCGCCAGCGGTCAACCGATCACTCCGCCGAAATTACCCTTCACGACCTATTGCTCGCAGCGCTACGACTTCGGCCCGATCGCATCGTCGTCGGCGAAGTTCGTGGTAGCGAGGTCGTCACTCTCGTTCAAGCAATGAACACCGGTCATGACGGCTCGATGTCAACCTGCCATGCAAATAGCCCGCACGACGCTGTCCATCGGCTCAGCCAACTGATGTTGCAACACTCCCCAAACTGGCCGCTTACGTCGATTGTTGATCAATTGCATCGATCGATTGACGTCGTCGTCCATCTGCGTCGTGCATCAGGTGGTCGTCGTGTCGTGGCAGATATTTCCCAACCAACTGCCAGCGGTTTCGTACAAGTTGTCTCTGCAGGTCAGGTGATCGGACCTCTCCTCACAAGGGGTGAACGTTTTGCATAGCGCTGCGCTACACGCGGCAGTGGCGATCGTCGGATCACTCGGGCTTCGATCAGCTCTTGATGTGGGCCCTCCCTCGCGGACATGCGCTCCAGTAGCTGGGCCGTACTCATCTACGTCCGAGCGATCTCTCGCGGACTGGTCCTCTCAAACCGCGCGAAAACTCCGAGCCGGAACCACTATCACCCAAGTCGTCGCACAGGGATTTCCGGTTCGCCTTTCCGGAAGAGGCACGCTCGCCGAACGCCTAAGACACTCGTTGACCTCAGAGCTGTCATCAGATGAACGGCTTGTCATCTGGGTGACGTATTCCGTCCTCACGTTTGGCATTCCTGGTGGGGCAGCATTTGAACGAACCGCCGAGCGCCTCTCGCTCCGTCAACGCCTTCGACACGACCGCGAACTCCACAGCGCTCCAGCTCGTTTGTCGACTCGTGCACTGACAGCACTCCCCCTCGCAACGTTGGCCCTTCTCGTTGCGACCTCAACTTCAGTCCGGCAGTTCGTTCACTCAACACTCGGCATTGCCGTACTTCTCACAGGTCTCGTCCTCAACGAGTGCGGGCGCCGAACTTCGCGAGCGGTGATCGACCCTTCACGACGACGTCGTCAAAAATCCAACTCCTCGGATCTCACCGACACATTTGAAGCCGTCGCTCTCGTAGTCATGGCCGGCACACCGTTGCGAACAGCACTCGTCGATTCACCTCTCCTCGCACCACCAGCCGTCCAAGAACAATTCGAGAAATTAGCGATCGATCTCAACAGCGGAGCGCTACTCACCGATGCGCTCGAGAAATGGGGTCAGCAAGTCAATGGGGCGAGCAACCAAACCGTCAACACCCTCATTGAGGGTCAACGCAACGGAAGTCCGATGTCAGAGATCCTAAGAGAACTCGTCAACAGCGTCGACGAAACGCGAACCCACCTCGAGGCGAGTTACATCCGCACTCTTCCCATTCGGCTTGCAGGCCCACTCGTTGGATTTTCTCTTCCCGCCTTTGTCTGCCTTGCGATCGTTCCACCCCTCGCAGGTTCACTCGCTGGACTGTCATCCAGCCCCCTTTCCACACTTTGAATCGGAGCACTTATGGACAACAAGCGTGACGCGGGCCAGGCGACTACTGAGTACGCGCTCGTCTTACTCGCCGCCGCCTTTATCGGCCTCCTCGTCATTGGTTGGGCAACGAGTGGATCAGGTGAAGAACTCATCAGTCGCCTGTTCAGCCGAGTGATTCGGTCGGCGGTTGAACAGGCGTGATGACGGCCAGTCAACGGTCGAATTCGCGTTTGCACTCCTCTTGTTGGCCACCTTCGGCGTGCTTGGCATCAATTCGATCGTCGTCGTGCAGCATCAAATTGACGTCATCTCTCTTGCCCGAGAAGCGGCGCTTGCTGCGGCTCGCTCAACTCAGCCAATCACAACAGCGGAAGACGTTGTACGTGTACACGGCGATGACGATGTCAGTGTCGCCGTCAACTCGCCAACCGTCACAGTGAATGTTCGCAGATCGGTTTCAACCGCACTTCGAATCATCGGAATCGACAAGGTTGAGGCATCGGTCACGATGCCGCTCGAGCCACCGTGATTATCCTGAGCCCCCTCCACTCGAAACGGGACCTCACCACCAATGATCTGGCATATTGCGCTCAAAACCGACTGGGTCGAGGCTCAGACCTCAGGCGACTATCGCATCAGTACTCGGGGAATGACACTCGATGAGGTCGGGTACATCCACTGTTCAAAGCCTGAGCAGATAGAGGGTGTCGCACAGCGGTTTTACTCAGACCTTTCAGAGCTTCTCCTGCTCGAAATTGACCCCGGCCTTGTCGATGCCGACATCATCGAAGAACCGCCGGCTCCGGGAGTCGAGGAACTATTCCCCCATATTTACGGTCCACTGCCAATCGCTGCGGTTCGCAGCGTTCGACAGTGGACCAAATCAGAAACTGGTTGGCGACTTCCGGATCAGGGTCCGGAGAATGCCACCGCGCTATCAGAACCCTTCTCTGCGTAGAAGGTTTCCTTCGGGTTGTAGTCGCGAGCTGCCTCTTCGGTGGAGGCAATCTCTGAGCGACCAACGACAAACCAATGCACCTCGTCCGGGCCGTCAGCAAGACGAAGCGTGCGCTGGCTCGCGTACATGCGGGCGAGTGGCGTCCACTGAGAGACTCCAGTACCGCCGTGGATCTGGATGGCTTCGTCAACAATCTGGCAGGTGCGGATCGGCACCATTGCCTTGACGGCGCTCACCCACACGCGGGCTTCAGCGTTTCCAAGTTCGTCCATTGCCTTGGCGGCTGTGAGCACCATGCGACGCATCGACTCAATTTCGATACGAGCCTTCGCGATGACCTCAGGGTTCTTGCCAAGGTTGGCGATGCGCTTTCCGAATGCTTCGCGGGTGATGCCGCGCTTCACCATGAGCTCGAGAGCCTTTTCGGCCGCACCAACTGAACGCATGCAGTGGTGAATACGGCCTGGTCCGAGACGAAGCTGTGAGATTTCGAATCCCTTGCCCTCGCCCCACAACATGTTTGACGCAGGAACGCGAACATTGTTGAAACGGATGTGCATGTGACCGTGAGGAGCGTCGTCTTCACCGAACACGTGCATTGCTCCACGAATTTCAACACCTGGGGTGTCTCGAGGAACGAGAATCTGTGACTGACGACGGTGTACCGGGCCGTCGGGGTCGGTCTGCACCATGACGATCATGATCTTGCATCGTGGATCGCCGGCGCCCGATGACCAATATTTCTCACCGGTGATCACATACTCGTCGCCGTCACGAATTGCCCGACAGGCGAGCTGCTTCGCATCTGACGATGGCATATCGGGCTCGGTCATGATGTATGCCGAACGAATTTCACCATCGAGGAGTGGCTTCAACCACTGCTCTTTTTGCTCTGGGGTGCCAACACGCTCGAGTACTTCCATGTTGCCGGTGTCAGGTGCCGAGCAGTTCAAGCATTCAGAAGCGATGGGGTTCTTGCCGAGCTCAACAGCGATGTAGGCGTAATCAAGGTTTGAAAGACCTTCACCGGTCTCTGCATCTGGAAGGAAGAAGTTCCAGAGGCCCACCTCTTTTGCCTTTATCTTGATCGAGTCAAGAAGCTCGAGCTGGCCTTCGCCGTAGCCCCAGTGGTCTTCACGACCCTCTCCGAGGCGGAAAAATTCAGCAGTCTTCGGCTCGATTTCTTCGGCGATGAATGCCTTTACTTTCTCGTACAACGGACGAGCTGCTTCCGACATCCGAAGGTCATACATGTCTGGAGTTGATGGTAAAGCGGTCATATGTTCGACAGTAATCGCGCTTCGCCGATTACTCCCCATCGGGGTCGCCGTCGAGTGGCTCCCGACCACCTTTTCGCCGGTCAGCAATTCGCTCCCGACGCGCCTGTTCCTCTTCGAGAGCAGCTTCTTCGGCGACGAGACGCCGGAGGCTTGCGAACCGCAAGGGGTCAAGTTCGCCGGCACTAATTGCTGCTTGCACTGCGCAACCGGGCTCCTGATCGTGCTTGCAATCTCTAAACCGGCAGTCATCCATGAGATCAAAGACGTCAATAAATGCCCGCTCAATGCCACGGCCTGACAACCACAGGCTCACCGCCCTAAACCCGGGGGTATCGATCAGCCAGCCACCGTCAGCAAGCGGAAGCAGTTGTGTCGCCACCGTTGTGTGTCGACCACGCTGATCATGCTCGCGTACCTCTGAGGTTGCCATCTCTTGGCGACCAATCAATGAGTTCACGAGCGTCGACTTGCCAACTCCAGAGGCACCGAAGAACGCAAGTGTGCGACCCCCTACGGCGGCCGCGCGGATGGGCTCAAGACCGACACCGGTGATTCCACTGGCGATGTGCACCGGCACACCAGCTGCAACGGCTCGAAGTTCAGTAACGGTTGCCTCGATGTCATCGGCTACGTCTGACTTCGTAAGCACGATCTGTGGTTGCGCCCCTGAATCAAACGCAAGCACGAGCTCTCGCTCAAGTCGTCGCTGATTAGGGGGCGCCGTGAGCGCATGCACGAGAAAGACCACGTCAATATTTGCCGCCAAGACGTCGGCCTCTGCTCGGTCGCCCTCATGAGACGCACGACGTACAAACGCCGAACGACGACCGATGACGTGTGCAACACGTTCGACGGCCTCGTCGACCACAACCCAATCTCCGACGGCGACGTCTGCACCAATATTTCTCACCCGCAACGGTTCGACATCGGTGGCGTGTCGCAAGATGGTGCTCCAGCCTCGATCGATGCGGCTTACACGACCCGGGGTGCCATGCGCGCCAGGTTCACCTAACTCCTGCCAAGCGGCATCAAGGTGCTCGTCCCAGCCGAGCAACACATCAGGCATCACCGCGAACGGTATCGCTATTAGATGGTTCCTGCGATCAACCGGCCCCGCACCTCAACCGCTCGTTCGCGAACCTCCTCAATATCGGAAAGGCGATCAAGGTTTGCGTAGACGCGGGCCATTCGGTGGTTCGAACGAAGGGCATCACGATTGCGATCGAGAAAATCCCAGTAGAGCGTGGTGAACGGGCACGCCTTGTCACCGGTGCGTGCTTTGCGGTCAAAGCTGCAATCACCGCAGAAGTCCGTCATCTTTGAGATGTAGTTGCCACCTGACACGTAAGGCTTCGTGCTCATCCGGCCACCATCGGCGTACATGCCCATCCCGATCACATTTGGTGCCATCACCCATTCCGCACCGTCGATAAACGACGCCCACATCCAACGCATCATCTTTGAGGGATCGATTCCCGCCAGCGTTGCGAGGTTGGCGAGCACCATAAGCCGAGGAATGTGATGGGTCCACGCGTCTTGCTCAACCCATTTGGCTACGTGCGCAACACAGTTCATCTCGGTGTGGGCCCCAGTAAACGACGGAGGCACGGGGGCATCGTCATTGAAGTAGTTTTCATTGACGTAGTCAGGCCCGAACCACCAGTAGAGGCCGTGGACATATTCGCGCCAGCCAATGATCTGTCGAATGAACCCCTCGACGGAATTCAGTGCGATGTCGTCACCGAGTTCTTTCACCGCTGTGATGACCTCTGCGGGGTGTAGCAACCCAATGTTGAGATACGGACTCAGCAGCGAATGGTTGAGGTACGGCTCATCACCCACGATCGCATCTTCGTAAGGCCCAAACTCATCGATCGCGTGGCGCAAAAAGTGCTGCAACTGCTGCATTGCCCCGTCGTGATCTGTCGCCCACAGCCCATTTGGCGGTTCACCCTTCATGACCAACCCATCAACAGAAGCCAAGAAGTCGGCCACCCAGGCGTCGACGTCATCAAGTTCTCGCCGAATGACCGTCTGCCACTCGTGTTCACCCTTTGGGGGCGAAAGTCGATTTTCGTCGTCGTAGTTCCATCGCCCACCCACGGGATCACCATCGGGGTCGATGAGGATGTCGAGACGACGACGCTGCCACCGGTAGAAGTCCTCCATGAGGAGAGATCCGTCTTTGCGGGTGTTTGCGCTCGCCCATTCAGCAAACTCTTCTCTCGAGCACAAAAACTGATCCGAGGGCGTCACCGTGATCGGCATGGTTGCTGACAGCGAATCAATAAGGCGCTGACCTGCGCGATTCATTGGCTGCATGACAGAGATGTCCTCGGGTGAAAATTCTTCGAGGTGGGCACTCACGCCTTGTCGCATCGTTTCTGCGACTCTCCAGTCGACCAAGAAACCCTCATCTGTGAGCTCATTCGCGAGTCGGCGCATCGCCGTCAAGATGAAATGCAGGCGCTGTTGGTGCCAGGGGGCACTGCGTAATTTGTCGAGCGAGATAACAAAGAGCACCCGAGTATCAGATGGGCGCGCGGTGCGAAGATGTGCCAAATTCCGGTTCAATTGGTCTCCAAGAACCCAGACAGACCGCGCTATACGAGACGACATGGCCCCACACTAGGTACCGTTCCGGTTGCCTGCATCGCTGTGTTGAGGCACACTCACCGAACAAATGGCTACAAAACAAACATCCTCCAGCGCCGAAAACGGTCGCCCACTCGTCATCGTCGAGTCGCCTGCAAAGGCGAAGACGATCTCGAAATTTCTGGGCTCCGAGTTCGATGTGCGCGCCTCAGTTGGCCATGTTGCCGACCTTCCCTCAAAAGGTCTCTCAGTTGATGTCGACAACGGTTTCAAACCGACCTACGAGCTCACCGACCGCGGCCGCCAAGTCGTCAAAGAGTTACGAGCAGCTCTTAAAGAAGCATCAGAGCTCTATCTCGCAACCGACGAAGACCGCGAGGGTGAAGCCATCTCATGGCACCTACTCCAACACCTGAAGCCGAAAGTGCCTGTGAAACGAATGGTGTTTCACGAGATCACTCGAGGCGCAATCGATCACGCGGTCGAAAACCCTCGCGAGATCGATGATGGTCTTGTCGATGCCGCAGAAACCCGACGCATTCTCGATCGCCTCTATGGCTACGAGGTCTCCCCGATTCTCTGGCGCAAGGTCAATAGAGGGCTGTCAGCAGGTCGTGTGCAAAGCCCTTCGATCCGACTCATTGTTGAGCGAGAGCGCGAACGCATCGCATTTATTTCCGCCGGCTACTGGTCGATCGATCTCGACGCCGCAACCACTCCCGCGTTCACTGCTCGTCTTGTTGTTGTCGATGGCACAAAAGTTGCCACCGGCAAAGATTTCGGTGCTGACGGCAAACCGAGCGACAAGGTCGTTGCCATCGATGAGGCTCGTGCCCACTCATTGGCCGAGGGCCTCCGTGACGCAACCGTGTCAGTGCGCAGTGTTGACACCAAGCCCTATCGGTCGTCTCCGAAGGCACCGTTTATGACCTCGACCCTTCAACAAGAGGGCGGACGTCGTCTCCGTTTGTCGTCGTCACAGTTGATGCGCATCGCCCAGGGGCTGTATGAGCGAGGCTTCATCACCTACATGCGTACCGACAACGTGATTCTTTCTGATGACGCTCTTTCAGAGACCCGCAGCATCATCGGAGCCACATACGGCGATGCCTTCTTGTCTGAGCAACCACGTCGACATACGTCGAAGTCGAAGAACGCTCAAGAAGCGCATGAGGCGATTAGACCAACCACTCCTATGCGGAGCCCCCGAGAGATCGCGAACGAACTCGATCGCCAGGAGCTTGCGCTCTACACCCTGATCTGGCAACGCACGCTCGCCTCGCAGATGGCAGACGCCCGTGGAACGACGCTCAGCCTTCGCCTCGGTGCCATCTCCTCTCATGAAGACACCGATTGTGAGTTCACGGCAAGTGGCACGACGATCGAGTTTGAAGGTCACCGAGCGGTGCTCAGCGACGTCGATGGTGATGCAGGAAACGAGACCGAGAAGGAAGAGCTGCTGCCAGCTCTCGCAGTTGGTGATGTTGTTCCGGTACAGGCCTGCACTCCAGAAGGTCACAACACCACGCCTCCTGCCCGTTTCACTGAAGCCAGCCTCGTCAAACGGCTTGAAGAACTCGGCATTGGTCGACCGTCAACGTGGGCGTCAATTATTCAGACGATTCAAGATCGCGGATACGTCTGGAAGAAGGGTCAAGCGCTCGTCCCCACATGGACGGCATTCGCTGTCGTCGGTCTTCTCGAGGACCACTTTGATGACCTTGTCGATTACGAACTCACCGCAAAAATTGAAGAAGACCTCGACGACATCGCCGGTGGTCGACGCGAGAAATCAGACTGGTTGACGCGCTTTTACTTCGGTGGTGACACGTTGCCAGGTTTGAAGCATCTCGTCGAAGAAAACCTTGACCAAATCGATGCCGCAAGTATCAACTCGTTCCCCATCGGGAATGATCCTGACGGAAACGAAATCATTGCGAAGCCCGGCAAGTACGGCCCGTACATCAAGCGAGGAGACGATACGGCCAGTATCCCTGACGATCTCGCACCCGACGAACTCACCCTTGACGAAGCCCTCCGACTGCTTTCTCTTCCGAAGAGTGATGACCCGATTGGCACCCTCGACGACCTCCCGGTCTACGCAAAGAATGGCCGCTACGGCCCCTACGTGCAGTGGGGCGATCCTGACAACCTGCCTCCGGGTCTCGCCAAGCCGAAAATGTCAAGCCTGTTCTCAACGATGAGCCTCGAGCACATCACATTGGAAGACGCAAAGCAGTTGTTGCAGTTGCCGCGCGAACTTGGTGTCGACCCTGCCGATAGCGAAGTCATCTCTGCGGCAAATGGGCGATACGGCCCCTATGTCGTTAAAGGTAAAGACTTCCGGTCAATCGACTCTGAAGAACAGCTATTGACGATCACTCTTGACGAGGCGATCAAGATCTACGAACTTCCGAAGGTGTTCCGTCGAGGTGGTGCGCGCAACATGGCAGCCGCAGGGCCGCTGCGCGAGTTCGGTGACGACCCTACGTCGGGTCGCAAAGTGGTCGCCAAAGATGGTCGCTTCGGTGTCTATGTGACCGACGGTGAAACGAATGCGTCGATTGGCAAAGGCGACCGCATTGAAGAGGTCAGTCCTGAGCGGGCATTTGAGTTGCTCGCAATCCGCCGTGAGCAGGGGCCATCAAAGAAGCGCCCTGCAAAGAAGTCTGCTGCAAAGAAATCGACAGCAAAGAAATCGACAGCAAAGAAGACAGCCGCCAAGAAATCAACTGCGAAGAAAGCCGCTCCAAAAGCCAAATGACCCAGCCGGTATACATCGCATTCGAGGGGCCGGAAGCCTGCGGAAAAAGCACGCAAGCGCAGCGTCTTGCCGAATCGATTGGGGCGGTGCTCACCCGTGAAACCGGTGGCACTGACATTGGTGCACAACTGCGGTCAATTCTTCACAATGTCGACACCGTCGGCCTCGATGACCATGCAGAAACGCTCATCGTTGCCGCTGATCGGGCCCAGCATCTCGCTGAAGTTGTTCGACCAGCGCTTGAAGGTGGCGAGCATGTGGTGAGTGACCGGTCGGTGTACTCAAGCCTGGCCTATCAGGGCTACGGTCGAGGCCTGCCAGTTGACGACGTGCGCCGCATCAACGAGTGGGCGATCGGTTCAACATGGCCAGACCTCGTCATCTTGCTCGAGACCGATGACGCCACGCTCGAACGGCGCATGAATGAACGAGATCTCGACCGCATCGAGCAAGCCGGTTCAGATTTCCATCGACGTGTTCGTGAAGGCTTTGCCGAAATGGCGGCGGCTGACCCCACCCGTTGGTACGTCGTCGATGCGTCAACACCTGCCGATGAGACGGCGGCCACGATTCGCAAGGTTGTGAGCGAGCGTCTGGGCATCTGATGGCATCTGTGTGGGACACGGTCATCGGGCAGGATTCCACGATTTCGCTTCTGCGCACCTCACTGCAAGATCCGGTTCACGCCTATCTCTTCGTTGGGCCTCACGGCTCGACGAAAGAGCAAGCGGCTCGGGCTGCTGCTGCGGTGATGATCTCCGGCAGCGACGACCCCGATGGCCGACACGCACGTCTCGTCATGGCCGGCGAGCATCCCGATTGCCGCGAGGTAGAACGCGAGGGTGCTGGCATCAGCGTCGACCAAGCGCAGTGGATTGTCGAACAGTCATGGCTCAGCCCCACTGAAGGCGACCTCACCGTGCTCATCTTGCATGACTTCCATCTTGTCGCCGATGCGGCGGCGGCAAAGTTGTTAAAGACAATTGAGGAGCCGCCGGCGAGCACGCGTTTTGTCATTGTCGCCGAAAGTTTGCCGACCAATCTCGTCACTATTGCCTCTCGCTGTGTTCGTCTTGATTTTCATGCGATTGCCGATGAGGTCATCGCCGAACGGCTTATCGCCGAGGGCGTCGCCCCAGATGCTGCTCAACTTGCCTCGGCCGGTGCGTTTGGTGACCTCGATCGCGCACGACTGGTCGCAACCGACCCAGCCCTTGCAGAGCGTCGACACACCTTTGCTCGGGCGATCGACGTTCTCGATGGTTCAGGGTTCGCAGCATTACAACTGGTGAAACGCATTGAGACGCTCATCGACGAAGCAGCTGATCCGCTTAACTCTCGACATCTCGAAGAAGCAGATGCTCTTCAAGAACGCATCGAGGCCTACGGCAACCGCGGAAGCGGAAAGAAGCAACTTGAAGATCGTCACAAACGTGAACATCGGCGATTCGTTACCGATGAGTTGCGGGCCGGTCTTGCTGTGCTGAGCGCAAGTTACCGAGATGCAATGGTGGCTGGGCGTCTGAGTGCCGACGATGCTGCCCGGGCGGTCAATGCCATCAATGAGACAGCGTCGGCGCTTAGTCGAAACGCGAATTCATCGCTCGCTCTTGAGCGACTGATGTGGTCGCTTCCGTTGCCCCGCTGAACAGTGGCGCGCAACGAATTCTTGAGCTTCGGTTAGTCACCGGTGGTTGACACCGTCACGGCTCGCTAGGCTCCCGCCCGTTGCCTGGGTAGCTCAGTCGGTAGAGCAACGCACTCGTAATGCGTAGGTCGTGAGTTCGATTCTCATCCCAGGCTCTCGGTGAGCGAAGCAATGGGCTCTTTGCTCCTATCCTTCTCAGAAGCCCTATGCAGATCTCATCAGGCACTGAGCCCAACGAGCCGTTTGATCGGAGTAGTCCGATATATGTCGCTGGCCATCGAGGCCTCGTTGGCGCTGCGGTAGTTCGCTATCTCAAGCGGGAGGGATTTACGAATATCCTCACCGCAACTCGTGATGAGCTCGACCTGCGTAATCAAAGCGATGTCAGCGAGTGGTTTAACATCAATCGACCGCGTTACGTCCTGCTGGTCGCCGGCACTGTTGGTGGAATCCTGGCGAATAGCACGCGGCCTGCCGAATTCATTTACGACAACATGATGATTCATGGCACCGTGGTTCACTCGGCCTACGAGACTGGTGTCGAAAAGTTGCTGTACCTCGGTTCTTCGTGCATCTACCCTCGCGATGCTGCGCAGCCAATCACCGAAGAAGAGTTACTTACCGGACCCCTCGAGGAAACGAACGAGTGGTACGCAATCGCAAAGATTGCCGGCATCAAGTTGTGTCAGGCATATCGCCGCCAATACGGGTGCAATTTCATCTCTGCAATGCCCACCAATCTGTACGGTCCGGGCGACAACTTTGATCTCACATCGAGTCATGTCATTCCTGCATTGATGCGAAAGTTCCATGATTCCCGCAGTACGTCAACTGGCGAGGTTGACGTGTGGGGTACGGGTTCGGCGATGCGTGAGTTCTTGCACGTCGATGATCTCGCAAGCGCCTGCTTGTTCTTGCTTGAGAATTACGACGGAGATTCCCACATCAATGTCGGAACTGGAATGGATCTCTCGATCAAAGAGTTGGCAGAGACGATTCAGTCAATCGTTCACCCCGATGCCGTTATCAACTGGGATACGTCAAAACCCGACGGCACCCCACGCAAACTGCTCGACATCTCTCGTCTTCGAGCGCTTGGCTGGGAACCATCGATCTCGTTAACTGAAGGCTTGGTGAGCACCTACGAGTGGTTCCTCTCGTCGGAATCTTCTGGCCAAGAATTGCGCGGCATCGACTCGGTCTAACTACATTCCTACTCGTGGCAGATCGTTCGATGTTCGCCGAGCGGGCAATGGAATACGCACCTCAGTTGTATTCGACCGCGCTTCGAATGACGCGAAACGCTGCCGACGCAGAAGATCTCGTGCAAGAGACGATGATGCGGGGTTACCGCAGTTTCGACACATTTGCCGAGGGCACCAATCTCAGGGCGTGGCTGTATCGCATCCTCACGAATGCGTTTATCAATCGCTATCGCTCAAAACAGCGGCGGCCAATGGAAACAGATCTTGCTGATATCGAAGATCTCTACCTCTATAAACGTGTTTCGACCATGGAGAACGCTGCCGGTTCGCTTTCAGCAGAAGATCAATTTCTCGACCTTTTCACCGATGAAGAGGTGAAAAGTGCGGTTGAAGGCCTCCCTGACACCTTCAAATTGCCCGTGATTCTCGCCGATGTTGAGGGATTCGCGTACAAAGAAATCGCAGAAATGCTGGATATTCCGGTCGGAACGGTGATGTCGCGTCTGCATCGGGGAAGAAAATCGATGCAAAAAGAGTTATATCAATATGCGAAAGCCCGAGGGCTTGTCGACACCCCCCAGGATTCCGACTGATGGCTAATTGCAAAGAGACGCTGAACGAACTTGAGCCGTATATCGACGGCGAGTTATCTGCTGACGCCAAAAAGCACATTCATGGCCACATCGATGGCTGCGTTGATTGCCAGCAAGCCTTCGAATTTCATCTTGAACTCAAGGCAGCAATCCAACGCAAGGTCAACAATGACGAGCTGCCAAATGGGCTTCTCATGCGCCTCGAATCGTGCTTAAAGGAAGACTTTGACGGCGACGGCAATGTCGGCGTCCCCTCTGATCGCTAGGATGAATTCATGATTGCAGCGAACATTTGGCACTGGTGGATCGGGGTCGTTCTCACAGGAGTGGGAATCCTCACCGCGGTTGGTCTCGTTGCTGGGTACCTCAAGTCGGTGACTGCGCTCAAGCATCCTCTTGGCCGTCGCCAAGGCGATTCTGAACTCTGACTCTCGTCTCCAACCTTCTTCCACGCTGTACGTTCCCGCCATCGGGTTCTTCCGTTCACTGCGCGTTCTCAGGGGGGCCTGACTCTTCGGCCCTGTTAGTTCTGGCTCGAGCGGCTGGGCTCTCGGTGACGGCTCACCATGTCGATCATGGGTTGCGACCGTCATCGTCAGATGAGGCCGCTATCGCAGTCGATATTGCTCAATCACTAGATATTGATTGCGTTGTGCATCGTGTTGAAGTTGATGCCTCACACAATCTTGAAGCACATGCTCGCGCTGCCCGACAGGCAGTGCTTCCCTCAGATGTACTCACCGGCCATACCCTTGATGACCAGGCTGAGACATTGCTTATCCGTCTCCTTCGAGGAGCCGGGTCTGATGGCTTATCGGCCATTACTCCCGGGCCTCAACATCCGATTCTTAGCCTTCGTCGCCACGACACCGTTGCGCTCTGCGATGACGCAGGCATCGCGCCTGTGATTGACCCTACGAATGACGATCCGTCAATGTGGAGGAACCGTATTCGTCACGAGGTGCTTCCGTTACTCAACGACATCGCCCAGCGCGATCTTGTGCCGATCTTGTCGCGCACCGCCGATGTGTTACGCCACGACTCAGAGTTCTTGAATAATCTCGCGGCCGAGATTGACCCGACCGACGCAAATGCGTTGTGTGACGCAGATCCTGTACTTGCGACGAGGGCTCTTCGACAGTGGTTGACCCGTGATGGCTACCCTCCGGACGCCGCGGCGATTCAACGGGTGCTTGGAGTAGCTCGGGGGAACGCGATCGCCTGCGAAATCGATGGAGGAATCCGAATTGCACGGAAACATCGTCGGTTGAGGATTGTTACTCCGGATACCTCTGGAGAGTAGGATGGCTCCTGTTATGTACGCCGATGGAGTTTCCTCATGATGCCGCCAAAGCTTCGTGGCAAATGGGCTTTAGGTATCCAGCCGCGTAATTTCACATGGATTTTGAAAGACAAAATGGCGGTGTGCGAGCGTCCGGGTGGGTTTGGTTCGAGCCACCGCCGTGTTCGCCGTCAAGAAGAAATCATCTGGATTCGGGAAAACGGCTTCAATTACGTCGTTTCGTTGATTCAGGCGCCTCACAATCTTCACAACTATGAAGAGCTCGGTCAGCCGTATCGGCACCGGCCGATGCGCACCGACAACATTGATGCCTGGTTGACCGCCCTCTACCGCGAGCTCGACGAGCTCATCCGTGCGGGTCAACGTGTGCTTGTTCATGGGGAAGAGCTCGGGGATCGTGTTGTTGGAGTGATGGGTGGCTACATCCGTTGGGCCGGCCTGATCGAAGACGCCACTGAAGCGATCACTGTCACTGAGCAGTTGACGGGTCGCAAACTGGACCCATTTGCGCGAGAGATCATTCTTCGCGTTCACGAACTTCGCTGACATGGCAGACGTCGACTGCGTCATTGTTGGCGCCGGTATCTCTGGTCTCATCGCCGCCAGACGTCTCGTCGATGCAGACATATCAACCATGGTGTTCGACAAGGGACGTTCAGTTGGTGGGCGTCTAGCAACTCGCCGTATCGGCGAGGCCCGACTTGATCATGGTGCACAGTTCATGACGGCTCGCTCAGAGTCGTTTGCTACACAGCTCGAAGACTGGCAGCAGCGAGGTCTCGCGAACGTTTGGTGTCACGGGTTTGAGAGCGATGATGGCCACCCGAGGTGGATTGGCGTCAACGGAATGAATTCGTTGGCGAAAGATCTTGCCGAAGGCATTGATGTCAGGGTTGATCACCGAGTGTTCTCAACAACGTGGGACCAAAGTGAATGGTCAGTGACCTGTGATGATGCTCAAACGGTCACTGCGTCAATGCTCGTGCTCACCGCTCCGATCCCTCAGTCGTTTTCGTTTGTCTTTGAAACGGTTGAGACATTGCCGCGTGAACTGTGGTCAGCCGACCACGATCGCACCATTGCACTGTTGGCAGCTCTCGACGGGCCTTCGGCTCTCACCGGATCGGGTGCTCGGCATGAGCCCTCTGATGACATCGCATTCGTTGTCGATCACGCCGTGAAGGGGATTTCACCGGTTCCCGCGGTCACCATGAACACGTCGCCAGAGTGGAGCGAACGATTTTGGGATGCCCCGACCGAAGAGATTGAGGCAGCGCTCAGTGAACTCATTGCACCGTTTCTCGGGTCTGCTCATGTTGTTGAGCAGCAGGTGAAGAAGTGGCGATTTGCGACTCCTCGGGCGACCTGGTCAACGCCATGCTGGTCAGATGACGATTTCCAGCTTGTCGTCGCGGGTGACGCATTCGGTGGCCCACGGGTCGAGGGAGCATTTCTTTCTGGGGTTGCTGCCGCAGAGACAATTACTGGGTGGTGCACACAACGTCGGTGAGTTCACCTTCATCGAACGACCACCAACTCACGAAATCGGTACCGACGTCGGTTCTCATCTCGGTAAATGACGAGTATTCCGTGGGACATCGCCGAATAAATGCCGGGGCGTGTGAAAGCCGCATACCGTTTTCAAGAACGGCGAGACCACGTTCGAATCCGGTGACGGCTGGCAACACCACATGGTCGTTGTCGATGACCGGCTGTAACGAAAACCAGATCACGGCCTCTCCGAGCAAATCAGCGAAGATCGAGCAATTTCCTTGGGCAAGATCTGGAATCGTGCAGTCGTTTACCCCTGTGGTGCCTTCGACGATGGTCACTGAACGTTGCTCTTCGATGGTGAACGTCACTGTCGATGCCGCGAGCCCCTCCGTGTTGACAGCAAACCGCTCAGTTGAGCGGTCAAGTCGCTCGACAAGGTTGATCACTCGAGACACTGGGTTGGTTGAGGTATCGGCTGCGACTTGGTCAACTTCGTCGTCTGCGGTCACCGATCGCGCAATGAACAGCAACACGAAGATGCCAACCACTGCGGCAACAAATCGAAACGAGAGCAGCGCTCTCACTTCGCGGTCCAACCCCCGTCAACGATGACCGACTGCCCAGTCATGAATGTTCCGGCCGACGATGCGAGCAGCAACAGTGCTCCATCAAGTTCATGTGGTTCACCCATTCGAGGAATGGGCGTGTTTCGTCGAACGAAATCTTGACTTCGTTCCTCTTGCATTGGCTCAGTCATCTCCGAAGGGAACCAGCCGGGGCACAGCGCGTTGACTCGGACGCCTTTGCGAGCCCACTGCAAGGCGAGTTCTCGCGTCATGTTGACGACTGCACCCTTCGAGGCGCAGTAGTTCGCCTGCTTGACGGGTGTCGCACCCACATGGCCAAGCATCGATGCAACGTTGATGATTGAGCCACCCCCACGTTCGATCATTGATGGTGCACTGAGTTTCGAGAGATGCCACACCGCGGTGGTGTTGATTTCGAGGACTCGTCGAAACAATTCGAGAGATTCTTCTTCGATACCAACGACCTCGGTGATGCCCGCATTATTGACAAGCACGTCAACACGCCCATGGGTCTCAATCGTTTCGGCGATGAGTCGTTCGCGATCGTCTTCATTCGCCATATCGGCTGCGATTGGCGTTACCCGGTCTCTACCAAGTTCGTCAGCAAGCGCTTCAAGGCGCTCTTGACGCCGAGCTGAAATGACAACAGTCGCGCCCACTGCGTGCATGACTCGCGCCATGCGTTCACCTAGGCCAGCTGATGCTCCGGTAATGACCACAACGGTGTTGTCAAGTCTGAAGAGATCGAGGGGATTTGTGACAGTTGACATTCCCCCAGCATTGCAGCGATCTGCACCAGTGTGGTGGCGCCGCCCGAAATCACCCAGGCGAGGCCTGGCCGGGGATCAATCGATTGTGTTGGAAGTCGACCCGGGTAGACCAGGTCAGAGTCAGCAGATGCACACTCAGTCATCAGCAGTGCGGTCTGAGACTTGCGAAGTTGCTGGGTCCAATGATCGAATGAAATTCGAAGTGATAGCGGGTCGACTGCTGCCACCACCGTGATGTCTTCCTCATCGTGTAGGCGTCGAAGAAGGTCTTCTGCTCCGAACACGTGGTCTGCATCGTCGACCACCACAAGGTGTGGCGAATCGACGATTGGCACATCGCCGATCGTTCTTCCGGTCGCAATCGTGATGACTCCACCACGAGCATGTTGCCACGAGTTCATGATCGTGTGTAACGAAGTCGTACGACCCGAACCAGATGGACCGATGACGAGGAGATGCCGACCGTCGCGAATTTCGCAGGTACCTGTCGAAAGGTCGTCAACTGCAATCCCGATGTCGAGGATTGTTGATGACCCCCTGCGCTCACCTCCTCCAGTAAGCCAATCAATCCTGTCGGGCGACTTCTCAATCGTTGGTGGCGCAATGCAATGTCCGACTGGTACGTCAGTCGTTGGTCGTATCTGAATTTCGCGAGGCCGATCACCATGGCAGTACAAGGTTCCTCGTCCGGGGACCACACCGTTCGCCATAACTGCTCGACCCCCAGTGCAACCGAGCACCACCCGAGTTGTTGCTGGAACAGGTGGTTCAGCGCCCGTGGTAATAAGGCTGATTCCAACGCCTTCTCCCTCGCGACATAGTGCTCTCAATATGTCGAGTTCTCTGTCATTGAATTGTCGAATGAGTTCAGAAATTCCGTCAACCGCAATGACCAAGGGGGAACGCTCTCCTGACTTTTTTCGATCGACGAGATGAGTGTTGATGACCCGCAATATCCGAGTTCTCTGTTCTTGGTCCCAGGCGAACACGACGGGAGCAACGTGAGGGAATTCGTTTATGCGAAGCAACGCATCATCCCCTCTCGCATCAATGACATATGCCGGAACCGCTGAATGATGAAAGAGGACCGACATCAACGCGGTTGTTGTTCCTGACCCGAAACCGCCTTCAATTGATAACGATCCCGATCTCGGGGTCCACGCCCAGTCGATATGTGCTTGATGCTCCGGAACGTCGATCAGGCCAACTCCCTCAGCTGATGGTGCGAGTTTTTCGGGGAGGGCATCACTCCACGGGCGGCGAGCAAGCGCATCGTTGTACACCTCACAGAGGTGCTCAAGTTCGTCGAGGTCATCTTTTGTGACAGCAGCGGTTTGAACTACGACGACATCACCGCCCGAGCCCACGACGAGTGCCCGGCCCGGATGCGCTTTGCTGAAATGTGCCGCATCTGTGCACCCCACAACATCACGAGACTCAGCCGCATCTGCGACGCGGAACGCGATCCGAAGGTCAGTATTGGCTCGAATATCGTCAGTGATCGCCCCGCTAACTCGTTGACTCGCCAACACGAGGTGGAGACCAAGACTCCGTCCTTGTGAGGCAATTGCAACGAAGGTCTTCATATGCTCGGGGTAACGGTGAGCAAGCACGGCGAACTCGTCGACAATGATGACCAGTCGAGAAAGCGACCGTTCATTCAATGGCAAACTCGCAATGTCGCGGATGTTCATCTCTCGAAGCATTTGCTCGCGGCGATGGATCTCAATCTGAAGGCCGTTCAACATTCGTTCGATTTGTTCAACATCGAGGTCACTTACGACATCGGCGACATGGGGCAGTTTGTTGAACTCGTCAAATGTCGAACCACCCTTGAAGTCGATGAGCACCAGGTTCAATGCTTCGCTCGAGTAGCGAATACACAGCGAAGTAATCAGCGTGCGAAGAAACTCGCTTTTCCCTGAGCCGGTAGTTCCGGCAATTAAGACGTGAGGCCCATCATCAACGAGATTGATCTCGAAGGGTCCTGTGATTGTTTCGCCAAGTTCAACGCTCAGTGAGCGATCTGGCTGACGTGCGAATTCTCGTAGGCGCACCCGTTGAGGGAGTACCTCTACGGAACTCTGAACACGCTCAGGATCATCCAGTTGTAAAAGTTGTGCAGACCATTGGTGCCAACGTTGTATCGAGATACCTGCCATGTGGGCGAGGGTGATTCCGTCATCAGCGACCACCTCGCCGTGCCAGTTCACGTTGAGACGAATAACGACCTCAACACATGAAGGAATCTGCTGAGTGGCTGCTGCGAGAGCAACGATGGTGACTCGATCATCTGCAGCGAGCCTCTGTCGTAATTCACTCGTCGCCGTGCCTAAACCTTGAATGTCGTCAGTGAGGACAATCATGTAGCGAGATTGGTCATCTTGACGTTCGGTGTATGTCGCAGGAACCTCGCACACCCCGTTTGCTTCGATACAGACATCGGCTGGTCCGCTTCTCAGACATACCTGCGCCACAATCTGTCGAATGAGTGACTCGCTCATGTGTCGCTCACCCTGTACGACGACAACCTTGTGCGTAGGCAATTTCACAAACACTGGATCACCAGTGACGGTCTCCGAAGAATTCATCACATGAGTTCCGACGACACACGACAAAAAGTCATCATGATCCGGACGGATTTCCCATAAGCGCTCAGAACGCAGCCAATTCTCGATATCGAGTGGCCACCGAGACCTCAATTCATTCTTTTTGAATTCGCTGAGGGCGGTGTGCTGGATGTGAAATTTCAGCTCGCTACTTGCAACAGCCTCATCATGCTGGTTCTTGTCACGTCGATAACGAGAGATCTCCGATGCCGCCGATGTGAGCCCCATGAGTGCGGCACCCGCACCGAACACGAGATACATCCACGAATGAGTCAACAGAGCAATGAGCGATGCTGTAGCGATACTCATCACCGGCATAGCAAATGTCGTCATGCGGAGTGGTGACGGCGGGCTGGGTAGATCTTGGCTTTCCACGACAGGAGCGGTTGATATCTGCCGTCTGGTACGAATCACTGGGTTAACTTGCCGCCTGCGTTGTGGCCTCAGTGTTGAATCACCCTCGCGCTCAACGACAAATCGTGTGCTTCCCGCCTCGATGTAAACAACGCCATCGGACTCACATGTTTCTGAAACTGATTGGAGGGCTATCACTGAACCGTTTCCACCGATCACAAAGTGCTGGCTCTCAAGGGTCGGATCGTCGATATAGCCCGCTGACTGAGGCGATGAGCCGATGGTGACGGGTAAAGAACCACGCAAGGCGACCCCTGAGTCAGGCCCGGCGGTAGTTGTGACGAGAGACGTTGGTTTCACAGGCCAAAAGGGGTGAATTTCTGACTCACCGGGGAAAATTTTCGAAAGTGAACGATCCGGTGAGGCAAGCAGTGATCACCGCAGTGATGGTTAGGTCAGACGATGACCACATGGCAACAGCAACCACATCACAACGGCACACCATCAACTTTCGGGGCATCCGAGCACAACTTGAGCAAGAATGGAACCGGCTTACCGCAGACCCGGCCTCACTTCAGCAACTCTCGCGTTGGGACATCACTGAGGCCCGATTTACCGATTTCGATGAACTACTTCATGCAACCGGATTCGGTTACGTTCAAGCCCCTGGGAGCGAAACGCTTCTGCGAAGCCTCGTTGCTCTCGCTGCGACCGACCACCTTGCGGCACGTGTGGTACTTCAGCGAGTACTTCCCGGGCTGGTCGCTGCAGTTCGCTATCGAAATCGGCAGATGTCACCCGAAACGGCCCTGTCTGATCTCATCGCCGCAGCGTGGCTTGTCATTGCTACGTACGACTCTCGACGAAACCCCAGCAGCGTTGCTGCCGCAATCATTGACAGTGCGGTCTACCGAGCCTTCAAGGTTGAACGAAGCAGGAAAGTCTCTGAGCCTCTCGAACACGTCGAACGAGTTCTTGCGCAATGCGAGAGCAATGCAGTGGCCGAACTCAACGAGCTCCGTGAAGTTCTGTGCGAGGCTGAGCGTCTCGGAATGTCAAAAGACGACATCCGCCTTGTCTTCTCCATTGCAACAGGCACCTCAACTGAAACACTCGCAAAGGAATTTGGAATTACCTCGCGTGCCGTTCGATACCGATCGCAGCGATTAGTTGAAAACTTGGCTGCTATCGCGCGGATTGCTTGAATTCGGGCCGACGCTTCTCGAAGAACGCGCTGATACCTTCCTGCGAATCAGGAGTCACAATTCCGGCTGCCATGACTTCCATCGCGTAGGCATATGCCTTCGGCTGCTCCATATCGACCTGAGCGTAGTAGGCACGCTTGCCAATGCCCTTCGCCATGGCTGAACCACGAATCGAGCGGGCCATCAAATCACGTACTGCATCGTCAAGTTGATCATCGGCGACGACCCGGTTGATGAGACCCCATGAAGCGGCGGTATGGGCGTCAATTGCGTCACCAGTGATCGCAAGTTCCATCGCATGCTTGCGATTGATCTGGCGGGCAACGGCGACGAGCGGCGTATTGCAGAACAAGCCACCCTTTCCTCCCGGCAGAGCAAACCCCGCCGACTCAGCAGCAACTGCCATGTCACATGTCGACACCAATTGGCATCCGGCGGCAGTCGCAAGTGCGTGCACCTTTGCGATGACGACTTGAGGAATGTCCTGGATCGTGTTCATCATGCGGGTGCACACCTCGAGCAGCGAACGAGCCTCAGGAAGTTCAATATCGACCATGTCGCCAAAGTTGTGACCGGCCGAAAACACAGGGCCATTTGCTTCGAGGATGACTCCGAGGGCGTCAGAGGCACCGATCTCGTCAAGAGTGGCCTGCATCTCAAGCATGAGCTCACGAGACAGCGAGTTACGAGTCTCTGGACGGTTCAGTGTGATGGTGACGACATCACCTTCACGAGAAACAAGAAGGTTGGCTGTTGAGGTAGTCATACCCACAGCCTGCCACGTTTTACCGGTCAACCGGCACGCGGAGTGCGCCCCCAGGGGGTCGAACCCTGAACCAACGGGTTAAAAGCCCGCTGCTCTGCCATTGAGCTAGAGGCGCGAGGCGCGCAAGAAAACTCGCACGCTTACGCGCAAGGTTAGACCCTTATGGGTCTGATGCGGCTTCCGGCCACGGGATTTACTGTCCTTCGTCTCGAGAGAATGCAAGGAGGCTTCCACGGATGCAAGGTCCTACTGAGCCTGCTTATGTTTCTGCGTGTTCACAAATGTCGTTTCAAGTTGTCGCTGTCAGGGGCAGCTCGACCTCGGGACGTTGCATTGCAGCGTTCGGGGGTTTAACTGCCGTAAGCGGAAACGGTCTTGCTTTCGCTTACGGCAGTGCTGGCCCAATTATCTAATCGGTGAATCTCTTCTCTCGCTATGAGAACAACTGGAAGTCGACGAGGCGTTGACCGCCTGTTGCGCTGGCGAGAACGTCACCGGTCGCCATGTCGACGTATCCGATCACGTAGCTGTTATCTGCGAACCGAAGCCCGTCAAACATCAACCGGTTGTTAGATGCGAGGAAGCTCAGGTGATAGATCTCGAGGTCCTCATCGGTGTCGATAATCGTCGTCTCTTCGTTGTTGGAGAGATTGAGATAGGTCGTGATGTAGTCGTCGTTCTCATCGATCCCGGTGAGGAACATTTTGTCGAGTACGGGAAGTACCGTTGTTGCGTTCACGACTGCTGAAGTGAAGAGACTTGGGGTTGGGTAATACATTCCGATTGATGTTGGGCGGTCATCTCCCCACTGATATCCAACAACGCCGTAGACCTTGCCATCGATGGTGCGGTGGAGTTT
>JAKMEY010000042.1 GCA_022425725.1 Ilumatobacteraceae bacterium
CCGACGACCGGCTCGACGCCATTTGGTCCGTCGAGCACGAAGGTAAGCCCGTCAATCGCTTTCTTGTCGCGAAACATCAACTCGAGAAGTTGGTCTGCCGACCCCACCTTCGGAATCTCAGTTCTCAGGCCATACAGATCTCCCACGACGTCGAGATGTTCGTCGACACGAGCCGCATCGATACGGCCAAGTCGTTGCGCGAGACGCGCCGCGAATATCAACCCAATTGAGACTGCCTCACCATGGGCAATGTCGTGGTCAGAGGCGATCTCAAGTGCGTGAGCAAGAGTGTGGCCGTAGTTGAGGATTGCACGGCGCCCCGACTCCCTCTCATCAGATGCGACGACTCCGGCTTTGATCTCCACGCAACGAGCAACCCGATCCTCAAGGTCGAGTGCAGCAAGATCATCACCAGTCAGAAAGTGATACTTCGCCATCTCTCCATTGCCGCAACGAACTTCTCGCTCCGGCAAGGTGGCGAGGGCGTCGAGGTCACACAACACGCCTGATGGCTGCCAGAACGCACCGACCAGGTTTTTTCCCTGCGGCAGGTTCACTCCTGTCTTTCCGCCGATCGCTGCATCGATCATGCCGAGCAATGTTGTCGGAACATGCACCACGGAGATCCCCCGGTGGTATGAGGCTGCAGCGAACCCGGCAACGTCGGTGACCATTCCCCCACCGACACCAACGACCACGTCTCCGCGGGTAAGACCCGCTTCAGCGAAACCCTCACACAGCTCTTGCACGGTGGCAAGCGTCTTGAACTGTTCACCGATGCCAATCTCAAATCGATGAAGCGGTAACGAGGTTGAAACCTCGACACCAATCGACGGCTGAGAGATCAACGCCACCCGCCGCGGCGACGGCACCAGCGCGCTCAACATCTCGTCGAATTGGTCGATGACCCCATGACCGACGACCACGTCGTACGAGCGATCATCAGCGCCCCCGGCAAGTGATACCGATACTCGCTGCATCACTCAGCTCATCTGTTCAGCAACTGCTTCCGCAGCTGCCTCAGCATTCCGCGCGAACTCGGTAACAGAGTCACCACCAAACTTGCGCTGGGCTTCGTCGGCGAGCACGAGCGCCACCATGGTCTCCGCAACGACGCCCATCGCAGGAACAGCGGTTACGTCAGTGCGTTCTTTGAACGACACCGATGACTCTTTTGTTGCGGTGTCAACCGTCTCAAGGGTGGGAACGTTCAACGTCGCAAGTGGTTTCATCGCAGCACGGGCAACGAGAACTTCACCCGAAGTGATGCCGCCTTCAACACCCCCGGCCAGTGAGCTGCGACGACGATATGACGACGACTCGGCATCCCAATGAATAGCGTCATGGGCATCACTGCCGCGCCGGCCGGCAACCTCAAAACCGTCACCGATCTCGACGCCCTTCACCGCTTGAATCGACATCAAGGCTTGGGCCAACAGGCCATCGATCTTGCGGTCCCAGTGGACGTGAGAGCCAAGACCGACCGGAACACCGAATGCGAGCACTTCCACCACGCCACCAAGTGAATCGCCGTCCTTCGCAGCGGCTTTGATCTGTTCCACCATTGCCTCAGCACTTGCCGGGTCGAAACAGCGAACCGGTGACTCATCAATCGCTACAAGATCACTCATCGTTGGCACTGCTTCAAGTGACGCACGCGCCGATCCCATTTGAATGACATGCGAGATGATCTCGACGCCAATATGTGACAGCAACTTCTTTGCGACCGCCCCCGCAGCAACTCGAGCGGCGGTCTCACGAGCGGACGCGCGTTCAAGAACATCACGTGCGTCACCGAACCCGTACTTTTGCATGCCTGCAAGGTCGGCATGACCAGGCCGGACCTTCGTTAACGCATCTTTGGTCGCACCCGGTGCCGGCGACATCTCTTCATGCCATTTGTCGCTTCGGAACCATTCGGTGTTCTTGATTTCAATGGCGAGCGGCGATCCCAACGTACGTCCGTGACGAACTCCTCCGATAAGAGTAAGTTCATCAACTTCAAAACGCTGACGTGGTCCTCGGCCATAACCCAGCCGGCGACGTCCCATTTCCTCTTGGATTTCCTCAACGGTGAGTTCAAGACCCGCAGGCAGCCCCTCGAGCACGACAACGAGGGCTTGTCCATGAGATTCACCGGCGGTCAACAAGCGGAGCACGGCTTGAGGCTACCCGGAGCGCCGGCCCAGTTCTGCTTCTGCCGCTGATCGCATCGCCACAGGATCTGGGGAAAAGCCTGTCCACGCCTCACATTGGAGGACCGCCTGGTGCACAAGCATTCCAAGCCCGTCAACCGTCTGCGCCCCTCGAATCGCCGCCGAAGAGAGCAGCGCTGTGGTGAGCGGGTGGTAGACGATGTCGGCGACGACCTGGTGCGAGGCGATGAGTTCAACCGGCAACGGAACGAGCCCCGCATCGGCATCTGAGCCCATGCCAACCGATGTCGTGTTCACGATGATGTCCGCCGCCGCAACGGCATCGGGAAGGTTCTCGGCAACAACCGCTTGAGCACTGCCCGAGAGTTCGGCCGCTGCTTCCGCCGCTGAGTTCGTTCGATTCGAAATCGTGACCTCGCACCCATCGATTGCGCCGAGCGCAGCAACAATCGATCGGGCAGCACCTCCCGCTCCGAGGAGATGCACACGAGCACCGGTGAGAGCAATGCCCTGGGCGAACAGGGAATTAACGAAGCCAGCACCGTCGGTGCTGAGCCCACGAGCATGCCCAGAACCGATTCCAACGACTGTGTTCACCGACCGCAGACGCGTTGATGCTGCATCGAGATCGTCTACCGAGCTCGCCGCCTCTTCCTTCAACGGCATGGTGACCGCAAGGCCAGCGAACTCCCCCGCCCGCACACGGTTGATGACATCTGCTCCCCCGCCAGCCGGAACTCGAACTCGAATCATCTCCCACTTGAGACCACCGGACGCGAACGCAGCATTCTGCATGACCGGCGACAGTGAATGCTCAACGGGATCACCGACAATGGCCACTCTCGTTACATCGTCACTCAATC
>JAKMEY010000069.1 GCA_022425725.1 Ilumatobacteraceae bacterium
ATCTTCTTCTTCATCTTCATATTTGTATACTAGTCAGACCACAACAACAACAACAACCACCACAACTACAACAACAACCACCACAACAACGACAACAACGTCAACGACCACAACATCTACAACAACAACCACAACCACTACGACAACCACCACTACAACAACGACGACTGTGCCGCCACTCGCGGAAACAGCGTCGTTGACGTTTGACGCCAACGGAGGATCGAACGCCCCGGCGGTAGTGGTTGATGATCCGGGTGCGACGGTGTCGGTTGCGGAGACCTCTCCGCAGCGTTCAGGTTTCGGTTTCGATGGCTGGAACACAGATGCCGGCGGCACTGGCACTGCGTATGCGTCGGGTGATGACTACACGTTGCCTGCGAACGATGGTGATGTCGCCACGCTGTTCGCCCAGTGGGATCCAGTGGACTACTCCACGATCGCTGTCAACGCGACAGTGTCCAACCCGGTGTTCGCACTTGACACTGTGATCCACCCTGGAGAACGCTTTATCCTTTCGGGCGAGTATCTAACAGCCCTTACCGCCGAGTTTGCATCGACATCTCACCTTGAGTACGTGGTCATTGGGGTGCCCTCCGCTGGCTTCGATGAGACATCCTGCACAGATGGGGAATGTAACGGTGCCCTCGTAACCCCTGAAGACTTCTTGGTGGCTTTCAAGCTACATCGTTCCAACGGTACAGAGTGGTCCGTGTCGCAGTATTACAACAACTACCGCTATGAGGCAACACAGTATGTGGACGCAACGGCAGTGACCGACGACATCGCCTTTGAGCTCTCCGACTCAGGGGATCTCATCAGGTTGTTCGGTCCCGGTATGGAAACCACCCTCACTGAAGATGTGCCCTCTGGGCTCAGCCGAAACGTTGGTGATGCGGACACAACACCGAGGTCGATTTACATCGCCGCGGTTCGCATGAATGGCACGCCCCCTGCAGCGTCTGAGGGTGCTTACAAGATCGCCATCCCGACGCCGACACCTGACATGTTGACCTACGCAGGCAACATCGACTCGCTTGTCGCTGACGACGATTCAGATATCGGCCATATTGCCGTCAACACATCTGGTGACGTGTTTTCGGTGACGCGCGCTGGTGATGCGTGGGTCTCCAAGCATGACGCAAGCGGTGTTGAACAATGGCGTGTCGCAACCCCGATCTCTGGTGACGCGTTCCTTGCAGCGGCATCTGACGGCGGCCTCTATGTCGGAGGTCTTGACCCCGTTGGCGGTAACGCCGGTGTTGTGAAACTCGACGGTGATGGCAACATCGAGTGGTCGCAGTTCACTGCAACTAGTTCTGCGTCAGGTGTGGGGGCAGTTGAAATTGAGGGTCTCGACGTTCTTGAAGGAACCTCTGATTCTGGTGTTGTGTTTGTTGGCAAAGTAACTGGTGGAGACAGTGTCACGCTCACTTATGGCAATTTGAGTGCTGCGATACCGTCAGGTCATGCCGAATATGTCGCTCATGTTGGAGCTGATGGCACCCCAGTCATGATCGACGCAACAGCAAGAGGCACAATTTCGAACTTCCGGGGGTACTTCTCTGTTGATGCCCGTCCGAATGGTTCAGGTGCGTGGTGGGTAGTGGTCGGTGGTACGAAACCTCCGACCGGCGACGGCGCGCCTTCGTGTGCGCGTTTCACCTACGACCCCGATGCCACACCGCAACTCACTGAGGATTTCGAGTGCAACAACAACGCCTACTCGGCTGATGTGGCCTTGCTCTCCGACGGGACCGTGGTCGCTGCGACTGTCTGGGATACAACTGTCGTCAAACTTCGACTTTTCGACACCAATGAAGTTTGGGTCGCCACCATTACCGACGACACATACCTACCATTCCCTGCAAACGGGCGAGGCCTCGAAGTTGACTCATCAGACAACATCTATTACGCAGCACGCAGAGTCGGGACAAACATCTCGATTGGTGATTCTTCGAGCACACAAATTGATATCTCGATACCAGACTCCGATCCGAACGGCCTCCTAGTCAAGTTCAATTCTGACGGCGTCTATCAATGGTCAAGAACTGTCGGCTCAGGTGCATCCACGAAAGCGTCCACTGTCGCCGTTTCAGGAACCACGGTGTATCTCGGAACAAGCGCGAAAGCAATGATGCAGTTCGACGCGTACCGTGAGAAGTACACATGGAAACCAGCCGTCTTCAAGTTCAATAGCAGCGGAGTGTCCCACAATTGAGTACGACTGAATCCACACCGCAAGCTGGACGCTTTACCGGCCGAGACCTTTCGAGATTTGCAACACCCAAAGCGGTCCTTATTACCGCTCTCGCAATCGCAGCGATCTCAGGGTTGGCATCATGGCTGTTCGCCCACAACCCTGACCCGTCTCGCCCGATGCGCGGGTCAAGCCCCACGGTGCTCGCCGATTCGATCGAATGGGGACTCGCAGATGCCGCTGGCCTTCTCGGCGCCGTGTTCATTGCGTTGCTGCCGTTCCTGCAACTTCTCCGAAATCTCACGGCACGCAGTGTCGAGGGGCTTTCATTTTGGGCTTGGCTGTTGTCGGGCTGGGCAATGGTCGGGTCGCTGGCTCAAGGAATCAGCGAGAACGACTCCTTCCTTATTTGGGTGTCTGCTCCTGCTGCTATCGGAACGATGCTCGTCTTATTCACTTTCTCGAAGTTTGGACGCTGGTCTTGGCGAGCCTTTGGTTGGGCGTTCTTGATTTCGGTGAGTTCGGCGATCGTGCTCGAAAACGCATCTGTGGTCGGCAGCACGTTCATGTGGATGGCATGCCTCGCTGGGGTTGTCCCGCTGACGTCGGTGGTTGCCATCAAACTTGTCACCGCCATTTTGAGATCACCATCGAGGAGGGCATGTTCTCAAGCAGTGCACCTTGTGGGTGCGATCGGGTACGTGTTCTGGTTTATCCAAGCGGTACAGACCTCAAATGTTCCCATGGCAGCGGTCGCCGTCATTATGGCGGTCGCCTTTATCGGCGGGCTCGCCGCAATGCTATATCTCGGTGTCGTATCAGATGACGGGGTATCAGCGGCAGAAGTCGTGCTGTACCGGCAGGTCAAAACCGTTCCCCGAGCAATCGCCATGCACCAACCTGTATTTGACAAAACAGGCCGTCTTATCGACCTTGAACTTGTCTGGGCTAACGACAACTGGCAGTCATTCCGAAGCAGCATCGTGCCTTCAGGGTCGCTTGCATCAGATCACCGGGTCCGCTTCGATGAGCTACTCCCCTTTCTTCAACGAACATGGGTTGAGGGCCGATCAGCGCAGTACTTTCGACTCGACCGTCAACAAGATGAGCGAACCGATATGTACAACTATTCCGACTCCATTTGGAACGCGGAAATCGAAGTTGAAACCATCTTCGTGAAAATGGAGTCTGGGGCCATCATGGAATGGGGCGATGACCTCGACGCCAAAATCAACCTAGGGTCAGAACTTGAGATGCAGCGCAAACAAGCCGAGCAGCGTCGCTCAAGCCTCGCAGCGCGGCTCGCAGCCCAAACTGAGCACGCCCGATTTACCCGTGAACTTCACGACAACATTCTTCAAGAGCTCTTCGTGATCAGCTTGCGTCTCGAAGCAGTTGAACCCACCTTAGGTCTTGCCTCAGAAGCCGCGAAAGACATCGGCAGCACCGTTGGTCGCCTCTCATCTGATATCCGGGCGTTGATCGAAAACTCTCAAGAGCTCGGCACACACGACGCCGTTGAGTTCCAACTGCAAGAGATTGTCGACAACTGGAAATCTGCTGGTGTTGACCTGCCAGGTATCTCGCTCAGCATCGACCCGCGACTTGATTCTTCGGTGCTTGATCGTATTCGGCCCGATGTTGTTGACCATCTTGTTTCGATTGTTCGCGAGGCGCTTTCGAATGCTGTTCGTCATAGTGGTGCCGAGAACATTGTCGTGAGTCTTGCTGCCGACTACGACGGTGACCCCCCTGAGCAACTGCTCCGACTTGAAATTGACGACAACGGTAAAGGACTTCCGCCGGAACCAACCCGCCTTTCTGGTCTGCAAAACATGGTGAATCGAGCTGAAGAGTTCGGTGCTCAGTTGACATACGACGTGTCCGCTCGAGCAACAAGATCGCCTGGCACACTGGTGCTCGTCCGCATTCCAATGTCGAACTTGATGTCAATCTGATGAGTTGCGGACGTTTCGCTCGCCGGAGGCGGTGGTTATCTGCTGCTCCCTTGATCGCTCTCGTGCTCTCCGCCTGCGGAGCATCAAATTCTCCGAGTTCAGAAGACCCGTCATCTGACTCGGCTGAGCCTGCCGAAACTGTGGTGCAAGACCTTGCACCCGGTGATTGCTTCAACACCAATGTCGATGGCGGAGAACTGAACTCCGTTGAAATCACTGCGTGCACAGACCCTCATCGTTTCGAGGTTGTTTCGGTGCTCACTTACAGCGACGTGGAGAAGCCCGACGACAGTGAGCTCGTGAGTTGGGCTCGCCCACAGTGCGAAACCGCAATAGGTGACATTGTCGGTGAGGGCGTTATTGAGTATCGGTTGGCGTTCGCAATTCCCTCCGAAGTTGACTGGGCCGAAATCGGCGACCGAAACGTCATTTGCATACATGATGCGGGCACCGAAGCTGTGACGTTCAATCTTGCAAACATTCAGCAGCCCGAAGAGGAAGAACCATCGCTCGCCGCTGATAGCTCTGAGGACCCGTCAGCAGATGATGCACCAGCGACCGATGAGACAAACGCAGTCGACTCGACGACACAGCGGCCGCAAACAGAAGCGTCAGACGACGAGGCTGTTGACAGCGAACCGGTCGAGTACAACTTGTCGGATCACCGAATCTGCCTGCATTTCAACGAGGCACTGATCGGTAGCTCAGAAAACGAAGATTGTGTCAGCGGAATCATTGCCGAAGTAGACCCCAGGTATTGTCCGCGTGGGGTCCTTGAAACATGGACATGGTCGTATGACTCCTATGACTGTGAGGCATCGATTTACTTCGCGTTTTGGGAATATGCCGTGTCAACGCTGTACGACACGCCGATGAAGGTTGATGGCATTTATAGCCGCGAGGACTACACGGACGTCAAGCAATTTCAGCGAGACATGGGGCTCGTCGCAGA
>JAKMEY010000044.1 GCA_022425725.1 Ilumatobacteraceae bacterium
CGATCCCAGTAGCGGCTCACCGGTTTGAACGCGTCGTTGACAGTGATGGTTGGATCGCCGAAATGTTCGACTTGCTGAAGGACCGGATCAGGAATTCGACTCTGGAATGTGTCGCCGGAGAGCAACAGAACCGGAAGTCGATTGGCGTGCGCAACTCCTGCGGCGGTCACCATGTTGAGGGCACCAGGGCCAATCGATGAGGTCGCAACCATGATCTGTCGGCCGCGAACCGCCTTCGCATATCCGACGGCAGCGAGAGCCATACCCTGTTCATTCTGTCCACGCCAGGTTGGAAGTTCGTCACGGGCCTCCTCGAGTGCGTGTCCGAGGCTTGTCACATTTCCGTGACCAAAAATCGCATACACACCGGGGAACAGAGGTTCTTCAACGCCATCGATGATCGTGCGTTGTGCGATGAGATAACGGACAAGTGCTTGAGCTGCGGTCAGTCTCATGATGCTCTCCTTCGGTGTGATCTGTTGAGTGGTGTGTGGCTCAGTGTGCCACCGGCCGAATGATTCGTGCGGCCCGGCGCACTGCGGTCTCAACATCGCCGTCTGCCGGAAAGAGCAGCGAGCGTCCTACGACGAGTCCGCGTACGTTTGGCACTTCCATTGCGCGTTCCCACGACGAGTACGTTGCCTCAGGGTCACTTCCAGGGGTGCCACCCAATATGAGAGCAGGAAGTGTCGTTGTGGCGAGCATTCTTCGAGGGTCACGCGAGGCCGGAACCTTCAGCCAGGTCGCTGTGGACGTTCCTCCGAGACCGGCGCCAACTGCGACGGCCCGCAAGAGCGCGTCGTCGTCGTCGAGTAGTCGTGCGCTACCCGTCGCCGGGTCGACTGCATACGGCAATGGTTCGACCATGATGGGCAGATCTAGCGCTGCACAGTCATCGACTGCTTTTGCGCATCGTTCAATGGTCAGAGCAGTTCCCGCATCGTTGTCGGCGAGTCTCAGGAGCACCTTGCCGCCATCGAGTCCATTTGCATGCAGAGTGGCGGCGCTGTAGGCCGTCATGCGGTCGTCAAGCTCCCACGACGCGCCAGCTAGTCCACCTCGGTTCATCGTGCCAAAGACAAGTCGCTCGTCTAGCAGCCCGAGTAGAGCGAGGTCCTCCGCCACATCGGCGCTCGCAAGCACCCCGTCTACTCCTTCGACCGACAGAGCGACCGCAAGAGCTTCGAGCATTCTGCGGCGGTCAGCCATCGCGAACGGCTCACCTGGAACGCCAAGCATTCCTCGAGCTGTGTGGTCGGCGGCGACGATAAACAGCCGGTTATCGGTGAGAAGAGGCCGCCGCTGCCGTGACCGCAACGCCGTGAGTGCGGCATGTGGCTCCTCTATTCGTTGGGTCAACATGTCGTTCCACATCGCATCTGAAATCAATGCCATCACTCGACCCTAAATGCCTTCGGGAACACTGCCTCGGGCGAGGACCAGTTCTATGTCTGAGAGGTACGGCATATCGTCGGCGCACATGAGGCGGGCTGCAACGATCGCTCCTGCGGCATTTCCGGCTCGTGCGCAATCTGCGATTGCCCACTCCGAGAGCAATCCATGGCAGAACGCTCCGCCGAATGCATCGCCTGCACCGAGCCCAGACAAGGCATTCACCGGGTAGGGAGGTATGTGTTCTCGATCGCCATCTTCGGTCGCAATGAGCACCCCGTCACCACCCATTTTGATCACCGCTGAGGTCACTCCTCGTGAAATGAGTGCATCGGCCGCGTGTTCTGGATCAGAGACTCCAAGGGCAATCTCGCACTCAGTTCGATTTCCGATGACAATCGACGCGTGGTCTATTGCCGGACTGATCTCGGCTCGAGCTGTTGCTGTATCGGGCCAAAATGCCGGTCGCCAGTCAAGGTCGAGAACAGTGTGCTGGGCGCGTTGTCGCCAACTGAGCATCTCATGCATTGTCGACCGACTTGGCTCAAAGGCGAATCGTGATGCCGGAAACCAAAAGATACGAACTCCCGCGACAACATCTCGGTCGACATCGGTTGGCATGATCATCATGTCTGGAGCCTGTGGAGCTCGATAAAAATCGACTGTCGGCTCTGCGGGGTCTTCCATTGTTGCGAACGCAAGTGGTGTTCGAAGGTTCGGATCATTCTGCACGTAGCGGGTGTCAACCTTGAACGTCTCTTCGAGTGCATGCCTCACGTACCGACCCATCGGATCGTCGCCGACACGTGTGGCGAGCGCAGCATGGTGTCCGAGACGAGCGGTTGCTACGGCCACATTGGTCGCGGTTCCGCCGATTGACTTTCGGAAACTTTGAACATCTTCAAGAGGAACGTTGAGTTGTTCGGCGTACAGATCAACCGATATTCGACCGACAGTGAGCAATTCGATGTCCATCTGCGTCACGCTCCTGTTGCTGTTGTGGTCGGTGTCATCACGCTGACACTTGCAGCGACCTGAGGTAACTCAGGCTTCGCTCCACTCCATGTTTAGGGCCCTCGCCGAGCGGAGGTTCTCCGTCGGTCAAAGCAACGTCGGTTTCCATCACATACCACCCGTCATATCCAAGGTCTTCGAGGGTGGTGACAATCTCGTCGAGTGGCACGATTCCATCTCCCAATGACGGAAAAAGACCTGCTTGAGTTGCGCCCATTAAATCAAGTTCGCCCGAACGCTCTCGACGCATTGCGTATTCGTCCACGTCTTTGAGGTGCACCAGACCGATTCGGTCGAAATGGTCGTTTGCAATTGATCTCACATCAGCACCACCAATAGTGAGATGCCCAGTGTCGAAACAAAATTTTGCTGAACAGCCCTCAATGAAACGGTCAAAGTCAGTGGCGGTTTCGATAATCGTGTCGACGTGAGGGTGTACGGCTTGCTCGAGGCCGTGACGAGAGCAGATCTGTCCGACTTTCTCGATATTCGTGAGTAGTTCTGACCATTCGTCATCGGTCAGGGCCCGGTGATGCCAGTCATCGAGGGCCGGCACTGGCGCGGAGATGAAGTAACGACCTCCCGCTGCCGACATTGCACTGGCAACGCGATCAGCTTCGGTAAGTTGCTCATCGCAAACAGACGCATCGTGTAGCACTAGTGGAACGAATCCTCCGAGGAGTTGCATGCCGTATTCTTCGAGCTTTGACTGCTGCTCAGCCGGGTTTGTTGGCAGCCATCCGAGGGCTCCCTGTTCGAAAGCCGGAATGCCGAGTGACTGCGCCTCGCCGAGCACGCGGTCAACAGGAAGTTGCAGTCCCCAGCCAGGAGCCTCGCAGATCCCCCAAGAGATTGGTGCTGCGGCTATTCGATTGAGAAATGATGACACTGCTGCTCCTACTAGTGCTGAGAATTGGGGAATACTGGTCCTGATGCGGTCACCATCGGGCACCGAGGGTCGGAAGGCATCGATTCCCACTCGGCACGAACCCAATGGTGTGCTGGGTCATCGCAAAACGCCATCGAACGCTCACCGCCCGGTCCGGCAAGGATGTTCAAGTAGTACATCGAATAGCCGGGTGCTGCGATACACGGGCCGTGATACCCACGCGGAATGACATAGACATCGCCATCGTGGACGGGCATCGAGTCGTTTACCCACTCCGAAGGGTCAAGGTCCGGGCGATCACCGGTGTACGTGCGGTGCATGCCGAATCCGTCTTTTGAGTACTCTGACGAACCTGCTTCACCAATTCGGAAGTAGTAGGCCTCTTCGTTGTTTACAGGGCATTCGGGTGAATCATCGTGTTTGTGCGGCGGGTAGCTCGACCAGTTTCCATCAGGGGTGTACACCTCAACACACATAAGCCGGTCAGCATGCGACCACGATTCTGGGCTTCCGAAGTTTGAAATGCCGCGAGTGGCTTGGCCTGCCCCTCGAACCTCAACGGCAACTTCGCCTGCTCTTCCGATCTTTGGTGGCAGTGCGCGTTCACATTTCGCAGACGGGAGTGCAATTTCGCCCCCCGACTCCGAAGAAATCGTCAGTGAAGTGTCACGTCCAACGTAAAGGAAGTCGCTCACTCGCGCGAACACCGAAGTTCTGCCCTCGAGTTCGTAGTCGACGTCACCGATCCGAACGGTTACCTCGGTGGCTGAAAGTGGCAACACGAAGATTTCAGAATCCCCGGTTGCAAATTCGCGGGCTTCGCCATAGCCCAGGCTCCATACCTCAAGTCCGCAGTACGTCCAGTCTGCATCTTGTGGACCAAATGCGACAGGGTCAGATCCTCGAGAGATATCGCCAGCTGGAAAGTATCGGCGGGTCATTGGGGGCCTCGATCGCGTAAAACGGATCGCCGCAAAAGACGATTACGTTGCTGAGGCACATGAGAGGCAACGACGTCGGGCATAGCGCCCCCGACGATAGGGCCAGCAGTGGAAAGCATCAACCGTTATTCGCGCATATCGACAAATTGTTAGCGGTGTGCGACTCAATCAAATTTCGTTGACCGAAATCGTGCGACCCTCTGAAACGCTTTGCGCTGCTGCCTCGGCGAGCACGAGTGATCGGAGCCCGTCATCTCCGGTTGCAGTAAGTACAGCACCGTTGGTCACGACGTCGACAAATAATTGGACCTCGGCTCTGTACGCAGGCATGTAACGCTCGAGAAAGAAGTTCATGAGTGGGGTCGTGTGGTAACCGGCTGAGGTCGCAAGCTCGACTGTTGTCTCGTGCAAGTTGTCAGCTCGCACCATTCCTGCTGATCCGTGGACTTCAATCCGTTGGTCGTAGCCGTAAGAGGCGCGACGAGAATTTGAAATCTGAGCAATCTTGCCCGATGCGGTTACGAGTGTGACCGCTGCGGAATCAATATCGGGAACGGTCGCGATTGCGGGGTCGACGAGGACGGACCCAACTGCGGTGACCGCAACTGGTTCCTCACCAAGAAGGAAACGCGCCATATCAAAATCGTGAATTGTCATGTCTTTGAAGAGCCCGCCAGAGCGCTCCATATATGTCAGGGGCGGAGGGCCAGGGTCTCGCGAAATGATGTTCACCATCTCGACATCTCCGATTGCGCCACTGTCGATGTGATCTCGGACCTGTTTGAAGTTCGGATCGAAACGGCGGTTAAAGCCGACCATCAGTGTTGCCTTATGCTCAGCGACGACGGTGAGGCATTGGCGCACCCGTTCAACGCTGAGGTCGATTGGTTTCTCACAAAAGATTTTCTTCCCGCGGCGTGCGGCCTCTTCGATGAGGTCGGCGTGCATGTCGGTTGGAGTAGTGATGAATACCGCATCAATTGAGTTGTCGTTCATGATCTCTTCGATTGAGCGAACCTCAGCGTCGTACATGAGAGCGAGTTCGTGTGCGGGTTCTGGGAATGCGTCGGCAACTGCCGCCAGCCGTGCACCAGCCGTCTCCGCAATTGCGGCGCCGTGTACTTTGCCGATGCGTCCTGCACCAAGGAGGCCTACATTGAGGGTGGTCATAGAGGTCCTTTCATCAAACCCGATTGGAGCATGCAGGCCAACGGTTGTCTCCAGGCCCGACTCGCAGTTCACACCTTACGCTCTTGGTGAGGCGTAGTTCGTGGGCGTCGCCGGTAATGGTTGTTACCGCATCGTCAACAGGAACGTCCCGTTGGTTAGTCATCGTGGAGCTCATCGATGAGAACCCTGCAGCCCTCCCGTGCACTTATTTGGCACGCTTCAACGATCCTTTGTGCTGCTGCGCCGTCTGCGAATGATGGCTCGACATCGGTGCGCGATTCCTGTATTCCGGCTAGCCAACCTCGAGTCAGCACATCGGTGGTGCGAAACACATCCCGATAGGTATGGCCCACTTCGTCTCGGCGGAGCGAACCCCAGATGTCGTCAGGAATTGGGAGTTCGGCGATGGGTTCTCCGGCGCGTGCTCCGCGGAGTTGCTGAGTATGTATCCAGTCGTTTGTTGCGTAGAGCGTTCCTTCACTGCCGTGAATGTCGATGTGATGTGACTGACCAAATGGCCCATCCTCATGGCAGATTGCAGAGACGGCGATGACACCATGCGCGCCGTTAGCAAACTCGACCAAAACGTTTGCTCCGTCATCGCCGACCTCGTAGGGCACGCCGTCTGGTCGGGGCGCTCTTGGCACAAGATGGGTGAGTGTGCAGGTGACCGCCGTGATCTCGCCGATGAGCCAACGCGCCATGTCAATCCAGTGTGTGCCGAGGTCACCAAGAACACCAGCCCCAGACTCCTCTAGGTCGAATCTCCAGGCGTATGCGCCATCGCGGGCAAAGCCGGTGTAGTACCGAAGATTGATGAGGTACGGCTTACCGATGAAGCCGTCGTGCACGAGTCGATGGAGATACTGCGATGTCGGCATGAAGCGGTATGTGAAAGGCACGAGGCAGGTTGCATTCATTTCATTTGCAGTGCGAACCATTTCGTCTGCTTGAGCGGGGTTCATCGCTAATGGCTTTTCGCAGAGCACGTGAAGACCATGGGTGAGAGCGGCCATTGTCAGCGGGTGGTGACTGCTGTTCGAAGTCGAGATGATTACGGCATCGATAGTGCCGCTTTCGAACATCTCGACTGGATCGGTGAACACCAACGGAATCGCATTTGTGCGTGCGAAGTGAGTAGTCCGGTCGAGATTTCTTCCACAGATCGCAACTAGCTCGGCATCGCCAAATGACCGCACCGCCGGAATGAACATTGTTTCTGACCACCATCCGGGGCCAACAATTCCAACTCGAACGGGGTGATCTGAAGTCACTGCTCTCGCCTCAGCGGCTGCGACGTCGCGCAACGAGTGCATCGACCTGCTGGCAGAAGTCTGCGACGGCCACTCCCTCGTGCAAAGAATCGAGCAGGATGTCAAAGTGAGAGGGCGGGGTAAGTCCTCCGATTGGTGGGTCATTGTCGAGATTTGTCGGAAATGCGTAACCATCGGCGAGGGCGGTCGCAACGGACCTCAACGCATTGCCCTCTAGGCCTGCCTTGACGCGATCACGTAACGTTGGGAACACTGCCTTTGACATCTCGATTCGATCGATTGTCTCCATGGCCCGCCCCATACAGCTTGAGATTTGAAGCAGATTGGCCATTCGCTTCACATCGGAACTGACATTTGAGCCTGCGGCGTGGAAGAGGGCTGGATTGAAGAACACGGCGTCACCCTTTAGAAGTGGCAGTTGCGTTCTGTGTTCTTCGAAGTACTCGATGAACTCAGGTCGACGCCATGCCAGATAACCCAGGGGGTATTTCTGCGAATGTGGCAAGTACATCGTTGGCCCAGTTTCGACTGGCATGTCGCAATGAGCGACGGCTCCTTGGAGGGTGAGCATCGGCGACAACCGATGAGTATGGGGTGGAAATTGTTCGGCTTCGTCATCGGTCATAAAGCCCAAGTGGTAATCGCGATGAGGTGATTGGGCTGTTCCACCGGGGTTCACAACGTTGATCTGAGACGAGATCTGATAATTCGGGCCGAGCCACGCTGCTGCGGCGACTGCAATGCAGTCGTTGCTGTAGTAGTCGATGAATACCTCGGGCGCGAGGTAGGCAAGCTTTTCAATTGCGTTCCAAACACGATCGTTTGCCCCTGGCTTCGCGTAATGATCACCAATTTGCCTACCTTCGGCATGCTGTTGGGCGATCATGTTGAAAAACACTTCTGACGCTCGATCGGCAACATTGTGATCGACTGCTCCACTCAGCACAAAAAGGCCGGCGCCGTCGTGGAGGACGGTGGCAAGGTCAGCCCGCACACCCCGATCGGTTCCCTCTTTTGCAAGCCGTTTGCGGATATCGGCTGCGGCATATACCGGAACGCCTAACTCGACGTGCGTCGCTCCAGGGGCGATAACCGGGGCAGTTTCGATCATTCTTCGAAACTCGTCGATCGAGCAGAGATTGCGATCGAACAGCGCTGTTTCTCGTAATGACATCTTGAGCCCCTAAGAGTTGTTGTCGAGTGAAGTAATGAATGCGTTGAGAACCTCGTCGTCGACACCGACAAGATGCTGCTCTTCAGGGTATGCCCCTGATTCAACATCGGCTCTAAATTCGCTAAAGGCCGTCACCCGCTCGAGTTGGAGACGTTCAAATTCAGCAAGGAAATCTCGGTACACCTTTGCGTGACGAGGACGATGTCCTTGGGTGTAACCAAGAATGTCCTCGGCGAAAAGGTACTGTGCATCGCCTCCGGTACCAGCACCCATCGAAAACAGGACGAGCGACGTCCTTTCGGCAATGGCTCGGGTAATTTCTGCCGGCACGACCTCTATTTCTGCAGCGAAGGCTCCTGACTCTTCAAGATTTCGGATCTGCTGCATCACGAGTTGCGCCGAGTCGAGTGTTTTGCCGACCGCTTTGAAACCGCCAGTCCAAGTCCTCCGAGAAGGAATGAGTCCGACGTGGCCGACAATTGGAATGCCCTCGGCCGACAGGCGCGAAATGATTTCTGAGCTTGCGGCGCAGTAGCAACAGTCGCCTCCGTTGAGGAGCGCGTCGTGGCCTGCCCGAAGGTAGTCATCGGTTGTTGCGAGTCGGCCGTAATTCAGCCCGACCTGAACAAAACAATCGCCGGCTGCGATGCGCATTTCCGGACTCCAAAACTGTTGTTCAATTGACAGCACATCGATACCTGCCGATGCGCATGCGGCTGCCTCCTCAACTGTTTGGACATACACCATCGACATCTGTCGAACACCCTTCAGGGCTCGCACATCTGCGACCGTCATCCGGGACCGATTGAACTCCATTTACTTTCCCCGCTCTCTGTGAAGGTGCGTCCATTGAGGTCGCAAGGTTCTAGATCGCAACCGAGTGAGCCCAAGGCTGGAGGGGCGTTCTCTTCGCTTCGAGAACCCATTATGGCCGATGCCCACTGGCGGGTCGTGATGATGCGGCCTCGCAGGTGACCCCTAGATAAAGGGGTGGAGTGTGTCTGCGAGTGTGTCGCGCTGACGGCGAGAGGCGCGTGCTTACTGCCTACGAGTCAGAAGACTCGTCACGGGCGAGTTCATCGACGCTGTCGAGCGCTGATTGCGTCTGTCGGTACACCGCGCGGGTCAAGAGGTGCGACCCGACTGGGCCCGTGACCAACAGAAGGATGACGACAAGGAACGCCGTCACAAATGCAGTAGTCGACCGGATACTGAGTGCGAGTCCAACGGCAACTGAGATGACGCCGAGGGTCGGCGCAATTGCCGCCGAGTGCATTCGGGCGTAGATGCTCCACGAACGCCCAACACCGATACCAGCGATCAATACGAGCGCGGCTCCTAAGACCATGAAGAGTCCAGCTACAACGTCCATCAGTTTCCGTCGCCTTCGTCAGAGCGGCGCTCTGTGTATCGGGCAAGCACGCTCGTTCCGATAAATGCAGCCAACGCAACGATCAAGACCGTGTCGAGTGATGTGATCGATTGCTCGCGGGTGACTTCGATCATGATGCCGCAGATGACGGCGACTAGGAGACCATCTAGAGCAATGACACGATCGGCAATTGATGGCCCGCGAAAGAGTCGAGTAAGAAAGCACACCGACCCTCCGGCTAGGAAGACGAACGCAATAGCAGCGAATGCGGTCATGGCAGACGTGTCTCCTGAAGTTGAGAGCGCGCCGAGCGCGAACCGAAGGCCCGCACGCATACAGACTCAAGTTGGTGCAATTCGCTACGGACTCGTTCAACATCGTCGAGGTGAAGAACGTTGACGTACAGCACTGCGGGTGACCCTTTCGCCTCAATCGTGATCGTCCCGGGAGTGAGGGTGATGACGTTCGACATGACGAGCGTTGTCATCTCACCAGAGGTGCGCATCGGAACAGCGATGACTCCAGCGTTCACCGTATTGGTTCGGGTGAGGATCTTGCGAGCCAACGAGAGATTTGACCGAACGAGTTGCACTACGACGTAAACAATGAAGTACACAAAATGGAGCGGTGAGATTCGCAACCGGTGGTCGTTCCCGGAGGTGGCACCGGCCGCAAAGGGAAGGCGATTGGCCGCCAACAGCACGACCGAAAGAACGACACCAGAGGCAACGTTCGCTATCGAAAGGTCATTCCACAACATGACCCACAAGGCGGTCAGACAGACGACAGCACCAAGCGTGACACGTCTCATGGTGCAGCCTCCCCGAGAATGGCCCTGATGTATCCGGCGGGGTTGAGTAGGTCTTCTGCTGCGCGCTGTGACAATTCGTGAATTGGTCCGGCCCAGATCGAAAAACCGATCGATATTGCGACGAGCGAAAGCGTTGCGAGCACCATCAGTGGCGGCCCACCGAACCGGTCAGTGGTTTGAGGGGCACGTTCGGGTTCGGTTTCGGCGCTTCCCCAAAACACCCCGGTCCATATCTTCGTCATTGAGAACAGAGTGAAGAGCCCGACGGCAAGAGCAACGGCGACAATGGCGGACAAGCCTTGGCTGAGGCCAGCATCGACGAGGGCAAATTTTGCTAGGAAACCTGAGAACGGCGGCAACCCAGCCAGGCTGAGTGCAGGAACTGCGAACAGCGCTGCAATTATCGGAGCGCTACGAACCAATCCGCCAACGGAACTGAGGCGTGACGATCCCGCTCGGTGATCGACGAGACCGGCGACGAGAAAGAGGGCGGTCTTTACGACGATGTGGTGGATCACGTAGAACACCGCTGCAGCAACGCCGACCACAGTGAACAGTCCGAGCCCCATAATCATGTAACCGATCTGCGAGATGATGTGAAACGCAAGAATTCGCTTCATGTCGTCCTGGGCAATCGCCCCAATGACGCCGACGATCATCGTTGCCGCTGCGACCCATAGAAGAAGATCGTCGCCCCAGTTCGCCCCGCCGTCGCCAGGAGGGAACATCAACGTTTGGGTGCGGATAATTGCGTACACACCGACTTTGGTGAGAAGGCCCGCAAAGATCGCCGTGACTGGTCCGGGGGCTGTGGGGTAACTGTCTGGAAGCCAGAAGAAGAGAGGAAAGAGCCCCGCCTTAATGCCGAATACGATAAGCAGCATAATGGAGAACCCGTGTCGAAGAGCGGGGTCGATATCAGCTAGCCGAACTGCAAGATCGGCCATATTGACCGTTCCTGTTGCTGCGTACAGCAGGGCTAGCGATGTGATGAACAGGGTTGAAGCAACCAAAGAAATGACGACGTAGGTCATTCCTGCGTGTACTTGATCGGGTCGTCCGCCGAGGGTGATCAGAACATATGAGGCGGCAAGCATCATCTCGAACGCAACGAAGAGGTTGAAGAGGTCGCCAGTCACAAAACTGGCGGACACTCCAGCGGCGAGTACGAGATAAAGCGGGTGAAACGACACTCGTTCCCGTTCTTCTCCCGCTTGACCGATCGCGTAGATCGCAACGATGAGCAACACGACGGTCGAGACCACAAGCATAATTGCAGCAAAGCGGTCGACGACGAGAGCGATGCCGAGGGGTGGCGACCACCCTCCAGAGTTCGCAACAAGGTGGCCGTGTTCATCAACGCGAATGAGCACGATGATGGAGACGACGACCGTGACTGACAAAGCAGCGATGGTCACGAGGCGTTGCAGTTCGCGCCGGAAACCAACGAGGATCGACAGGGCGGCCCCGAAAATTGGGACAACGACCGGAATGGCGAGAAGCGGGGTGCTCATGGTTGCGCGTCCTCTTCGACTTCGAACTCATTGGTATCGGGGTCGCCATCATCAATCGGGCCCTCAGGGCCGTCGAGCTCGTTGAGACGGGCAACTATGCGATCCTCGAGGTCGTCTTCAACCTTGTCGTCGCGGTTGATTTGCCAACTTCGATAGCCGAGCGCCAAGAGAAATGCGGTCACGCCGAAGGTGATGACGATCGCCGTGAGGGCGAGTGCCTGTGGAAGGGGGTCTGAATACTCTGCGGGGCTTCCAGCCGATCCGTCGATGACCGGGGGGCTGCCAGCTCGTCCACCTGAGGTGACGAGGAGCAGATTGGCTCCGTGACCGAGCAGGCCGATGCCAATAATGATTCGGGTAAGGCGCCGCTGCAACAGCAGCCAGGTGCCGGCGGCAAACAAGATTGCGGTGACGGCTGCGAGTGCGAGACTCATGATGCACCTCCTGCAGCAAGGCGTTCAGTGACGTCGTCGGGGTCGTCGCCGAACGCCTCGTAGGCCATGAGCACAAGTCCGATCACAACGAAATAGACCCCGATGTCAAACGGCAACGCAGACGTGGTCTTAACTTTTCCGAGCAGAGGAAGCTCGAACGACCATAAGACGTGCTCGAGCACTTCGCCCCCGAGCAGCACAGGTGTGATGGCAGTGCCGACGGCGAGCGCAAGACCTCCTCCGAGCACGACCCATGGCCGAATTGGAAGCAACTCAGAGAGGCGTTGGCGCCCGCCAGCGACGTAGACGAGGCTGAGTCCTGCGGCGCCAGCGAGGCCACCCACAAAGCCGCCACCGGGCTGGTTGTGGCCGGCGAACAGGAAGTAGAGCGACAGAATCAAAATCGAAGAAAAGAGCAACCGAGTAGATGCGTTGACGATCGCTGACTCAGGCATTCTGTTTGGTGTTGCAGGGCCGCGACGCACGACTCGAGTCAGTGCAACAACCCCAAGAGCAGCAACGACGAGCACGGTGATTTCGCCAAGCGTGTCGAGACCACGGAAGTCAACCAAGATGACATTGACAACGTTCGAGCCCTTTCCGTCAGGAACTGATCGTTCGATCATTTCGACCGAGATCGACTCCGACTGCACCTGATCTCGGGCACCTGTTGATGCAAGTGCAAAGACGAAAACACCAAGACCGACTGCGCCTGCAATCGCGAGCCGAATTGGGGTGGCAACCGCCGTTTTTTCACTTCGGAAGTAGGGGGGTAAGGCTCGCATCACGAGAACGAACAGCACCGTTCCCAGTGTTTCGATGGCGAATTGGGTGAGGGCGAGATCTGGTGCGCCCCGAAGTACGTAGAAGCCGGCCATCGCATATCCGACAGCGCCCAGCATAAGGACTGCAGCGATTCGGCGACGGAATGATGCAGCAGCGAGCGCGGCGCTCACTATTACTGCATAGACGACGAGGTTCACCCACGAATCAACAAAGATTTCAGGCCCGTTCGTGGCATCGAATCCGGTTATTGCGCGAAGCGCAACGATCGTGGGTGCGATCGCAGCGACCAACAGAATGACAGCGAGATATACCGGTAGTGATCCGTTCTGAACAACACGAGTAATGCGTTTCGCGTTCTTGAGGGCGCCGGTGACGAGAGCCCAGAACGAGCGGTCAGCAGTCGGAAGCATCGAGATCGGGCGATGAAATGCGTCCTGGAATTTCTCAATCGTGTTTCGTGCAGCGACGAGCACCGCACCTGATGCAATGACGACGACCGACAGCCAGAACGCGATGTTGAAACCTGCCCACAATTTGACCGGCGACGGATGGCTTTCCGGGTGCAGCGCGAGAGTGGCGGCGTGGACAAGGTCATCGACAAGTACCGGAGCGAGACCGGCGATGAGGGAGAAGATGGCGAGGACACATCCGGGAGTTGCGAACAGCCGTGTCGGCGGATTGTGCTCGGAGACCGTGACCATCGGGTGTTCGTCATCGGCGCTTTCATGCTCGGCGCAGCGTCCGAGCAAACCAATGACGAACCGGGCCGAGTAGGCAAATGTGAGCACCGAACCGCCAACCATTGCTGCGGTTACGAGCGAGTTGCCTGTGAACGCTCCCTTGGCGGCGTAAAGAAGAGCTTTTTCTTTTGCAATGAATCCGAGCAGCGGAGGCAGGCCCGCCATTGAGGCTGCACCGAGAATCGCAGTGAGATAGATCGGCCACCATCGACGGTCGACACCGACGATGCGTCGAATATCTCGGGTATGAAGTTGATGGTCGACCACGCCAACGACCATGAAGAGAGCGGCTTTAAACGCTCCGTGAGCGAGTAGCACGACGACGAGGGCTTGGGTCAGCGAGTAGGTGCCGGCGCCCGCGAGCATCATCATGAACCCAAGTTGGCTCACCGTTCCGTACGCCAAGAGCACTTTGAGATCGACTTGGCGTAGCGCTCGCCAACCGCCAAACACCATGGTCGTTGCACCAAAAATGAATACGGTGGGTCGCCAGCCGTCGACGCTGTAAGTGACGGGTGCGAGTCGTGCAACGAGGAACACTCCAGCTTTCACCATCGTGGCAGCGTGAAGGTAGGTGCTGATCGGTGTTGGCGCAACCATTGCTCCCGGAAGCCAACTTGAGAAAGGCCACTGCGCCGACTTGGTGAAGGCGCCGAGGAGGATGAGAACTACTGCCCCGAAGCCGATAGGAGAAACATCGGTGGAGGCGAAGGCCGAGGCGAGTTCGCTGAATCGATAGGTGCCTGCTGACTGTCCGAGCACGATCAGGCCGGCGAGCATTGCGAGTCCACCGGCACCGGTGATCAAGATGGCTGAGGTTGCTGCGTCGCGAGCCCGAGGGTTGGTGTCGTCATTGCCTATCAGTAGGTATGACGTGACGGAGGTGAGCTCCCAAAAGACGAAGAGGGCGAGCAAATGGTCGCTGACGACAACGCCGGTCATCGCGCCCGAGAACATCACGAGAAGACCACTGAGGCGTCCGAGGCCTGGTTTGTCTGGCCCGAAGTAGGCGACGGCATACACGCAGACAGCAACCCCGATGACAGAGATAAGGGCGAGCATGACAGCGGCGAATGCGTCGACGCGAAGGTCGAATGTGAGTCCGAGAGTTGGGGCCCAATTGATGCGTTGAGCGATCGCGCCTCCCTCGCCGCCATTGACGATGGTGCCAAGGTTTGAGAACAGCCAGATGGCGGTTGCGGCGGGGCCAAGGGTTCCAAGCGCGAAGCCGCGACGTCCGAGTCGGTCGCCGGCGGCGACAATTCCTGCTCCGAGCAGGAAGTGGAGGACGATGAGGGAAATAATCACGGTGAATCAGAGGGGACGAGCCGGTTCAACACTTTCGTCAAAGCGGTCTCTTAGTTGACAGTCGAGGAGCAAATTTTGATGTTACTGCTGGTACGGGAGGTTTGTTGTTGATGCTGGGGATGATTGCGAGGGGTATTCAGCGGTCGGCCAGGGGGCTCCGAACCAAGAAAAAACTCTGCGCTGCTGTCGTTACGTGTGCTAACTGTCGTGTCATGAAATTTCATCATCGGCTGGGTCGAACTGCGATTCCTCGCTTGGCAGTGAGCGTTATGGCGCTGACGCTGGTTGCGTGCTCTTCTGCTGTGACTGACCCCGTCGTCATGCCGGTTGCTTCTGAACCGGTGGCAGTTGATGCAGAAGAAAACGATGCCGTCGGTGAAGCAGATGATGCGGAACCTGAGGTAACCGATGGGGAAGAGAACGCTGACGTTGGTGAAGTGAATACCGCTCAGCCAGAAGAGGTGGCCGATGAGGAGACCGAGGCGGTGAGTGACTCCAGTGATTCGGAGGGAGAGCCGGGTAACGACGACGTATTCGCAGGAGGCGGGCCAGACGATGTGGATCCCGAAGTTGATGAACGCGTTGATGACGATGAGAACCGGCCTGAAGAAGCTCCTTCGCCAGAAGGTTTTCTCGCAGAGCTTGTCGGCGACTCTTACGTTGTCTCCGACGTTGTGGAAACGCAGTGCGGCGTAATGGCAGCAGCGATATCAGGAAACGACACGCTCATCGTCGACGGAGATTTCGCCGAAGCGGTTGTCGTTCACGATCTTCGCTGGGATGGCGAGCAGTGGACTTCGCAACAGGAAGAACTCGTTCCGGCATGGGAACGCTCAGATGAGAGCTTCAACCCGTTTGAAGCTCGAAGCGGAATCAGTCTCCACTACGGCGACGAACTGTCATCGAGTGTCCGCTTGGCCATGACGTACGTGTGGGAGTCGGGATGGTTCTCATACGTTGAGCATCTAAATGCCAATTGCGAGTGGGTTCCCTCTGATGTTGCGTTTCCGTGTGGTGTTGTGAACCACGTTACGAGGGCAAGCATTGAGCCCGGAGCCTTCGTGAACGCGTACCAGCCGAACTGGTCACCTGAGGGGGATCTTGATCAGCCAAATTGCTACTCCCAAGAGAATCATGCTCTCGCGTGGCATTCAGATATAGGCATGTTTCAAGCACTACCGATCTCTGGTGGTTGCCCCGACGGCTATTCCGATGAAGTTCTTCCGAACATCCGCATGTGTGAGCGAGGCGACGACATCAATTACCTGCAGCGCAACGGCCTTGATTTGGAACCCGATGATGTAGATGGCTTCTTTGGTCCGGCTACGCAGCGAGCGCTTATTGCTTTGCAGCAGTCAGTCGGGACAGATAACGACTTTGGTATCGAGGTGACCGGTATCTTCGATGATGCTCTCGCGAACGCCTTGTACTCGGGTTGGAACGACTACTAAGTCGAAATGCTGTTACCACTTCCTAGCGGCGGCGTTTTTGCCGTTGCTGACGACGCAGAGAGGCCGTTGCCAGCGAGGTCGGCAGTGCTCGTCGCCACGCGCTGAATGATGACAGCGGTGCATCCGAGATGGGTGCGAGCCATGGCCACGGATAGACGGCTGCGGGAGAAATCTGAGCCGAGCGAGAGCGGAATCCGGGTACGGGTGCTGCGGTCACCGCAACATTTCTTGACCGCAATAATTCGACAGGGTCGCCAATGCCGACATGCACTTCACGCCGAAGGGCAAGGTCGGCAAGGCACTCAGTGAGAAAGACGAGGCGGCGAGGGTGAAGATTGAGTTTGCGCAGCAGTGGGGTGTCGAAGATGAAGAGAGCAGGAAGGTCGGGGTGAGCGGTCATAGCCGGGTCGCTGTCTCCAAGCGATTCGGCAGTGATCCAGACCGCTTCGGGACTCCGCGATGCATCGATGGTCGGCAAAAGAGGTTCATGAGGTGGGTGCTGACCTTTTCGAAGGTCGACGCGATGAGCTGCGTCGTCGAGTTGGGGCTCGTCAGGCCATTGTTCAATTGGGCAGGAGTGGCGAGATGGGCATTCGTCGCACAGCGCTGGTGCACGTTTGGTCACTTGCCATCTCGAGAACCCGTATGGCCGTCCGGTAGCCGACCCGATTGTCCATTGCCAGCCGGCTCGGTTCGCATACGACCCGTCGAGCAACTGGCGGTACATCTCGCGTTCGCCCGCTTGCCAGTGGGCTCCTTCTCTCACCGTCCAATGTGAGGCGAGCCACATGCGCATCTGATTTGGCACCCATCCGTCGGTTTCTAACTCGGTCAGCGCAAAGTCGAGACAGGCCATGGTGTTGCGTTCGCCCCAGCCTTGTGCGTTGGTTCGCTCAGGCGTCTGGTATCGGAGCGAGTCAGCGAGGAACGTTCCAATTCGGGAGTACATGTGCCGCGTGTATTCCTGCCATAACAGTTCGTCTCTGAATTTGTCGCGGTCGTGGTCAGGGGCGGTGCTGACGTGTTCCCAGGCCTCTCCGAGCGTGAGGAGGCCGTGTCGTATATATGGAGAGAGTTTCGACGCGCCCCTAGAAGAGATAGGGAGTACTTCGTTCCTCGTGGCGGCGTAGCCGCGCACCTTAAATGACTCGAGGGCTGAAAGTGCCGCCGTTCGCCCGCCACGAAATCGTTCACTTGCGGTCCAGTCTCCGAATGGATCGCAGAACTCTTCGAGATGAGTCTTAACCCAGTCTTCAGCGCTGCTGGCGGGCGAAAGAATCGTGAATGACACCCGGAGAGGGTGTCATGCACTGACAGACTCGTGCGTACCTCAGTGTCGAATCAGCCGAATGTTCCTGCCTCTTCAACACATGACCGACTGCGGTTCTTCGCTTCTCAGGCGGCACCCATAGGGTTGAGGTCATGGCGGCAACGGCACGAGACCTTCTTGGCGATATCGATTTCGACCCTGCAGAACTGCATGCAAAGTATCTTCACGAGCGCGATAAGCGAATTCGGCCCGACGGCAACGAGCAGTACGTCGAGATAAGTGATCGATTTGCCTCGTTTGGAGACGACCCGTGGGCCGATGCGTCATTTGAACGTGAGCCGCTGACCGACCACGTTGACGTCATCGTCGTTGGCGGAGGATTCGGTGGTCTTCTCGCTGCTGCACGCCTGAGGGAGGCCGGAGTTCAGCGAATTCGGCTTATCGATCCGGCTAGCGATGTCGGGGGTACCTGGTATTGGAATCGCTACCCGGGCGCAGCCTGTGACGTGCAGTCGTACATCTACCTGCCGTTGTTGGAGGAGCTCGGCGCAATGCCCCAACATAAGTACTCGTTCGCTCCAGAGATCATGGAGCACTCACGCCGTATCGCTCGCCACTATGACCTGTACGACGACGCGTGTTTTCAAACCGGTGTGACCTCGATGGAGTGGGACGAGAGCGCATCTCGTTGGACCGTGTTCACCGATCGAAATGATGAGATGACAGCCAACATCGCCGTGCTTGCAACCGGCCCGCTCAACCGTCCAAAACTGCCCGGAATTGCGGGGATCACCTCCTTCGAAGGTCACATGTTCCACACCAGTCGCTGGGATTACGACTACACCGGAGGCGACACCTATGGAGGTCTCAGCGGCCTCGCCGATAAACGTGTCGCCATCATCGGCACTGGTGCGACCGCAGTGCAGTGCATCCCGCATCTGGCCGACTCCGCAAAGGAGCTGTTCGTGTTTCAGCGAACACCATCTTCAGTAGATGTTCGGGATAATGCTCCGACGGATACCGATTGGTTTGAGTCACTGGAGCCGGGGTGGCAGAAGAGGTATATGGAGAACTTCACTGCGCTCGTGTCGGGTTATGACGAGCCAGAAGATCTCGTTGGCGATGGCTGGACCGAGATTTTCAGAGGACTCACCGGTATCGCAGCAAAAGATGCATCTCAGCGCCTCGGTCGCCGTCTTGAGCCGAGAGAGAAAGAGGAGATGATGGAGCTCCTCGACTATCGGAAAATGAACGGCGTCCGAAATCGGGTGCAGACAACGGTGGTTGACCCTTCAACCGCTTCGGCGCTTCAGCCGTGGTATCGGCAGTTCTGTAAGCGACCGTGCTTCCACGACAGTTACCTGCCGGCGTTCAACTCGTCAAATGTCACCCTTATTGACACCGATGGTCAGGGGGTTGAACGAATCACACCAAACGGTGTTGTCGTGAACGGCGTCGAATATGAAGTTGACTGCATCGTGTTCTCGACAGGGTTCGAGTACGGCACCTCGTACACGCGACGTGCCGGTTTTGATGTCACTGGCAGCAACGGCGAAACGCTATCTGAGCATTGGGCGGACGGAGCCCGCACGTTCCACGGAATGCATGCTCACGGTTTCCCGAATATGGGGTTCATCGGGTTTGTTCAGACCGCCACCACGGTAAATATTCCGCATGCTCTTGCTGAGCAGGCTGCTCATTTCGCGCATGTTGTCGCCGAGTCGCGCGCGAGGGGTGCCTCAGTCATTGAAGCAACCCCGCAATCGGAGCAGGAGTGGCTCGCCGAGATTGAGCGCACGGCGGTGAGAGCACGAAAGTTCTACGAGGAGTGCACTCCGGGCTATTACAACAACGAGGGGCATGTGACCGATGGAACCGGATTTGCCGCCGGAATGTATGGGGCAGGTCCAATTAAGTTTTTCGAATTGCTCACCCAGTGGCGAGATGAAGGCTCGCTCGCTGGTCTCGAACTTCGTTAAATCGATACCGCTGTAAAGGGCTGTGACGCCCGGCCGAGGTGTGAAGGGGCGGTCGGCGTCAGCGTCGTATTCGACGCCAGATCGAGTTGGGCAAGATCCGGAAGACAGCGAACACGAGTTGCAAGACTCGTGGAACCCACACCACTCGGCGACCTGCGGCCACCGCATTGTGCGTTGCCGAGGCAACGGTTGCGGGGTCGGTTGCGAACGGCGCCGGTTTCATTCCATCTGTCATTCGACCGTGAACAAAGCCTGGCCTCACCACTGTGATCTCTACCCCGGTGTCGTCGAGCTCGTTCGCAAGAGCCAACGCATACGAATCGAGGCCTGATTTCGATGCGCCGTACACCCGGTTATCTGATCGAACCCGAACGCCCGCCACACTCGACAGCACGATGATGTTGCCGTGGCCCTGTGCCGTCATCTGAGACGCGGTGGCCGACAGTGTGGCGATCGGTGACGCAGTATTGATCACGACCGCTTCGCCGGCAAGCACTGGATCAGCATCAAATGCTGACTGCTCGCCGAGTGTTGCGGCGGCAATGATGACAAGGTCGACGTCGCGGTTGTCGTCGCCAAGCATCGAAATGATGTTGGGGCCAGCGGCGAGATCGCGTGCTTCCCACTCGATGACATCAACGGTGATGTGCTCAGCGAACGTGTCGGCGACAGTCTGGCCACTGACGGTGTCTCTGCACGCGAGAACGATTCGTTCAGTTGATGGCCCAACGAAGGTTCTCAAGATCGTAAGACCGATCTCGCTTGTCCCGCCGAATAAGGCGATCGTCTGAAGTTCTCCAGTGCCACTTTTCATTCTGTTTCCTTGAGGGTTGCACAAAGGTTGAGTCGGCGAGAAAGGTCACTCTGCCATCGCTGGTCAGGGTCAACGCGGTGTCTGATGTGTTGCCATTCACCGAGGCGTGGGTAGCCGCCTCGTATCGAGTGTGATCCGGTTGTCGCATCTTTTGCGAGGTAGTGACGACCGCCCGCCGACGACACCATCTCATCAATATCGGCGAGAGTCGTTGACAGTTGAGAAGTGACAGGCAGGTCGACGGTGAGTGTCCAGCCAGGTTGCGGAAAGCTGAGATGGGCGTCATTTCCCTCTCCGAAACGCTTCAGCACATTGACTACATTGGCGGGTCGATCGCTTGAGACTCGCTGAAGAATGCTGCGAATGACATCGTCTCGATCGAGCGGCACCACACATTGGTGCTGGACAAACCCGTTCTTTCCGTAGAGCCGATTCCAATGCCCAACACCATCTAAAGGGTGGAAGAACGACGGAATCGAAACGAGTTGACCTTCGCGCAGCTTCGGAGCCTTGCGATACCAGAGCTCGGAGAACAGCAGTGATGTCGAGCGTCGAACAGAGCGAGCAGCACCAACGAATGGCGGAATATCAATCGTTGTTGGCGACCGGTAGTCAGATGGCCGTTTGTGGTTCGAGCGAACCTCATCACTTGACGCATGGTCGCCGTGGGTGATGACGCCGCGCCCGAGATGCTTTCCGGTTGCCGTTCCATCAACCCACGCAACCGAATACCGAAATGCTGAGTCATTGCGAAGCATCGATTCCATGAGGCTGTCTATGTCGCCGTGTCGCTCGGTGCGCACTGACATCATCGCGGATGACACTTGAAGAAGGTCGAAGGTTGCCGAGAGAATGACGCCGGTGAGCCCCATGCCGCCAATCGTTGCGAAGAACAGATCGTGATGTGACGAGCGATCAAGCTCGGCCACATCTCCAGAGGCGAGTAGCAAGCTGATCGAGTGTACGAAATTTCCGAATGAACCGTCGTGATGATGGTTTTTGCCATGGACATCAGCAGCGATTGCTCCGCCGACAGTGATCTGGCGAGTGCCCGCTGTTACGGGGACAAACCAGCCATGGGGAATGATCTGGGTCATGATGTCGTCAAACGTTGCGCCTGCACTGGCCGTGACGACTCCGCGATCTGCATCGAATGAGAACGACCGATCTGTGAAACGGATCGTTGAACCACCAGAGTTTTGAGCTGCATCGCCATATGAACGTCCGAGCCCCCGAGCGATTGCGCCTCGGCGACCCACCGAGGTCAGAACGTTGTGGAGTTCCTTAACCGATTGCGCATCACGTAGAAATGTGCGTGCAGGTGATGTTTGCCCCCAACCCGAAACCTGTGTGAACCCGCTACTCATGACCCGTACTCGGCCAGAAGAAAAGCGACGGCCCATCCGATAGCACAGCATTGAATACTGCGATCGCAGTACAACAACACTTCAGGTTCGTCTCCGCCGCCTTGACGCAATACCGCAAGCATTCGAATAAGAGCGATGATGACAAACGGAATGGTGGCGGCTTGCGCAGCCCGGCTCGCGAGAGGGGTGGTGGCGACCCAGACGATGTACGCCAGCACCATTCCTGCACTCGTAATGCAGATGATGAGCCACAGCGAGGTTCGGGAATACTGCCGCAACGTCGGACGGTGCGGTGTGGTCGTGGCGTGATGGAGACTAAAGGTGTTGACCTCTGAAAGCCGCTTTCCCGTCACGATAAAGAGCGCTGCGCAGCCGATGAATACGACAAAGACCGACGACACGGCGATGGAAGCTGCGCTTGCGCCGATAAGCGCCCTGAGCACGAAGCCACCGGCGACGATGATGATGTCGATGCCGATGACTTTCCGGAGCACCACGCTGTAGAGGCCCATGAGGGCAAGGTATCCGGTGACGAGCGTTGCCGTCACCGAGTTGATGAAGACGGCAGCAAGCACCACCGATGTGCTTGTCAGCACGCCGCCGGCGATGGTTGCCACCCTCACGCTGAGGGCGCCTGATGCGACCGGTCGAGCGATCTTCTTTGGGTGTAGCCGGTCTTCTGCGGTATCGGCTACGTCGTTGAACAGGTAGACGCCACTTGCGGCACAGGTCATCGAGATGAACGCAAGCAACACATCTAGCCATTGCGTGGTGGCGGTGACCCCGGCAGCGGCCGGAGCTGCGCCGACGAGGACATTCTTCACCCACTGTCGAGGGCGCATTGCCTGCAGTAACGGCCAAATCATCATGTGATGAGACGCCCCAATTCGTGGAGGTGGCGGGTGGCAGCGTCGTCCCAACTCAATGAAGAGGCTCGACGATGGGCAGCGTCGGCGTAACGGCGAAGCCGTTCAGGGTCTTGCATTAAACGTTGAATTGCGTCGGTGAGGTCGTTGGGGGTGGCGACGAGTTCACCCGTCACGTCGTCGACGATTGCCGCAGAATGTCCGAGCACGTTCGTGGCAATCGCCGGTGTACCGCATCGAGCTGCTTCAGTGATCGTCATTCCCCATCCCTCTGCTGACGACGCTGAGACGAGGAGGTCTGCTTCCTGATAGTTGCCCAGAAGATCATCGTCGCTCACATGTCCAAGGAGTTGAAGCCAGTCAGCTCGATGATCGTCTTTCCACTGCTGCAGTTCGCCGGCAAGCGGGCCGTCCCCGACAACTGAGAGTGTTGCGCGATCGGCAAGCGGCTCAATGGCATCGAGAAGTTCTATCCAGCGCTTCACTGGAGCAAGCCGACCAACTGCAATGAGTCGAAACGGTCGATCGGTTGAGGCTTGATCATTCCCTTCTGGTGGAGTGCAAAACAGGGGAGAAACACCCGGCTCAATCGCCGTCACATTGTTGAATCCGGCAGCTACGAGGTCACGGTGCCCTGGTTCAGACAGCGTGATGACCCTCGTTGAGCGATACATCTTTGGAATAACCGTTGATTCATTCCATCTTCCAACTTGGGCGAGAGGAAACGGTAAGCGCTCCTCCCACATCTCGGTATGCGGGTGGTGGAGCCACACCACCTTCGGGCCTCGCCACCAGAGCGGAGAGCAAAATGGCACGCCGTTGAGAATTTCGACGACCGCATCAAAGCGTTGACGGCGGCGAATTACACGAGCAGCTGCGCGTGCAAACACCGAGTATTCGGAGCCAATATTCACAATACTGAACGGCGAGGTTGATGATCTTGTTGCCGATGGAGGCGTGCGAGCAAAAAAGGTGACCTCTACTCCGTGCTGTGCCCATCGTGAGAGAATTTCATTCGCGTGTAGCTCTGAACCGCCAGCGTCGGGGTCGCCCGGGCCACGCCAAGACAACACCGCAACCCGAAGACCGTCATACACTGTTGGATCAATGCAAGTCACTGGTGAGCGCCCGGTTCATGATCACACGCCTGCATCACTGATCGCGCTCCACGTTGCGGGGTATGAACTCATCAGCAACCGAATCGGCAGCGGTGTCGGTCTCGATATCGGATGCGGCGTCGGTACCGAATCGAGGTTGCTCGCCCGAGACGACCGAACGGTGATCGGCCTTGACTATGACCTCGGAACAGCCGGCCTCGCTCAAGTCGCCATCGAAGGCGTGGTGTGCGGAGATGCCCGACAGCTTCCATTTCGAACAAATTCTCTCGACTGGGTGAGTTCGTCGCACATCATTGAGCATTTCACTGACCCTGAGCGACATGTCGCCGAGATTGCTCGCGTATTGCGACCAGGTGGCCGGCTTGTTGTGCTGACGCCGAACGCTCCAGCTGACTTCGAGAATCCATTCCATGTTCACCTTTTTTCGTTGGACATGTTCGGCGAACTCCTCAACAAATACTTCGATACTGCGGAGGTCAACGGGCTTACGGGCAACGTTGAAACGATGAAGACGTTTGAACAGCGCCGTCGAGCAGGAAGGCGACTTCTGGCACTTGACCCATTTGGATTGCGGCATCGTCTTCCGGCGAGGGCATTGACGGGTTTGCACTCGATCGGACGGCGAGTGGTGTACCCACTGCTCCGGTCTGCAGATGAATCGATCACGGCCAGAGACTTTGAGGTGATCGATCGCTCGGAGTCGATCGACGACTCGACTCTCGTGCTCGTTGGAACCGCCACTGCTGCGTAAGCCGTCGATCGCGCTCATTGAGTGCGGTACATCCTTCGTGCTCGTTGGCGCAACAAGAGGTCTCGAACACCCCAGATCGTGGTGAAGAGAAACGCCTCGATGACAATTCTGCGACTCATTTTTGATTCTCCAGATGCGCGCTCTCGAAAGGTAATCGGGACCTCAACGATGCGCGCCCCGGCGCGAACTGCCTGATACGTCATTTCAACCTGGAAGCCGTAGCCATCAGATTTGATGTCAGCAAGCCCGAATTGTTCAATGATCGATGATCGGTAGACACGAAACCCCGCAGTTGCGTCGTTAATCGCGAGGCCGAGCGCAAGCGAGGCGTAACGATTTCCCCATCTCGACAACCTCAATCGTGATTTGCTCCATCCGATGATTTGGCCACCTGGAACGTAACGCGACCCAATGACCACATCAGCTCCCGCCTGCGCAGCCGAAAGTAACTCGGGGAGTGCCTCGGGTTCGTGGGAAAGATCGGCATCGATTTCAACCAAGAGGTCGTAATCGCTAAATGTGGCCGAAAAAGTGTCGCGATACGCAGAGCCAAGGCCACCTTTATGGCTCCGTCGCCGAAGTGCAACCTGGGGGTGATCGGCCGCAAGCTCCGAAACAACGTCGCAGGTTCCATCGGTGCTTCCGTCGTCAACAACAATGACATCAGCTGATGGAACTGCCGCAATCAGCCGGCTGAGAAGTTCACCGATGCTCTCCACCTCAAAGTACGTGGGGACGACAACGAGCGTGCGCACGGAGACATCCTTACAGATTTGTCAGTTGCAGATTTCAGTCGGCACCAGCAACCGCTGCAGAGTTGTCATTGTGTGGGTCGTCGTTGTCGCCCAGTTGCCGGCAACTCCCGATTAACACTGGCCAGATCGCAGTGGCGACCGCAAGAATGACGATGTGTTGCCCCCAACTCATTGACTGTGGCCACACGAGATCTACCGGCATATCCCAGCGAATCTGTCGTGCTGAGGTCCATGCCCACATTGCTGCGATTGGCGTGCCGAGTGCGAGCAATTGCAAGCGGGGGCGGAGTTTGGCTATTGCCGGAGCCAACACGGCGATTGGCCCGAGGGAGAGAACGGTGATGGCAACAACGGCACGTATGCCGAATTCGGTTCGACGTTGTATCGGAGGGTGGTTGACGCGCCGTGGTCGGCGGATACAGCACCCGATCACGAGCACGATTCCGAGGCTTGACACGATCAGTGCCCAGCGGATGGCTCGTTGAGGTGCCCATTCGATAACAACCTCGCCAGAAAGGCCACGAGGGATCTGCCATGCCATGGCGTATCCGTTCACAAGCCGGTAGTCGCCGAGACTTGTCCCATTGATTGCTGCCTTCCAACCCGGACTTGCTGATTCGCTGAGCACGAGCCATTCAGCCTCGCCCGTCATGTCTGATGCGATGCGGGTGTCTGAACGAACCATTTCAAGGCTAGTGACAACAACGTCACTCACTACGGGGTCTGAGTCGAGAATGACACGATCGATATTCCATCCCGTGTGATGACCGGCCAGTGTTGAAATTTCATGCGAGCCGGCGGTTAACGCAACAGCAGTGCAGCCAGCAAAGCCACCTGCCGTTGCCCGAATCGGGACATCATTCCCATCGATCGAAATGAGGCCGCTTGTGCACTCCGCAGGCAGGGTCATTGTCGTACTGTGAATTTCTGGCAAAAGTGTTGAGCGCAACACTCCGACGGGGAGGACCCTCCTGCGATCAGCGAATCGATCGACTGTTGTGCGCTCATTGAGACCCCGAAAGGTCACCCGAAATGTCCCGGGCGTGAGGCTCGTCAAGTCGAGCGCAACAACCCCATCAGACGAAATCTCTGCATCGATGAAGTTGCCCGACATGTCTGCAACGGTGAGTGCTGTCGGAACGCTGAAGAGATCACCTGTTGCGAGTTCGATGAGTGCAGACTGCGGGGCAGATTCCACATCGACCTCAAACCAGATCTCTTCCGGGTCAATCTCTGACACCCAACGCAACTCCGATACACCGACGAGCGAGGGCGAAGATGCACGAACCCCGGCATCAGGGAAGTGAGCCGCATGTGACCACGACCCACTGAGTTGAAAGGTCGTATCAACTGAAACATCGAGTCGACGATGCAGAACCGCCTCAGGATCAAATCTATTGCCAAACGTTTCATCAATACGGCGTCGTTCGAGGACGAAGGTGGTTCGATGCTCCACGTCAGAGGCCGATCTAATATCGATTGGCAAAGTGATCCACTCGGTGGTGGGCCCGACACCGTCGATTGTGATCTCGGCGAATCCGACCCCTGCCGAGTTGCCGTAACCAGGTAACGGCCCTACCGAATCTTTGACGATCTCGATCTCAATCGATGATACGGGAGAGCCGTCGAGGTCAATTCGCTGGCCGCTACCTGACCGCGACCGGTCATCGAGAGAAATACGAACGACGTTGATTGCAGCACCATGTCGGAGGGTTAACTCGACTTCGGTAATCCAGCGACCGCGCTCGCCAGCGGTTGGTTGCAGCAACTCAATCCACCGGGGGTTCGCGACCTGCGCGAGGTGCCCCTCCCACGTGAGGTCGGTAGTCGGCGCAAGTGCACTTCCTCGCCAGGCTGTGAACGCGTCTCCATCGACCGCATGTTCGGGTCGGTCCTCGGCAGTCAAAACGGCGGGCGATCCATAATTTGATGCCCGAACAGAGGAAAAGCCCCCTTCCAATTCGGAGGTAGTCAACCGTGTTGCATCGTCAACCACCTGCAACGACCTGATTGATGAATCGTCGACGAGTTCATCGTCGCTACGGGTGGCACCAAGAATTGCGCCGACTGAATACCACCTTCGATCTTCAAGCCGGTTGGAATCGCCGATGATCGTCCAATCGGTCCGGGGTCGGAGCGAGTCGTCACTCGTTTCGGAGTCTGCGTCGAACAGCAGCTCATTTCCAGAGATGAGACCAGCCTCTGCAAGGCCAACAATCGTCTCGGCACTGCCATGAACAACCGTGACCGCGCTAGAGCGCGCCGACAAAATGCTTACGGGTTCTTCAATCGCCCATGTGACAATCGAAGGAACCTCTCCAATGCCCGGCACACCCCCGTAGGTCTGCTCATCAATGAGGTGTTGGTCGTGCGAATACAAAGGGCCGGTGAACAGTCGAGTTGTCTCGGTTGAGCGGTCGACACGATCGGTGACATCATCGGGACGAGCGAGCGCATACCGCTCATATTCGAGGTCGTTACGAGCGAGAATCATGTCGCTCGAGAGCACTCGCGCAAGGGGGGCGATCGCATGTTCGCTAAGCGTGTTTTCTGCGACTCGACGCTCGATTTCAGAAACAAGGTCGGCTGCCCCATCTGTGCCGAGCGGAATGAGTTCGCGAGCGACAGTTGGACGATCGGTGAGACCGGGGAGGATCGGGTCAATAGTGCCGCCCCAGCGGTATGACGCGAAGTCACTGCCGGGGGTTTCCCAGACTCGGTAATCAACCGATGACCCGAGTGACGCCGCAGCCTCATTCCAATAGGGAGGAATTGTCGAGTGGGTGATGGCAGAAGTGGCGATGCCGCCGAGGAACCACGGAGCAGATTGGACGGTGACTGCCCCGAGAAGAAACGCGGTCTTCAGTTGCAGTTGCGGCGCAGACCGGCGATTGACCCATCCTCCAAGTCCGAACGCAAGGCCGAGGATGAGAATGGGAAGTGCTCGCTGGGTTGAGCGGACAACGAGGCCCGGTCCGAGGTCGACGAGCGCTCCAAACGTCTGGCCCCACGGACTCAACATGCCAGTCGAGGCCTCACCGACTGCGAGGCACAACCCGCTGACAATCAGCATCGCAGATGGCAGTCGCGAAGCGGGAGAGGCATGTCGAACCCCAATAACCGACAAGCCAGCGATGACAAAGCCCAACGCAAGGTACCAAGGTTGTGCAAGGAGCCCGTAGGTGGCTTCAACCCACGGGTCGAGCCAGTCGCCTCCATAGGAGAACCAGTAGCCAAAGCCTCGAAGGAGTTCGCTCGGCAACGCAGTTGAGGTGATGGTCTCGTATGTTTCGGTGTACCTCAAGATGTTGATGCCGTAGCGGCCTTGCAAGATGAGCGCTGTCACCCACCACATTGAGACCACTGCTGACAGCACCGCACTCCGAAACACGATGTGCCAGACGTCTCGAATGGCAGCTGACTCGACAAGCAGCCAGAGCACGGCGCCAAGCGTGACGAACGCGATCGCTGTTGCGTTGATGGTCCCGGAGATGAGGACAAGCACTGCAAACAGTGCCGGGTGCCGCCAGCTAGTGGGCTCTCTCAGTGCCCGCCGAAGCACAATGATCATCCAAGGGAAGACCGCCCACGGCAGAAGAATGGCCGAGATACGTGAGACGTACGCGAACAGGTACGGGCTCAGTCCGTAACTTAATGCGGTGACGTATTGAGCGTGGCGTGTTGAATTCGTGTCGCCGGCAAGACGAAATGCCCCCAGTAGAGCCGTGAACACCAACGCCCCCCACCAAACGCGTTGGGTGAGCCAGTCAGGGATGCCTGCAAGGTCAGCCGCTGCCCACCATGGCCCCATCGGGAACAGGTAGCCGATGGTCTGATGCGTCACCGTTCCTAAACCGGTGGAGGAATCCCAAAGCTGTGTGGCTTGCTGGAGTAACCCCCACGGGTTGATCGACAGATACGACTTTGTATCTGCGGCGATCTTGCCGGGAGCACTCCACAACGGTGGAAGAAATGCGACGAGAGCGAGTATCGCTGGATGAAGTAGGCGTCGTTTAGCCATCGCTCGTCCGATTGCAGTCATTGTTGCCTAGTTTGCAGTATCTCGAGCGGTGTCAGCGGTGGTGAGAAGTTCATCAACGAGCCACCTCCAGACGATGGGAAGCGCGCCTTGAGTGAAATGAATGCCGTCTCTGTGTAGGGGTACGTCGTTGAGGATGAAGTCGTAGGTGTCGTTCGGGCACGTGAGTGCGCGAATGTCGATGAGCGACACAGTGTCCGAAGCATCAAGTACGAAGGCGCGAGCGGCGCCGTTGAGAGCTTTGGTGCGGTCGTCGGCAACTCGACTGTGTAAGTCGAATCCGTTGACTTCGCCCTCGTAACGAAAACATGGCGTGGTCATCACTGCGACATGGGCTCCCGTCGCGGTAAGAACGTCGAGGTTTTCATTCCAAGCATCAAACAGCATGGCGTCGTATTCGGCGGTCCCGTAACGAACATCGACGTCGTTCACGGTGACGTCATATGCGTCCCAATGAGATACCGGCATCACCACAATGTCAGGGGCATCGGCAACGACGCTCTCGCGCCATGAGACGAGACGACCATTGCACCAGTCTCTCGATTGATCTGACAATGTCCCGCATCCAACCCTGGTATCTGCTGAGAGAAGAATCGTTTCTCCTTGTGGCCCATACTCAGAAAACCATTTGGTGGCCTCCAACCAGATTGAATCTCCCACGACAAGGACACGAACCGGGGGAGTCGGCGTAATTGTTGTCGACGTGGTCGAGAGACCCTCGCTTACGCTCCCCTGGCTCTGAGGAGTCGAAGACTCGGGTACCGCCGGCTGCGTGGTCGTGGTTGATGCAGGGAGGGCCTCGCTTGCCGCAATTCGCATTGTGGTCTCTCGTTCGGGTCCTGCTGGAATAAGGGTGAACGAGCCGATGGCAAGAGCCACGGTGAACCCGCCCAGTGCAATGGCCTGTCGTCCTGGCTGAAGACGAAGTTGCTTCACCGGCCGCTCCAGCGCCACGTAGGAGACATAGGAGATCACGCCTGTGACGAGATATCGAACACCTGACAGCCATGGTTCGCCGATGTCAACTCGATCAGGGGTGAGCACGAGAAACACCGGCCAGTGCCAGAGGTAGAGGCCGTATGACACCTTTCCCATGGAAGCAAGCGTCCTGCAACCAAGGGCTTTGGAAAGACGGGAATGTGGCTGCATTCGAATTCCCCAGATGGCTATCGCAACGCAGATCGCAGCAGCCGTGAAGCCGCCTCGGTACATCCAGAGATCGTTATCTGCTGCGAAGACGACGAGCAAGGCCCAACCAATGAGCCCACCAACTGCGCAGATTGAAACCCAGCGTTCACGCAGAAAGCCAAGGCGTCTCTGCGGTGCGGTAAGCACCAGCGCAGTTCCTGCGCCGATGAGCAAGGCTTGCACACGGGTGTCAGTGCCAAAATACGCACGTGACAGGTCTGAACTGTGGGCGGTGAACGCCATTGCGAGCGCTGAGCACGCAGCGAGCCCAGCGATGACGGCAGGTATGAACGTTTTGGGGACGACGCGGTACAGCACAAGGAAAAGAACTGGCCATACGACATACCACTGTTCTTCAATTGCCAAGCTCCACGCGTGAATCAGGGGGCTTGGCTCGTCAAACATTGCGAAGTAGGAGTCGCCACCGAGGAGGGAGTTCCAGTTCTGCACGTATAGCAGCGACGACACGACATCTCTTCGAAGTGAATCGAGAGCAAACAGATCGGGCACTGCGAGCGATACCGCAACCAAAGTCGTCACCATCAAAACGAGAGCCGGCAGAAGACGGCGAGCCCGCCGAATCCAGAAGTTCACGAGGTCAACGCGCCCGGTTGCGTTGTGCTCGATGATGAGGAGTGTTGTGATGAGGTATCCGCTCAACACGAAGAACAGATCGACGCCGAGAAAACCGGCCGGTGTGCCACGGAATTCGCTGTGGTACGCAATGACCGCAATAACCGCCAGCGCTCGAAGGCCATCTAGAGCGGGATCGTGCGCCAATCTGAGATGAGTGTTGTCCGACCGGGCTGTCGACCGTTGCTGTGCATCAGACATCTTGGCGACCGCCCGTCCCGTTAGGTCGAACGATGGCGATGATGCCGAGGGCAACGATGGCGGCGGTGAACGGGCCGTGAAGAATTTCAAAATGGCCTGGCCAGGCAATGCCATGCGACGGCTTGTCACGTGTGGCTTCAGCAATCACGAGAGCGCAGGAAATAAACACCCCAGATGTGAACAGCCATAGTGGTCGTCGAATAATGATCGTGATTCCTGCCGCCACGAGAGCCTCTCTCCATCCGACGAGACCAAAGATGGCAACTCCGACGATTGCGCCATCGAGAAGCATCGAGAGGCGTGATGTCGAGCGAACTCGACGAAGTGCCCGCTGTGCGTCAATAGGGCGACCGGGGTCGATGACGATGACAAAGAGTGCAATCACCGCAGATAGCGCTGAGAGAACGAGCGACCACCGGTACCATCGGTCAGGCGACCACTCGAGCGCAACTTCAGAACTCGCAGCGTCGACAGTTGTGACGATGGCCATCTCTCCACCGATGAGCGACACCGGTGTGACCGAGTCGCCCGAAAACTCAGCACTCCAACCTTCGGCATATGCGCGACCGAGGCGCGTCACGCAGCAAGGGTTGTCGTTGTGTGGCTGAAGATCGCGGAGAATGACACGATTCGCCGTCGACGAAATGATGTGCTCGCCGGCGCTAAAAGTCAGTGGCTCACCATTGCATGCGTGCCCGGATGCTTGGCTCACCGGCACATCAACCTCGTCAACAAACACGATGCCACTGATACACACATCTTCGCCCTCAGCAAGATCACGATGCGCGAGCCCTTCAACACTGAGCATCATTTCTCTCGATATAGGGGTCTGGACGGCTCGGCGCAAGACGATCTCAGGGTCGGTTCGGCCCAGGTCGGGTCGGTTGACTCTCCATCTTGTCAGCACAACATCGGTCGCTGAGTCAGGTAGGGGAGGCACGACGACAATTTCGTCAACCGACTCAGGAAGAATTTGTGAGAGCCCGGCATCTCGCGTGCCAGGGGCAACCTGAGCAATCGTGACCTCCACTGCATAGGTATCAGCCGGGAGATCGACCTCAGGGAACGAGCCGTCGGAATGAGCAGCCACCAAGCGAACACCGTCCTCGCCACGGGTGAGGTACTTCACTTCGAGTTCGGTGATACCTCCGTGGAGGGCAGTCGCTACCGGCACCAATGTGGTGAGCGGGCCAGATATCGACAGACTGGGCCTGCTCGATGGATCTTCAACCGTCCACGCAGTAGCCGGGTTGCCATCGACTGCCATTGCAGCCCGGCGTTCCGGTTCAAGTTCGAGACGACTTCCATAGGTCGACGCTGTGATCGCCCATTGTCCAGATGTTCCCCAACGCGCGACTGTTCGGGTTGGATCAGGCTCGGTGAGGGCATTCACACCGTCTCGGCCAACATCGGAAGGTTCGCTTGTTGCTCCACGAGTTGCCTGCGAGGTTCGCCACTGCCTGGCCGCGTCGCGGTCGCCGTCCGTGATGACAGTTTTCACCCCATCAGGTGCGCTTACAGGGCGCCACAATACGTCGTGAGACGAGACAACCCCTGCTGCTAATGCATCGACTGCTCCACGCCCGCCACCCCACAGCGCAACGCTGTCCGCAGAACCGTTGTGAGTATCAGGTTCGACCATGAAGAGGCCGCCAACACCTTCGACCGCAGATACGAGTTGCAGGCCGTCGGCACCCATGAGGCCGTTCACCGTTATTGGTTGTGTTCGATAGCGGGCGAGATTGACATCGGTTGCCACCCACACGGCATCGGCCCCGATGAGGGTGGCGGTCTCGGCAATGGCGTCAACATCGATGACACCGTCTTGCAGTGAATCATCGAGAGCAAGCAGGAGATCCATCCTGTCGGGCGAACCAAGCGGTAGAAGTTCGCGCGTGATGACCGAAGTGCGCGAGGTCCACGGAGGATCCTGGGCATGTCCCCATTCGAAGGTCGAGAACTCGGTGCCCGGAAGAACGAGCACTCGGCCAACATCGTCGAGTTCGTCGAGCAGCGTTTCCCACGTCGCCGGGGGAGTGCTCGGCCGTTCCAATACCGGGTCAACTATCTGGCCAAGCGTGAACCACGGAGCGGCAACGGCGGTGAGTGCAACCGTAGGGGCGATAACGACTGATGATGCCCGTACACGAGAGAGCAGTTGGGCGCACCCGAGTGCGATCACGAGCGTCCAAATCGGAAGGGCCCGAGTAGACGACCTGAATGCAGAAAGCACTCCCTCGGGAAGCCAGTCGAGCATGATCTGGCCAAACGGTGACGGGCTGTCATATGGGTGAACGCCAATGGCAAACCCAACTGAGATCACCATCAGGGTTGCGAAGAGGCGGCGATGGGGTGAATGAAGTGTGATTGCGCCAACGAGCCCGAGAAGCGCAATGCCGAACGTTGCCGCAATAACAAATGGCTGCTCGGTGAGCAGCCGCCCCGCCGCCGAGGTCGGTGAGCCATCGGGCTCGACAACGTAACTCAACCAGTAGCCCGCGCCCCGAAACACCTCGAGACCGGTCGAGGTGGAAGAGACGTCTCTCACTGTCTCCGAGAACCCCAACAGGTCAGGGCCATACCGGGCACCAATCACCGCTGATGCAACCCACCAAGAGCTCGTCAGCAACGCAGCCGCTGTGGTGGCGAAAGAGAGTCCGGTGAATCGTTGGCCCGAGATTGTGTCATCGCGATAGGCGACAAAAAACACGGCGATCGGCAACCAACTCACCATCGCTATCGCTGTGGTGTTGACTCCGCCTGCGGTGGCGATGAGGAGCGCCATGACAGCTACCCATCGCGGAGCATTGAAATGGGTTGCGCGGACCGATGCGCCAAATAACCAGCCGACGATTGCCCAAGGCAGCAACATCGCAGACGTTCGAGCGAGGTATGGCACAAGGTAGGGCGAGCACTGGTAGATCAGCCCTGCAAGTGTCGCTACGGTGGGAGCGATGCCGACGGTGCGTGCTGCCCATCGTGCACCGATGCCGCCGGCCACAATGATGAGGGCAATCCAAAGGCGTTGTTGCACCCAATCAGGGAGGGCGTCGGTAACCGAAAAAAATGGTCCCGTTGGCCACAGGTAGCCCGCGTGCTGTTGGAGAACCCAGCCCCCGTGGCTGACCTCATCCCACGTTGATAACGAAGCATCAATGAGGCGGCGGGGAGCGACCGTGAGGTCATATTTGGTGTCGGCGTTAAGCCGCCCCCGATCGGAGAGAAGAACGACGATGAATGGCCAGAGGAGAAACACCCAACTAGCTCTGCCCAAGCGCATGAGGCGAAGTCGTTCGATCACGGTATGGCGCCGAGCAGACCGTAGATGGCTGTAACGGTGACCAGCAGTGCCCCTGAGATGCCCGACGCTGCAAGTTCGAGCGACCTGCGTCGTTCAGGTGACAGCGAGCGCGTGTTGATCCAAGTGACGGAAATTGCGATGAAAAGTCCGACCGCAGTGAGGGTAAACCTTGGTCGGGGAGTCGTGGTCGACGCCAGCAACGTAAGGCTGACGATGCCGATCGAGAACGACGCAACAATTGGGTGAAGGCGTGAGCGTGCGAGTGCCCAAAGACCAACGGCAATGAAAAGAATGGAGCCAACGGTGAGCGCTCGGGTTGGTGAACCAAGTGGTGTCGCTATCCATTCTCCGATGAGTCGAACGGTGTCGACTCCAAATGAGAAGCCTTCCGACCAGGCTTCGCGTTGCACGCGAAACCACGCACCTGCTTCTTGTGCGGTTCCGGCGATGACGAGTTGCGAGACGACGAATCCGGCACCGGTACACACCGCTGAAAAACCAGCTCCGATGACTGCGCGGATGCGATGACGGTGAACCCAGGCGGCGGCGAGGCAGGCGAGTCCGATTGCAAGAGCGTTTGGCCGGGTCATTGTGGCGATCGCTCCTGCGAGGCCCGCAAGCAACCAACGTTCGTCGACCAGCAAGAGTAAAGCAAGAGCGCTAAAGGTGATCATCAAGGCTTCGCTGTAAGCCATTGAGAGTGCAAACGACCCGGGAAACATCGAAAAGATTGCCATTGAGAGGGTTGCCGCCCTCTCTCCGTGTAGACGGTAGGCGAGAGCGCCGACCGCTAGTACGGCGGTTGCACCGAGAACGATGTTCGCAATGAGAGCCGCTTCAGGTTGGCCCCACGGAAGCACTGCGTCAGCCATCCGAATGACCATCGGAAAACCCGGGAAAAATGCTGCCCGCGCCTCCAGCATGAAATAGGTGACGTTTGCCGGAATGTTCGAGGGGTATCCAGAAGACGCGATCTCGAGGTACCAAAAACCGTCCCAACTCACCAACGTTTCACGGATGTGGTGAAGGGTTGAGAGCCGAGGCAGTCCGTTCCGGGCGTCTTCTTGGGTGCGGGCAACGGCAACAACGCCGAGGCCGAGTAGGACGAGAATCCTTGAGAGCACATAGACGGCGATACCGAATTTCCATACCCGAAATGGAATTGACGTCGTTGCGGAATTCGGCACAGTGAAGCGAACGGTAGCACCCGAAGTTCAAGCGTTTTTGATTCGCATGCCCGTGGTCTTCAGCGATGATGATCGTCGTTGCGAACCGTGCGGCTCTCGGCTGAGAAAGAGTGCTGAGTACCGTCATAGGCGTGACGTGGGAACCAGAACTTGAAGAACTGCATCAGCGTGAGCGTCTCGCTGAGCAGCTCGGTGGTGCAGACAAGATTGAGCGACAGCACCACTTTGGGAAACTCACGATTCGTGAACGGATCGACCAGGTAGTCGACGAGGGCAGTTTTTGGGAAATGGGTAAAGCCGCAGGGGTGGCGACCTATGACGATGAGGGGAATCTCATCGAGTTCATGCCGTCGAACTTTGTGTTTGGCATTGCGAATCTCGACGGCCGGCCGGCAGTGGTGTCAGGCGATGACTTCACGGTTCGTGGCGGCTCGAACGATGCATCAATTTCAGCGAAGCGCGAGGCATCCGAGACGATCGCGGCCGAAATGCGACTCCCTCATGTGCGACTGCTCGACGGGATGTCGGGTGGGGGATCGGTAAAGACGATCGAACAGGCAGGGCGCACCTATATTCCGTTGCTTCCCGGCTGGCACACCGTGTGTGATCACCTCAATATCGCTCCATCAGTTTCCCTCGTGCTGGGCTCGGTGGCAGGTTTCGGTGCCGCTCGTGCAACCGCGTCGCATTATTCGGTCATGGTCCGAGATACCTCGCAGATGATGATTGCTGGACCAGCACTCGTCGAACAGGCTGGTTTGGGAGCGGTCTCGAAGTACGAACTTGGTCACGCTGACATTCACACTTGCAATGGGGCGATCGATGATGCGGTCGACACCGAGGTGGAGGCATTTGAAAAAGCGCTGCAGTTTCTGTCGTATCTGCCGACCTCCGTTGACGAACTTCCGCCGCTTGAAGATTGGGGCGATGACCCTGCTCGACGCGATGGGTGGCTCGTTGATGTGGTGCCTCGAAATCCTCGGCAAAGCTACGACATGAAACGCATCATGATGACGCTCGTTGATGAGGGCAGTTTTTTCGAGATCGGTAAAGACTGGGGTACGTCGATTATCGGGGGGCTCGCTCGTCTTGATGGCGTGGCAGTTGCGATCTATGCGGAGAACCCGATGATGTACGGCGGGGGTTGGACTGCAGATTCGTGCAGGAAACTCACCCGTCTCATCGATCTGGCATCGATGTTCAAATTGCCGATGATTCACCTCGAGGACTGCCCTGGCTTTCTCATTGGTAAGGAATCTGAAGAGAGCGCAACCATTCGGTATGGCACTGAGGTGTTGGTGGCTCTCCGAGAGTCGGAGATGCCATATTGCACAGTTGTCGTAAGGAAGGCGTTCGGGGTTGCCGGGGCAGCAAACCGCAAGCCTGGGAGTGAATCGTTCCGGTTGGCGTGGCCCTCGGGTGACTGGGGGTCGCTACCTCTCGAGGGAGGCCTCGAAGTCGCATATAAAGCTGAGCTGGAGGCAAGTGACGACCCTGAGGCGCTGAAGGCAGAAATCGCTGAACGGCTTAACAGTGTTCGGTCACCGCATCGGTCGGCCGAGTTCTATGAGATCGAACAGATCATCGATCCACGAGATACCAGAGCCATGCTGTGCGAGTGGGTGCAACTTGCTCGGCGAACAATGAAACCGACCGAGCCGTCATGGGGATATCGCCCGTAGCGCGCTGTGCCGTAGTTGACAGCGAAAATCTGGAAGGTGGGCATGCGGAGCACTCATCGGGATTGTTACTATGTCGGTAGTGTTAATTATCCCCGTATAACCCTCGATGTAACGGAGTTAGCGAATGACTGCATTTGATCTCGACCTCTCCAAGTACGAACTTGGATGGAACGACGAAGTCGAATACGCCTTCGACCCGGTGAAGGGTTTGAACCAGGGCGTGGTCGAACAAATCTCGTGGTGGAAGGGTGAACCCAAGTGGATGACCGATTTACGCCTGCGTTCACTGTCGCTGTTTGACCGCAAACCAATGGCTGAGTGGTTCGCGCAGAACATGCCGGACATCGATTTTCAAGACATCTTCTATTACTTGAAGCCGGCGGGCGAACAGGTCGACGAATGGGATGAACTCCCAGAAGAAATGATGCGCACCTACGAGAAACTCGGTATTCCCGAAGCAGAGCGCAAGTATCTCGCAGGGGTCACCGCCCAGTACGAGTCTGAGGTTGTGTACCACAAGAACCGCGAAGACCTTGAGGCTCAGGGAATTCTTTTCTGCGACATGGATACAGCGATGCGCGAGTACCCAGATCTCGTCAAGAAGTACTTCGGATCAATCATTCCTCCGGGTGATAACAAGTTTGCGTCGCTGAACACGGCAGTGTGGTCGGGAGGGTCATTTATTTATGTGCCTCCTGGTGTGGAGTGCGAAATGCCACTTCAGGCATATTTCCGAATCAACTCTGAAAACGCCGGACAGTTCGAGCGAACCCTCATCATCGCTGACGAGGGTTCTCAGGTTCATTACATCGAAGGCTGCTCAGCACCGGTCTACACAAGCGACTCA
>JAKMEY010000010.1 GCA_022425725.1 Ilumatobacteraceae bacterium
GTGTTCTGATGAGTTCGCGGGTGAGGGGGTCTGGAGCGTCACGGTCGCTGCTCATCATTGGGCCTGGTCGAACCGGTTGACGGTCGATGGGGTCACCGAGGGCGTTCACGACTCGGCCGATGAGCCGATCGGCTTTTGGAAGGCCGTTTCCTTTCGGCCTAATACGACAGGGCATGTCGAGGCGAAGGCCGTCGACCGCGTCATACGAGGACACGACTGCTTCACCTGATTTCAGTCCGACGACACGTCCGATGAGAGTGGTTCCGTCGGCTTCGACTTCGACGAGGTCGCCAACTGCTGCGGCGAGGCCTACAGCGGTGAACCCTGATGCTGACACTGAACTCACTCGACCAACACGGATCGGTCGGGCTGCGGGCAGAGCTTCTGCCCAACGAATGTTGGTGATGTCCTCAAGCAGCATTCGTGGCCTTCTTCGTTGCCCGAGCGGGCTTTTTCGCATCTGTTGATGTGCTGGTCCGTCGCTTTGCCGTCGTCGAGGTTTCGGCTTTCGCTGCAGCTGTTTTGCGGCTTCGTGTCGTCGAGGCTGTTGATGCGCTCTTCGTTTTACGGGCTGTTGATTTCGGTGCGGGCGCTTCTGCAGGAGCCTCTGCGATTTCAGCGGTAGCGGCAGGAGCAGGTGCTGGCGCGACCGGAGTTTCTTCAATATTCAAGACTTCGCGCACCTGGCTGATGAGCGAGTGAGGGTCGATTTTGACCAAGCTGGTGCCAACGACCGCTTCGGCGAAACCTCGCGAAAACATAGAGTTTTCTTTCACTTCGACGTTCGCAACACCAGGCACGTGCGCAGCGTCGTCGGGGTGCATGGTGATGGTGACGGGTTCTGATGGCAGCGCAATGCTGAGGGCTTTACGAATTGCGTAGGCTGCGAAATCGGCTGGTTCTTTAAGTTCGCTATCGAGGATGTTGGTGGCGAGTTCAACTGCGAGTGACGTTGCGAGTTCAGCGAGTTGGTCAGCGAGGTCGGCTTCGTTGGTGCCAAGTTGAATGATGGCGGCTTGAAGTGATGACACGGTTCGGGCAATGTCGGCTTCGGCCGCTTGAACACCGGCTGCGTAGCCGACGTCGTAGCCCTCTTCGCGTCCGGTGCGGTATGACTGCACATGGTCGTGAACTTGGGTATGTGAGAAATTGCGCCGAGTTGACACATGAGCAGCACGTTCAGGTGCCAACTCGGCAATTGGGAGAGCGGTTGCGGCGTCGCCAGTTAAAACGGCCACAGTGGAATCACACGACGAGAGCATCGGTCCCCCGGCTAATTGTGATTTCACCTTCGGCGTCGAGCCGGTTCACAACAGCAACAATTTCCGCTTGCGCTGCTTGAACGTCGGCGAGGCGGGCCGGGCCAAGCACTTCGATTTCTTCTCGAAGTACTTCTGCGGCACGTTCGGACATGTTTTCCAAAATGGTGGTGACCGTGTCGTCACCAACACCTTTCATTGCGAGCGGCATTTTGGCCATATCGACAGATGCAAGGATTTTCTGGATGGCTCGAGAGTCGAGCGACGTGATGTCTTCAAACAAGAAGAGGCGTCGCTTTACTTCTGATGCCATGTGTTCATCGAGTGAGCCGAGGGCGTCGAGGACGCTCGTTTCGGTTTCACGGTCTGAGCGGTTGAGCAGGTCAACAAGTGCGTCCACTCCACCGACCCGATATTGGCGTTCGAATGCGTTCGGGCCGAGTTTTTCTTGGATACCCATTTCGATCGCTTCGACAAGATCGTGTTCGGGGTCGTCGAGGTTTGCGATCGCAACTGCGGTTGCAGTTCGAAGCTCTGTCGGGAGTTCCAGCATGATGCTCGCGGCCTTGTCTGCGGTGAGGAATGACAGCAGCACGGCGCAGGTGATTGGGAGTTCTCCAGCAAGGGTCCGTACGAGCAACTGTGAGTCGACTCGGTACACCCATGAAAACGGCGGGTCAATGACTCGTCGGTCGATGCCAGCAACGATCGTGTCAGCTCGTTCTGGTGCGGCGAGTTCAAGCAGGCTTTTTACTCGTCCAAGGCCGCCTGAAACTGAGCCCGCGCGCTTTGACCATTGTTTGGTGAAGTCATCAAGCACAGCTGCGGTTGCATCAGAGTTGACGTCGCCAAGCGACGCGATTTCGGTTGCGATTTCTGCGACCTGTTCTTCGTCGAGATGGGCGAGCACTTTGGCTGCAGTTCCTTGCGGCATGGAGAGCAGCAGCAGAGCAGATTTGCGTGCGCCTACGATTTCTTCTTTTCGTCGGCTCATTGGGTCACCGCCGTGCGTTCAGTCATCCACGATCCGATGAGTTCTGCAACGTCGTCTGGATGTTCAGATGACACGAGTGCGAGTTGTTCACCAGGGTCGAGTGCGGTCATGTCAGCGGTTGGCGCTGTTCGCTCAAGTGCCTGGGTTTCACCAGAAAGCAATGCTTCGAGTTTGTCGGCTGCTCCGTCAGTTGTTGTTGATTTGCGTGCCCGACGGAATGAGAGCAGGGCGAGTAGTCCGGCGATAGCGGCGAACCCGGCGATGATTCCGGTTCGCATGGTTGCTTGCTGGGCAGCTGATGCATCCGCAATACCGGCTGCATCAGTTGCGGCTTCGTTCGCTGCGGTGAGTTGCTGTTCAGCGGTGGTGTCGAATGCAAGAGCAGCAACTGACAGGTTGCCGTTTTCAACAGAAAGTCCGGTGGCTGCTTCAACGAGGGTGGTAAGTGTTGCCATGTCGGCGGGGTCAACTGCTGCGGAGTCAACGACGACTGAGGCGGTGAGTGTTTGCACGTCTCCCCCGTTGGATTCAACGGTTTTCACTGACCGGTCAACTAAGAAGTCGGCATCAACGTCAGCACGGACGGTGCTTGCCAGTCCGAGGGAGTCGATGTCGCCGGTTCCGAGGATGCCTTCTGCGGTTGTGGGGTCATCTGATTCGATGACAGTTGACGCTGCAGAGCGCAGTTGTTCTCCGTTGTCGTCGAGCACGGGGCTGAAGATCTCTGACACTTCAGAAGTCGCTGACCAGTCGACGGTTGCGTTCACTGCAACTCGGGCGTTACCGGGACCCGCGACCGCTTCAACGATGGCGAGTACGTCACCGGCGATGTTCGCTTCGAGTTCACTTGTGCGTTCGAGGTCGTCCGCTGGTGCTCCGTTGGTTGCACCCGGTGCAGTGAGCACGGATCCGTTTTGGTCGGTGATCGTGACCTGTTCCGTGGTGAGTCCTTCTACTGCTCCGGAGACAAGAGAGGCGATTGCGGTGACTTGAGAGCTGGTGATTCGGCTGTTGGTGTTCAACATGACTGACGCCGACGCTTGGATGGTGTCGTTCACGAACAGGTCTTGTTCTGGGATGACAAGGTTCACTCGGGCTTCGTCTATCGATGCCATTTCTTCGAGCGAGTTTTCGATTTCGGTTGCGAGGCCTCGCTGGTAGGCGATGCGCTGCTGAAACTGTGTTGATGTGATGCCGAGGCCATCAAGTGTTGAGAAGCCGTCACTTTGTGAACTTGGGCTCACACCGGCACGTTCGATGAGCAGACGGGCTTCGTAAATGTCGTTTTCTGGGACTCGGACGGTGGCACCACGGTCGGTGATGTCGTAGTTAATAGCCGAGTCACGAAGCTGCTCGGTGATTGACGCTGCGTCAGCGGTAGTGAGTTCGGTATACAGCGGTGCCATTGGGCTTTGGCTTGTCGTGTTTGCATAAAAGAAGACACCTGCCGCGATCGCTGCGACCATTGCGACACTGCCAGCTTTTTGAACAGTTGAGAACCCTTCGGTTGCAGTGTTGAACTTGGACATCAATGTGCCGGCCATCAGATATTCATCCCCATGATCTGGTTGAAGGCGCTAATTGCCTTGTTGCGGACTGAAACGGTGACTTGTGTGGCGAGTTGCGCTTCGGTGGCTGCCACGACGTAGCTCGTCAATGATTCGAGGTCACCGGTTGCTGCTGCTCCTGCGAAGCTGTCAGCGATCTGGTGTGACTCGTCGAGTGATTTGACGGCGTTTGAGATTTTGTCGGTGAACGATGCGTCGTCTTGTGTTTTCTGGGTCGCAGTTACTGGTGCTGCGCCTACCGACTGGGTGACTGCGGTGACGTTCACTTGCCGATCTCCAATGCTCGCTCATATGACTCTCGAGCACGGTTCAACACGTTGCTGTTCGCTTGAAATGAGCGTTGCGCAACGATGATGTCGGTCATCAGTTCTTCAAGGTTCATTGATGGCGCAACGACGAATCCGTCGTCGTTCGCAAGTGGATGCGACGGGTCGTACACGAGTCGGCCGTCGGTTTCAGCGACTGCGGTGTCGACAACGTCGACGCCTGCGACACCTGCTTCAGGGTTGCGGGCCTGCACTTCAACGACGCGTTCTTGGAAGGGAACTTCGTCGGTTGCGGTGATCGTGTTGATGTTCGCGATGTTGTCGGCGATGGCGTCAAGCCAGGTTTGGTAGGCCTGCATGCCTGATCCGGCGATGGAAATGCCGTCAAATGTGATGGTCATCAGAAGTCCTCCGAGGCGGTGCGAATTCGGGTGTAGCGATCGTTGAGCGCTCTGACGAGCATCTGTTGGCGCAGCGCAGTTTCGGTGAGCTGCACCATTTCTTTTCCGAGGTCGACGTTGTTACCGAAGCCATCAACCGGGTCGGCTGAGGTCACTGTTTCAGCTCGTGCCGTGGTGGGGTCGCCGTTCGCGATTGCGAGGCTGAGTTCGTCTTCGAATTCGACGCGCTGCGCAAGAAACCCGGGGGTTGAGGTGTTTGCGATGTTGTGCTCGAGAGCGGTGAAGCGTGTGTCGAGCAGCTGTAGCGCTGTTTGAAGGGTGATCGACGTGGAGTCGCTAACGATGGACATGGTTCCTTGAGTTGTTCTCAAGCCCGTCCTTGGACTGATCTGTGGATCTCTCCCTGACCCAGTGTTCAGTTTCGACCAGTTGTCCGTTTTGTGGTGGTGACATCTGCACTCATTTGGTACGGATGTTTTATTTCGCTATCTCCTCGCTGGGAGGCGGGACTGCGGGTGTTAGGCGTCGACGCAGATGCGTGCGGTCGGCTGTTGGCGTGCTCGCCGTGGTCGCATCGTCTGGGGTGGTTCCAGGTTCGCGAGTTGCTGAGCGACTCGTGCTGCTGCGGCGTCAACTCGTTGTTGCACCAAGAGAAGGGCATCTCGGTCGTCTGCGGTGAATGTCGGGTTGTTGAGCACCGGCAGGGCAAGGGTTGGTTCGTGTTCGAGTTGGGTTGACCAGTCGAGCAGAATGTCAATGGTTTTCATCGGGTTCAGGCGGCCTGTTCTTGTGCAGCGGCGGCAAACATCGCGGAGATTTCTTCGGCGAGTCGGTGCGCGTTGGCGGCGTGTTGAGTGCTTTTTTGAATGTTTGCTTCGACGAGTTCATCGGTGATGAATTGATAGAGGGAGCGAAGTTCGTTTCCGGCGGGGCACATGTCAACGTCGAGCGCGGTCGAGAGTTCGTTAACGATTTGCTGTGCATGCACTAGCAGTTCGTGTGCGGCGGCCGGGTTGTGTTCTTCGATGTTGGTGATTGCTTGCGCGATGTCAGATGTCATTCGTGCGGCGAGCATGACGACGATCTGGGTTTTTGATGCGGTTTGTGCGGCGTGTTGCCGGTAGGCGCTAATTCCTCGGGCGGTGTTCATCAGTTACCACCGATCGGCCCGTAGGTCGGGAGGTTCGCAATTTGGCTTGCGAGCCAGTTGGATTGCTGTTGCAGTTCGCTTAATGCGGTTTCAAGTGACGTGAAGGTTCGCCGGTAGTTGGATTCGCGTTTGTCGAGACGAATGTCCCAGGCGGCGATTTGGTCGTCAAGATCACGAACTCGTTGTTCGACGGCGTCTTCTGAGGTTGAGAGATAGCCGCTGGTGAAGTTGGTCGCGGCTTCGAGCTCGGTTTCGAGGCGGCTTATGACGGTTTCTTGTGTGCTGTCATCAGAGAAGAACAGGTCTTTGACGGCTTGCGGGTCGTCGTTGTAGGCGTCGATGAATTTTTGTTTGTCGAAACTGATGGTTCCCTCGCGTGACAGTTCAACTCCGGCGAGTGATGCGGTGGACAATGCCGATGAACTCACTTCGTTGAACACGGCGTTGCGGAGGTTGTTTTCGCTACGGCGAAGCACTGATGCGCTTGACAGCAGCGATGATCTGCTTTCGTTGGTCTTTGTCAGGCCGTCAACTCTATTGATTGCCCCAATGAGGTCCTCGAACATTGATGCCATGTCATCTGCGAGGCCGTCGACGTCTTCAGCAACGGTCACGGTGACAGCGTCAGTTGAGGGTTCGGTGACGGTGATGTCAAGTCCCGGCATGACGTCGTCGAAGGTATTCGTGTCCGACGTGATGACGAGCGGGTTGTCACCGGAGACGCTGATTTGGGCGTCTCTGCCGGTGGTGAGGGTGGTGAACCCGGACGTGAGTCGATCGAATTCCGATGCGTTAACACCGACAGTTGAGTCAGCTCCGGTGTTTTTTGCTGACAGTTGAATGCGGTATTCGCCGGGAGCGGTTTGGATGAGCGCTGCGGTGGTGTCGAGCGTGTCGTCGTTGTTGATCGCAGCGACTGCTTCGGTTGCGGTCATTCCGGCGTATGTTCCAGTGTCGGAGACGATGTCATCTGCAGCAACGGTGTCAGCGGTGTAGACGGCATGCGCTGCGGCGGTCTGATCAACGGTGAAGGTGAATTGCCCGATTGCGGCGTCACTATTGACGGTCGCTGCAACTTTGGTGTCGGATGATGTCGCGGTGCGTCGCTGCCAGTTGTCTGGAGTGTTGAGGTTGTCAAGCCGATCGGAGACTTTTGAGTAGAGACTTTTTAGGTCGCTGAAGGCGCTCTGCTGACGGCTGAGGATGCTCTTTTGGTTTCGGAGCTGATTTTGCGGAACGCGTTCTGCTGCCATGAGCGACGAAACCATTTGTGTTGTGTTGAAGCCTGTTGCGATGCCGTCGACGGTTGCCATGACGTGTTCCTGGGTTGGTGTTTGATGGCCGGCCACGTCGTTGTGGCCGGCCACCAGGGTGGGTTAATGGGTTGTGTTGCACCGAAGGTGCGGTTATCCGAGCCAGCTGGGAGTCGCCGACTCGAAGAACAACGTCTGGTCCGGCGCCAACAGCGCCGAACCAAACAGATGGATCAGCCGAGCAGCGAAAGTGCTGACTGCGACACGCCGTTAGCTTGCGCCAACATTGAAGTGCCGGCCTGCTGCAAGATCTGTGAGCGAGTGAAGCTCATCATTTCTTCAGCAACATCAACGTCACGGATACGTGACTCAGCAGCTGACAGGTTCTCAGCTGTCACCGAAAGGTTCCGAACAGTCGACTCCAAACGGTTCTGAGTCGCACCCAACGTACCCCGACTCGTCGAAACACTCGAAATAGCTGAATCAAGAGCAGACAGGAGATCTTCAGTGCCGTCTCCATGAGTGGTTGCGGTCGAGTCAACTGCTACGCCGGTGAACACACCTGCAGCAACTGTTCCGAGGCCCATATCTCCATCGACGTCAACCTCGCCAACCGTGACACCGATCTGGTCGCCCGAGGAGTTGCCGACTTGGAAGTTGACAGCGGTTGCAGAGAAGACTGACTTGCCTGCGAACTCGGTGGAGGTTGAGATCCGCTCGATTTCAGTACCGAGAGCGTTGAATTCTGCTTGGATAGCTGCGATCGAGTCAGTGTCTTGGGTGCCGTTACGGGCCTGGACGGTGAGGTCGCGCATACGGTTGAGCATGCCGCCAACTTCGTCAAGTGCGCCTTCAGCGGTCTGCACGAAACTGATGCCGTCTTGAGCGTTACGGACGCTTTGCTTGAGACCAGAGGACTCTGCGCGAAGCTTCTGCGAAATGACGAGACCAGCAGCGTCGTCACCTGCACGGTTAATACGAAGACCAGATGAGAGACGCTCGATTGACTTACCGAGGCCGACACCAGTCTTTGACAGATTGCGGTGTGCTGACATTGCAGCAACATTGGTGTTAATACGCATTGAAAATTCCTTTTCTCAAAATTGTCTGGCCCCTCATGGGCCAGTTGCCCGCGGTATTGCGAACACCACCCACAATCGGCACCCCACCAGAAACCAACCCAGGCAAACCACCAAAGGTCAACCAGACAAACCACCCACGCCAGCAACACAAATGTCGGTGAAAACTGTTGGTGGCCGGCCACGTCGTTGTGGCCGGCCACCAGGGTGGGTTAATGGGTTGTGTCGCTCCGGCGGCGATCAGCAGGTTGCGGCAACGGTTTCAGGGAACATGACGACGATTTCAGTGCGGCGGTTCTCCGCACGCCCCTCTTCAGTGTTGTTATCTCCGCGTGGGATCGTGTCAGCACGACCAACCGCAGCGAAACGTGCGGGTTCCAATTCAGCGTCAGCAAGCAACTCACGTAACACGTTCGTTGCTCGAACTGACGACAGCTCCCAGTTTGACGGGAAGCGTGACGTTGATGTCGGGCGATTATCTGTATGCCCCTCGACTTCAACGTCATTGCCT
>JAKMEY010000029.1 GCA_022425725.1 Ilumatobacteraceae bacterium
ATCAACACAAAACTGCCGACCAAAATGACTCCACTCGCCGCGATGCCCATCATCGAAAGTGCTGCTCGACGTCCGATGCGACTGGTGGCCTGCAGTAGCGGGAAGCCCGTCGACGGATCGACAGCCCCAAACGTTGCTTGAGTCGTTGACTCGTTTCCAGAGGTTGAACGAGTTGATGTTGACGTTGATGGCGAGGTGCTCGCTGTCTGTGACGATGTGGAGCCATCTCCACCAACCCCGGTCGATACATCGGGATGGAGCAGGGCAACCCGCTCGAGGATTGAGGAGCGAAGACCAATCGGTGCTGCAAATGCTGGTGCCGCACCAACGAGGGCGAGAGGAGCAAATCGACGCCGTGAACGCTCGCAGGTATTGCACGCATCGATATGTCGTGACACTCGTTTGCGAAGCAACACGGTGAAGTCACCCGACCACCCTTTAAGGATGGCGTCGAGTTCGTCGCATTCCTTCCGGCCTCGACGCGCAACACAATATGCGCCAAGGCTGCGCTCAGTTCGTTCGCGCATCCGGTGAACAAGCCCATAGCTTTGCTGTGCCGACACACCGAGCGCGTCGGCAAGGTCGTCTCCGCTCAGTCCCTGGCGGACACTGAGTTCGAGAACGAGTTGATCACGAGCGTCAAGACCTGAGGCTGCGACCCGAACGAGCTCGGCGAGCTCAGCGCCTTCGAGTGCATCATCGACCGCATCGGAAGAGGAGGGGGTGGAGGGAAGCATCGCGTCATGCTCTGGAGCTGAGAAGTCGGTGATTGCTTGGCGGGACCGTCGTCGAGACCGTCGATAGACCTCGTTGCGAAGAATTGCGAAAAGCCACGGTTTGAGTCGTGATGGGTCGCGCAATTGACCGAGCCGCTCGGCTGCGAGCACGAAGACGTCCTGCACCATGTCGGAGGCGTCGTCGCGGTTGTTCGTCATTGCCGTTGCGGTGTCGAAGAGCGACTGCCCGTAGCGGTCGTAGATCGAACCGAGTGCTGACCTGTCGCCGGCAAGGTACGACGACACCAGTTCGGCGTCGACTCCACCGTCGCTCGTGATCATTGGTTCGTCCATAGGTTGGTCTCTCGGCGTGGTCCTTCATAGTCACCTGTCCAGAGCATGAAGAACACAGAATCTTTCAGAAAGTTCTCAACATTCTTGCCGAAATTGCTGCGAGAATGCAGAAAATTTTCAGGTCGTGGCAGGCTGGGCAGGTGAAAGCCCTCATTCAACGAGTCGAAGAGGCATCGGTAGACGTGGTCGACGGCGACTCACGCAACCGCGTGGGCAGTATCGGAAGAGGCCTTTGTGTGCTTGTTGGGGTGACACATGATGACACGACGGCCGATGCTGAACGCATCGCAGAAAAGATTTCTCATCTTCGAGTGTTCGATGACGATGACGGCGTGATGAATCTCTCAGCCACCGAGATTGGTGCTGAGCTGCTCATCGTTTCGCAGTTCACGCTGTACGGAAATACAGCGAAGGGCCGGCGGCCAAGCTGGATTGCCGCTGCTCGTTCAGAGGTAGCTGAACCCTTGATCGACCACCTCGTCGCCCAACTCCGAGATCGCGGTTTTCGCGTTGAAACCGGCCGATTTAGGACGGAGATGAAGGTGTCGATTGTGAACGATGGTCCGGTGACGGTGACCGTCGAGTCAGCATCATCGGGATGATGAAGAGCAGTAACGCAGCAATCGCAAACGGTGCATCACCAATGCGGGTGTAGACCGTTGTTCCTGAGCGTCGCATCGGTGTCGAATACAGCACGGTTTGTTCACTGATATCGCTTCGCTCAAGCACGTTGCCAGAGGGATCAACGGTGGCTGAGAAGCCGGTGGGTGCCACCTGGATCACCCATCGACCGGTCTCGACCGCTCGAAGCTTGCTCGAAGCAATCTGCTGACTTTGGACGATTGTCCACGTGTAACTTGCCCCGTTTGTCGGATTGATAATGATCTCGCCCCCCGAGGTCACCGCATCACGACCGCGGCTTCCAAAAAACACCTCCCACGAGATCACGACTCCAAATGTGCCGACGCCATCGACGTCGACGACAGCCGGCCCGGTTCCAGAGATTGCATCTTTCGGGATGAGCCCTGTCGGGGCGCCCAAAGATTCGAGAAGTGATCGAAATGGGATGTACTCCCCAAACGGCACTTTGATGACCTTGACGTATCGGTCGACGACATCTCCGTCAGGCATGACGACGTATTGAGCGTTGACGAAGTTGCCGGTCTCTACGTCGTAGACAAACTCAGCATCTTCAGTAACACCGACGACAAATGGCACATTGAGACGCGAGGATTCGGCGCGAATGAGGTCTGCAACAGCACTGTCGGCAAATGGTCGTCGATCAACGTCAATCGCATTTTCAGGCCACAGCACCATATCGACGTCGCCTGCTTGGATGAGTTGGCTTGCAGTGAGATGCGCATCGGTGACATCGATCGAAGGCACGTCAAGGGCACTTGTTCCTTGTTGACCGCCCCCTTGCACTGCAGCGACTGAGACAGGGGCAAGATCGGTACCAGACGGTGCAACGAGAGCAGTGGTGAAGAGCACGACCAACGTTGCCGACATCCACATTGATGTGCGACGTAGGCCAGTCGAGTGTCGACGGGTTGTGACGAGTTCGGCGATCATTGCCCCGATCGCAAACACCGTCAAGGTGAGCAACGGTACTCCCCCAAGTCGGGCGATCGGAAGGAGTGGCCCACCTGCCTGACCGATGCCGAGCGTTGCGAGAGGAATACCGCCGAATGGCATGACGAGCCGCGCTATTTCAACGAGTGAATGTGCCCCGACTCTCCCAAATCGTGAGCGCGTCGGAACAGCGGCGGCGAACGCATGCAGCACCGCAAAAAACAGAACTGCAGCGACGTAGCCGGGCGCAGTGAGGAAATACATCCATGCAGTGGTCGGTCCGAACCAAGAAATTCCGAACAGCAACCCGAGAACCCACCGGTCTTGCCAGCGATCTGCACGGAGCGAAAACAACAGCGCCGCTCCGGCAAGTGCTCCGGGCCAGAATCCCCAAGGGGGCATTGATATTGCTACCAGTGCCCCTGAAAGAAGGGAGGCAAGGCGAGATTGCCGTCTCGTCATTGCACGAGCGTTGCAAAGACGGCGTATCGCTGGGCGGTCGAACCGGGCGGGTGGCAGGCAAATAGCGTAGTTGTATACGCCGGGGTTTGATCGATGATCCAAAGGTCGGTTGGTTCAATCACCTGCATGTCGCTGACGGCGTAGACGAAACGCCCAGCGTCGGTCTCGTAAATGATCTCATCGCCGACGACAAGTTCATTGATGCGCAGGAACACTTGGTGTTTGCTCACCCGATGTCCGGCGATAACGACATTGCCTTGAGCTCCAGGCATCGCAGTGCCGGGCCAGTGGCCAGGGCCCAAGTCGAGGGTGGTGAGTCGAATTCCCTCGTGCAACCCCATTTCGACGTCGATAGCGGGAATCGAAATGGTGCCGAGCTCGATCACGGGCTCTGCTGCTTTGGTGTCTGAGGGGGGAGGGATCGGCGTTGGAAGAGTGGTTGTCGTCGTGGTGGACGTCGTGGTCGTCGTCGATGTTGTAGATGTCGTTGTTGTCGGGGTGGACGTCGTAGTTGTCGCAGCGACAGTTGTGGTTGTTGACGGCGCCGTCACTGCGCTGTCGTCATCGTTAAAAAAGGCGACCGACATCACTGCGACGATGAGGGTGACCACACCAACAGTGAGCGCAAAGCGACGTGACATTGCGTTTAGTTTGCCATCGATGCAAGCAATTCCTCTGCCGCGCGGGTGCCATCTGCAATGCACGCAGGAATTCCGATTCCTCGATATGACGAACCTGCGAGTTGGAGGCGACGGGGTAGCAGACCATCGATCGCAGCAACTCGTTCGGCGTGATGCGGTCGGTACTGGGTGAACGCATGGGCCCAGCGAGAGACCCTTGCTTCTGCGTGATCGATGTGAATTCCGAGCTGCTGAGATGTTTCTTCAATGGCGTGGTTTACCAGATCAGCATCACTGAGATGATCGATCGGGAGAGCGTCGCGCCCAAGCGAAATTCGAAGAATTTGTGAACCGTCATCTTGAGCGAGATGGCTCCATTTTTGAGACGCAAACGACACCGCCGTCACCAGCCGTTGTTGAGATTTAGGAATGAGGTACCCGGAGCGATTCTGAAGATGTTCAGGCCACTCATTTGCGGTGACCCGAACGGTGACGATTGCGACATCCGATGTATCGAATGAACCCAATGCTGTTCTGAGATCTCCATCAAAGAGGCGGCTGGCATGGTGTGCAGGGGTTGCCACGATGACGCCATCGGCTTCGATGTCGTTGACCGCCCATCCGGTGTTCGTCTGCTGTAGTGACTGGCACGGTGACCCACTGATGACGCGTGCGCGCTCTTCACCATGTTGCTGCAGTGCAGCGACGGTCGAGTGAATGAGTTGTTCCATCCCGAGAGGAGGTGCGCCGAAGATCGGGCCACCTTGAGACGGAGCCACTTTTCGTAATTTGCGACCGGAGATGAGCGCACTCCGACCCGCCTGCGAGAGCGAGTGCAATTGCGGGACTGCTTGCAGGCTGAAACGATCGGTATCGGCACCGTAGATCGAGCCGACGAGAGCATCAACGAGACGGTCATGTACGTGATAACCGAATCGGCTCCGAGCCCACTCGCCAATGGAGTCATGATCGATTGAGCTCCGAGGCCGAACGAGATCTAGCGCCGCTCGAGCAAGCGCGGTGGTCGGCAGCAGCCCTGAACGAGCGATCGCGGTCAGTGACGTTGGCACACCCAGTGCCAGATCGGAAGGGATGGGGTACAGCTTGCCCGCCCAGATTCCCGCCGATGCTGATGTGGGTGACACGAGTTGCTCGCCGAGACCCACCGTCGAGGCGAGTTGAACGGCATGTGGGGTGCGAAGAAGAAACGCGTCAGCCGATTCGTCGATAAGCGATGCGCCAAAACGCGAGGTGCGAATCTTTCCGCCAAGGCGTTCCTCGGCTTCGAGCAGAACGATTTCGGTATCGGTGCTGCTCGTGAGTGTCACCAGTCGATGTGCAGCAGCAACCCCGGTGATGCCCCCGCCGATAACTACGATTCGCTCGGCCGTTGGCACTGTGATTAACCCGCGTCGACGACCCGTTGGGCAAGAGCGTGTAAGACCGCCGGGTCGTCGTTGACGCACGCGGTGCGATCGAAGGCCAGACCAGCCTGCTCGGCGCGCGCCCGAGCTTCGATATCGAGGTCATACAGCACTTCGAGGTGGTCGGCGACAAATCCGACCGCGCTGACAATCACTCCACGGTGTGTGCCGTTTGCTCCGAGGTCATCGATGACATCGAGAATGTCAGGACCGATCCACGGCTCAGGGGTACGTCCGGCGCTTTGCCAACCGATTGACCAACCGTTGCCCTCCTCGAGGCCGACTCGAGCAGCAACTGCCTGTGCGGTGGAGCGAAGCTCATCTGGATAGGGGTCACCTGTATCAATAATTCGTTGAGGCAGTGAGTGAGCGGTGAAGACGACATGGCTGTCTGCTGGCATCTGTTCGAGACGAGCCGCAAGATCGCTGGCGATGAACTCAACAAATGCAGGCTCTGTCGCCCAGCTGTCGACACCGGAAACAGAGATGCCGTGCGGCTCAGCTGCAGTTCGCGTTCGGTCGAGGTATTGCCCGATGGAATACGTCGAATAGTGAGGGGCTAGGACAAGACCGGTGATCTTTGTGACACCCTCTGAAGCGAGCTGCTCGACAGATGCCTCAATTTTGGGGTCGGCGTGTTTGAGGCCGAGTTCAACGCAATAGCCACCAGGGTCGATCGCGTCGAGTTCTTGCTGCAAACGTTGTTGCTGACGTTCGGTGAGTTCGGCCAGCGGTGAAAGCCCGCCGATCGCCTCGTAGCGGGCGACGAGGTCAGCGAGAGCCTCAGGAGTTGGCGGGCGACCCCGTCTGATATCGGTGTAGTAGGGCTCGATTTCATCGCGGTGGCGAGGGGTTCCGTACGCCATCAACATGACGGCAGTGTGTGGTTGAGACTGTGGGGAGGTCATGAGGGGGAGGGCTCCATGGCAGTTTGGTCGTGCACGAAAGCCACAACCTCGGTGAGGACTCCGGGGTCAGTATCTGGCTGGACACCATGCCCGAGGTTGAAGATGTGGCCGGGGTGACCACCATTGTCGCGAAGCACCTCCATTGCACCATCGAGCGCAACATTCACGCCCGCAAGTACGAGCGCTGGGTCGAGATTTCCTTGGACGACAAGGTCAGATCCCATACGTTCGCGCGCAGACGAAATTCGTGTTCTCCAGTCGAGACCAAGAATCTGTGGCCCCGCTGCGTACATCGATTCGAGAAGGTGGTCACATCCGATGCCGAAGTGAATTCCTGGGACATCGGCATGGCGCTCGTTTAATGCGTGAAACACCCGTGTCGAGTGCGGTGCAACAAAGGTGTCGTAGTCACGAGCTGAAAGCGACCCCGCCCACGAGTCGAAGAGCTGAAAGGCGCGGGCACCGTGGGTGAGTTGAGCTGAGATGAACTCGATGGCGTAATCGGACAGACATTCCATTAAGTCATGCCAGAGCTGAGGTTCAGCATGCATCATCGCTTTCGTGTGTTGATACGTGCGACTTGGGGCACCCTCGATGAGATAGCTCGCAACGGTGAACGGCGCTCCTGCGAATGCAAGAAGCGGAACCGATGCCGGAAGTTCGGTGACGAGAATGTCAACTGTTTCGGTGACATGTTGAACGTGTTCGGGCGTGAGCGGCGGCAAGCGTTGAAGATCACCGCGCGAGCGAAATGGTTGCTCCGCAACCGGCCCGGTACCGGGTGTGACGTCAATACCAAACCCGGTCGCGTGCACCGGTACAACAATGTCACTGAACAGCACTGCGGCATCAACGTTGTGCCGACGAACGGGTTGCAGCGTGATCTCAGCAGAGAGTTCCGGCTGGGCGATGGCATCAAGAATCGACCCACTGCCGCGAAGTTCCCGATATTCGGGAAGGCTTCGCCCAGCTTGACGCATGAACCAGACAGGCGTGTGTTGTGCGGGACGCCCGGCGCCGGCATTTAGGAAGGGTGAGTCGGTCATAAAAGAGGAAGCCATCGGCACCGTTGAAGATATCTGGACGGGTACACTTGTCGGACTCCAAAGCCGAGTTCACCCTCCAAGAAGACGCTGGAGACCGACAACGATGACCCAGTTACACCCAGAAATCGATGACGAACAAGAGTTTGTCGACCATGCGTATGAGTGCTTAGAAAGCAGTCGAAGCGCAGCGTGGAGAATGCGCGACATGCATGAGGCCGATTTGGGAGGAACATTTCAGGCGCGTTTTGAACGCAACGCTGTTGATGAGGCACTGGTGAAACGCCTTGTCGAGCTTGATCTCGGGGACGCAGCCCTTGTGTTTGGTCGTATCGATCGTGATGACCCTGAGTCTTCGGAGATTGAGGCCTTCCATATCGGTCGCCTCGCAGTAAGTGATGAAGATAGAGAACCGGTGGTCGTCGATTGGCGTGCCCCAGTGGCAGAGCCGTTTTACCGAGCGACGGGTCGAGACCCGATGGGTCTCGTTCGACGGCGACATTTCGTGGTCGAGGGACGATCAGTTCTCGGTCTGGAAGATGAACTTTTTGGCGAGGGCCACATTGGTATCGGTGATGATGGGCTGACCTCGACCCAAAACGAGTTGCGGGGGTATAGCACGCTGGTCGCTTCGCTTGAGCGAGGTCGCACCGGCACGCTTGGCGACATCGTTGCAACGATTCAGGCCGAGCAAGACGAAATCATTCGCTCGCCACAGTCAGGCGTTCTGGTCGTACAAGGTGGCCCTGGCACTGGAAAGACCGTTGTTGCACTTCATCGTGCGGCATATCTGCTGTACACCCATCGCTTTCCACTCGAAGACCAAGGCGTGCTGGTGATCGGTCCGAACCGGGTGTTTCTTCGCTATATCGAACAGGTTTTGCCGTCGTTGGGAGAGGCGGGTATCGAGCAGGTCGTACTCGCCGACTTGATCCCCGGGGTGAAGGTTCGTGGAACCGATACCGAAGCGACCGCCAGGGTGAAGGGCAAGCGCGAGATGTCACGAGTGATTGACCGTGCAATTCGAGATCGTGAGCGACCTCTGCGCGACGACGTGACGTTCCCATTCCGATCGGGTTACGTGCGTCTTCGCGCCGCTGAAAGCGAAGCCATCATCAAAAATGCACGCCGCGGGCAGCGACGTCATAATGCCGCCCGGCGACATGTTGAAAACGAGATCTGGTCAGCGTTGGCCGCGAACTGGCGGGAGAGTGATGCCACGCCAGAAGCCGTGCGTGCCGAACTGCGTGGGCGAGTCGACGTGCGTGAAATGTTTGAACGGATGTGGCCGGTGCTCACTCCTGCCGAGTTGCTCCACGACCTCTTTGGGTCGGTGCCACTTATTCGTTCGGCGAGTGGGCGCTTGTTGAGTGCCGAGGAGCAGAGCTTGTTGCACCGTCCTCGGATGGCCTCGGTCGACGAGGTCGAGTGGACCGCTGCCGATGTTGCGTTACTCGACGATGCCCGCGAGGCCCTCGGGCCCCGGCCAAACCGTGCAGGCAAAATCGATGATGCTGACGAGATTCGGTTGTACGGTCACATCGTTGTCGACGAGGTGCAAGACCTCTCGCCGATGGAATTAAAGATGGTTTCTCGCAGGTCACTCAATGGTTCGATGACGGTTGTTGGAGATATTGCCCAGGCGACTGGTCCTTCAGCGCCATCTGATTGGACCGATGTGCTCGAGCACCTTCCAAGCCGCCGTGAACCAAGGGTGATCGGCCTGTCGGTGGGTTACCGCATTCCGCAACAGATCATGAACCTTGCGAATCGGGTGATGGCGGCCGCGGCACCAGGCTTACGCGCTCCAGCTTCTGTGCGTGAGGGCGATACAGATCCACACATCATCTTCACTTCAGACCTGTGCCAGGTCGTTGCTGAAGAAGCTCGTCGATTGAGTGACGAGTTGGCGAGCGGGTCGGTAGCGGTGGTTGCAACCGATGATCGTTGCGATGAGATCTCTGCTGCTCTTCACGACGCGGGTGTTGACCACGGCAGAGCCACAGCAGGGCTAGGAAGAGGCGTCACCGTCGTCCCGGTGAGCGTCGTGAAAGGTCTCGAACTTGATGGCGTCATCGTCGTTGAGCCGGCTGACATCGTTGATTCGAATGATCGCGGTTTGCGGTCTCTGTTTGTTGCGCTGACACGCTCAACTCAGCGGCTCAGCGTGGTGCACTCACGGCCTCTACCCGCATCGATGGCGTAGCCGACGCAGCCTCAGATAGCAGCCTATGGGTCGCGTCGCGAGTGGTCATTGAATCGCTGCGGCAATATCGATGAAGAGTTTCCACGCCTTCGATGCGTCGGCCGGCCGACGGCGCTCAACCGAAAGCTCGGCGAGGACCATTACCTCGTAGAAGCCGAAGTGACTGTCAGTAAAGTCAGCTTTGACCTGCGCCTCGATGCTGTTCCACGACTCGAGAATCGTCGCCAAGATGACATCAGCCGAGCCATCGTTGTCAACGATGGCGTCGCTGAGGTCGTTGAGCGATTGATCGATGACATCGAGGTGTTCTGAAAAGGTGCGGTCAGGCGCTTCGGTAACTTCAACGGTTTCAGCGACCGTTGTTGAGGATTCAAGAAGTGATTCGTCGATGTAGGTGGGACCGCACGCTGCCAACATCGGGCAGGTCGCTACAGCAAGAAAGATGAGTGAGCTGCGCATAATCGTTCGTTATGCGGTGACGAGAATTCGTTCGCTGATGAACGCATTCACTTCGACGGTGGTGCCATCGAGGTCAACAACGAGGCCACCGTCATGAGTTGTTGACTGCACAGAGCCATGTCGGCCTGGGGTGAACCCAAACTCTTCTAAGAACTCCAGAGTTCCATCTTCGAACTCGAGCTCTTCAGGTATACGAACGATGGTGAAGTCGTCGCCGACAGCGTGATCGATGAGGGCAGTTGCGTCGGGAGCCTCATAACCCGAACCTGGAATTGGATTACCATGAGGACACGTCGTTGGCGAGTCGAGGAGACGATTCATCGCAGCCTCTACAGACTCGCTCATCACATGTTCCCAACGCCCTGCTTCGTGGTGCGATTCTGCCCATGAGAGTTGCAACACATCTGTGAGAAAACGCTCGGCAAGTCGGTGACGACGAACTACTCGCTGGGCAAGTGCTTCCCCTTTTGCGGTCAACGCAATCGACGGGGCGGTGTCGATGAGACCTTCGGCTTCAAGGCGGCGCATCATCTCGCTCACGGCGGGACGGCTTACGTCAAGGCGTTCAGCAATGCGGGCCTGAATCACATCTACGCCGTCTTCCCGAAGTTCGAAGATGCAGTTGCAATATTCCTCGAACGCAGGATGATGTTCGCCAGCGATCGCCATAGGGCAATCTTATGTCGGTTTACGCAACGGTGTTCAGACGAAGTCGCCGAAACCGCGGCTCGATCATGACGATGTTGGGTTGAGTGCCCGCAGACCTGCCCACGCAAGCGCACTCATTGTGGTAGCGACCTCATCGGGGTCGAATTCGAGATTGTTCTCGATGAGTCTGCGGCTCGTGCCCTCGGCAAGACCGGTGATGGCGTGAGCGATCAGCGATTGCTCTTTGGGGTCGATATCGGCAACGATCATCGACGCGACTGCATTCGCAATCTCTGATCTAATTTGCCGCAGGTGTGACGCAAATTCACTATCGCGCTGGGCGGCTCCGCCGAAGAGCACTCGGAAACCATCTTGGTGCCGATCGACCCATGTGAAATAGGCGTGAAAGCCCTGCTGGGTCTGCGCTTTCCCATCGCTCGCATTACCGGTCGCCTGAGTGACTGCTGCAATCATTTCCTCACCAAGTTCGGTGATGAGTGCTGAATACAGATCTCTTTTCGAGGCGAAGTGTTGATAAATGACCGGTTTTGTGATGCCGGCAGCATGAGCAATGTCATTCATCGAGGTGTCATGAAAGCCGTGCTCCCCAAAGATCGGAAGGGCGCAATCGAGGATGTGTTGGCGACGCATCGGGGCCGTCAGTCGGAGTTGAGTCATGTCGAAGTGAGGGAAAGGGTAGGTCTACAGATTGTTTTCGAGATCTTCTCGCTCGGCCGCCTTTACCGCGTATCCGAGAACGATGGACGGCGCAAGCAACACGAAAGAGACGATGAGGCATACGACAACAGTTGTTGCCAGCATGGAAGAAAACCCGATGGCGAACGCAATGATGAAGGTTGCTACCGCAAGGGCAAGAACGAGATAACCGACGCGGTTCGCGAGCAGAGTCCAGCGCGCAACAACAGCACGTCGCTGCCGAACCTGATCGGTGGGATTCAAGCGTCCTTGCTCATCTGCCATAGGGTGCTCCCATGGTACGAGTGGAACGGCCACAATCGGAGATCCTTCTCCTCACTATCGATCGACCCGAGCGTAGAAACGCGGTGAACACTGAGACGTTGCAACAACTCGCTGCGGCCCTTGCGGAGGTCTCATTACCTGAGACACGTGTTGTTATTCTCACAGGTGAGCCGCCAGCGTTTTGTGCCGGTGCGGATCTTTCAGGAGCCGAGTCAGAAGTTTTTCATGCTGCGTTAGGGGCTGCGCTTCGAGCGCTTGCCGAGTGTGAAGTGCCGGTCATTGCAGCGATCGACGGTCCTGCGCTCGGTGCTGGAACTCAACTCGTGATGTGCTGCGACCTCCGTATCGCAACCGAACGCAGCACGTTTGGAATTCCTGCTGCGAAGCTTGGACTTGCAGTCGATCAGTGGACGATCGATCGCATGACCCGAGAATTTGGTTGGGGGATTGCGAGAGCCATGTTGGTTGGCGCAGAAGTATTTGATGCCGATCGGTTGCATCGCTCAGGATCGGTTCACCGCATCGGAGATGTAGGCGATGCCATCGAGTGGGCACGCGTGCTTGCATCCCAGGCGCCCCTTACGGTGGTTGCTCACAAAGCAGCCCTCGACGAGTCAGCGCGAGCTCCAGATGCATCTGCGCGCAGTGAAGATCTTCGCCTCCGCGCATGGGCATCTAGCGACGCCGAAGAGGGGCGTCTCGCCTTTATGGAGAAGCGGCCTCCACGCTTTCTTGCTGAGTAGCTGTGGCCCTTACAGGTTTGGTGGCACGAGGTTGTTTACGTTGACGTAGAAGAAGTACAACCCGATCACAGCCGGAGCAAGCGAGATAGGGAGCATCGGCCACCAGCTCTTCCGCCGTGCGCTTACTTGGGTGACCGCCATTCGCAGCGCGATGAGGATTGCCATCCAGATGAGTACCTGGACGAGGGCGGTCGAGTCATGGAACCACCCGGCAGAGAACGCTTGCTCACCTTGCGAAGTGCCGGCGCTCGGTTCGTTTGGAGTTGAGGCCGGTTCAGAGGGCTCCGTTTCGAGCATTTGTGCGGTCGTCGTGGAGGTGTCTGCCGGCAATGTGGCGGCAGACGATGTTGATGTGCTGCTCTCGCTCGGCGCAGGGGCAGTTGTGCTTTCTTCGGTGGGTTCGTCGGTAACGGTTTCGGTTGGCAGCACACGGTCTGACTCGATTTCGTTGAGCTCGGCTGAGACGATGAGTCGTTGCGCAGCGGACCATTTCGGGTGGCATGTGGTGAGTGTCAGCGTTGCGATGTTCGGGTCTGTGGTGGAAACGACCCCGTAGTCGGTTGGTTCGACCACCTTGAGGTCTCGTACCTCGTAGGTGTAAGTGCCAAAGGCTGTGGCAATGACGATGTCATCACCTGCTGCGAGTTGGTCGAGGTCGTGGAATGGTTGGCCGTAGGTTGTCCGGTGCCCTGCGATCGCGCTGTTCCCGAGCTGGCCAGGTAGCGGGGTGTCCGTGAAGTGGCCTGGTCCGAGACGTAACTCTTCAACGCCAACTCCAGACACGACGAAGAAATCAACGTCGATCGAAGGGATGACGAGTTGACCGACGACATCACCCGACGAAAATTCAGGAATCGCTTGGCGTTCAACTTCGGTGGTGGTTGGGTCGGCCGGCTCCGGTGCCAACGTTGTCGTCGACGAGTCTGAGTCTGGGGCCGAGGTGGTTGTGACTGACGTGATGGGAACCTCGGTCGCGGAGACCGCGACGTCGGTTGTTGTCGTCTGCAGTGACACGACAAACTGCGCTCTCAGATCGGCCTGTGCTGCAGCCGTGCTCAGCCCCGTTCCCCATAGCTGGTAGCCGACGAAGCCCAGCATGAGAAGGCCCGCAGTGACCAGCGCTCGGCCGACCAAGCCGACAGCCCACCTCCAATCGTGAGGTTCTGCCGGGCGCTCCCATCGTTGAGCACTTCGGGCGCGGAGCCGTCGCCAATGGCGGCGATAGAACCGGGCCCACCGTGCGGTGGGGCCTTGCCGATGGGCTCTACCGAGCACCTCGTGCAGGCTGTATCCAGATTCGGAGTCTGCGCGTGGGCGGCGTTGTGGCACGAGGTCACGTTATCTGTCGTTGTGATGTGGTCAGAGGAGGGGAGTCGTGCCGAGTGCGCCTAGCGTGTGGGCGTGGAGTTGTCCGCACAAGGTGACGAATCGGTTGCGGTGACACTGCGTGATGTCGTGGTGTTGCTGGGCGATTTCCCCGCGCTCGCGGGCCTCGACCTCTCAGTCGACCGTGGCGAACTGGTGATGCTGTCGGGACCAAACGGTGCGGGGAAGACCTCCCTTCTTCGCGTCTGTGCTGGTCTCGTTCCGATTGCTCGCGGTGAAGGCATGGTGATGGGGGCAGACCTGACGTCTCAGCGAGCGAGTGTGCGAAGCCGGGTCGGCATGGTGGGGCACAGCAACGGTCTCTACGACGATCTCACCGTCCGTGAAAATCTCGAATTCTGGGGTTCGCTCATCGGAGCCGGAGACGACGAGTTACGCCAAGCGATGTCGATTATGGGGCTTGATGGACGACTCGCATCGGTGCGGGTTCGTGGGCTCTCGGCAGGTCAGCGCCGGCGTACCGCGTTTGCGATTTTGGTGGTAAGGCGAGCCGGGCTCTGGCTTCTTGATGAGCCCCATGCAGGCCTCGACAGTGATGCCCGAGACGAAGTCGACGAGGTGCTTCACCGCGCGTCTACGTCAGGGGCAACCGTCATGCTCTCAAGCCATGAGCTCGATCGTGCTCAGCAACTTGCGACGAAGGAAGTTCGTCTTGCCGGTGGAGTGGTTGTGGGTGATTCTGAATGAGTTCTGTGAGTCGCCTGCACATGGTTCGTGCGGTCTGCGCCAAAGATCTTCGAATTGAGCAACGGTCGAAAGTGCTCACTTCTCAGATCATGCCGTTCGCTCTTGTCACGCTCGTGCTGTTTGCCTTCGCACTTGATGGAGACGCGATTCTCGAACGAACTGCTCCGGGTCTGGTGTGGCTGGCGATGCTGTTCTCCTCGATGATTATTGTCCAGCGCAGTTTCGCGGTCGAAACCGCTGACGGCGCTCTCGATGCGCTTCGGGTCGCAGGTGCCGATATGTCAGCAGTGTTTTGGGGGAAATGGTTCGCACTCATTGTGCAGCTCATCATTCTCGAGGTAGTCCTCGTCGTCGGAGCGATCGTGATGTTCGGCATTGATCTCCGCGTCTCCGGCCTTGTGTTGCTCGTCACGTCGTCGATCTCCGCAACGTGTGGCCTCTCGGCAGTGAGTACGATTTACGCAGGTCTTGCATCTGGTGTGCGGGGTCGGGAGTCGTTGCTTCCGCTTCTCGTGTTGCCGGTTGCATCTCCTGTCCTCATCGGGGCGACACGGTCGGCGGAAGCGGCGTTTGGAGCTGGAGGAACGGTGGTGTCGGAAGGCTGGCCGTGGTTGGGCCTTCTTTCGGTGTTCGCCGTTGTGTTCAGTTTCGGAGGCTCGTTAGCGTTTGGCCCACTCATCGATGACTGAGGTAGACAGCACAGCATGACTTTGGACCCCCCTTCCACCGTTTCGACGACGTCTCGTCGTGGTACTGCGACTGCGGCCACGCGCGCCGTAGGTGTTCTCACCATTGTGATGATCGGGTGGCTCGGCGTCTTCGGCCTTTTGTTGTCGCCCGCCGATCGCGACCAAGGCGATGCCGTTCGCATTATGTATGTCCATGTTCCGTCGGTGTGGCTTGCATATCTGGCATTCATTGTCACTGCGCTTGCCTCTGCAGTGCATCTGTTTGGAAAGAGTCACTCGATGCAGGCTGATCGAGTAGCGGGAGCCTCAGCCGAGATTGGCGTTGTTTTCATGGCGGTGACCTTGGTGACGGGCATGCTGTGGGGCCGAATCACATGGGGTGTCTATTGGCAGTGGGACGCACGTTTAACGACAACGGCATTGCTGTTCATCAGTTACATCGGCTATCTCGCGGTGCGAGGGCTCGAGGGTTCCCGCTCGCAGCGGGCCCGTCGCAGCGCAATCGTTGGGCTGTTGGCTGTGCTCGAGGTGCCATTGGTGCACTGGAGCGTGAAGTTGTGGAGAAGCCTGCACCAGGAAGCGACGGTTCTCGGCACTGATCTCGATGTCTCTCTCGACGGCTTGATGTTGTTTTCGCTCTTCGTCGGGGTTGTTGCATTTACCTTGCTCTTTCTATGGCTGCTGCTACACCGCTCTCGAGTACTGACGATGATCGACCTCTCTGCAGAGACCGGCCTCGATGCTGCTCTCGCACAGCGTCGGGCTGAAGGCGGTGTCACCGCATGACTGACGCCGGATTCATTCTCGGTTCATACGCCATCACCTTCGGCTCAATACTCATCTTCACTTGGCGCACGATCAGATCGGGAAGGAACCTTTCCGATGGCATGTCCGACGAAGAAAAGCCGTGGCTATGAGCACACCAGATCTCACCCCGCGACCCGAACAATCGCCGAAGCGTCAGCGCCGACGCATCATGCCAGCGGTGGTACTCGCTCTTGTTGTTGTGGCGGGGGGTGTGGTGATCACTCAGGCGCTATCAACCGCAGTCGACTATTACTGCAACGTCGACGAAGTTGGGGAACGCTCTGGGTGCGACACCGGTCGGCGCCTCCGAATTCAAGGAACGGTTGGTGAAGGGACTGTCGTCGCCGCAACAGGCGCAACACTGTTCGATATCCGATTCAACGGAGCGTCGATGAAGGTGGAATATGCCGGGGAACCAGGCGGCATTTTCAAAGAGTGTCTGCCAGTGGTCGTTCATGGAGTGTTTGACGAGTCTTCGGGAATGTTCTTGGGCGACCGCGTTGAAGTGAAACACTCCGAGGACTACGTCGCAGTAAACGATGATCGCCTAGAAGAGGCAGAAGCCGACTCGGCGGCGTGCGATAGTTCAGCATGAGTGCAGCGCTCGGAAATGCCGGCCTCCTCATCGCACTCGTGGCGGCTTCGGTCGGAGCGCTTGCCACTTCGGTAGCAATCATCGGCGAGAATCGTCGGGCGCTTCGTCAGGCTCCGATGTATGCCGCGATCATTGTCGCTGGCTCTGTGCTGGCGGTGGTGGCGATGCAGTGGGCGCTGTTCTCGCGTGATTACTCGATCGACTTCGTTCAGCGTGTCGGATCGTCAACGACGCCGGCGCTGTACAACGTGGCAGCAATGTGGAGTGCCTTAGAGGGTTCGATTTTGCTCTGGGTGATCGTTCTTGCGCTCTTTACCGGAGGGGTGGCCTTGCGATTCGCTAAGCGCCGCGATGACGAGCTCGTCGCTTGGGCTCTGGTCGTCATGTACGTCGTCATGACGTTCTTCGCCCTCGTGAGTTTTGGGCCTGCATCACCATTTGCACCCGGTGCGACGGTGCCGGTCGGTTTTGATGGCCCAGGCCCCAACCCGTTGCTACAGAACCACATCCTCGTGCTCTTCCATCCTCCATTGCTGTACCTCGGATACATCGGCTTCACGGTTCCGTTCGCGTTTGCGATTGCGGCGCTCATCACCGGTCGCGTTGGGGAGGGATGGCTCCTGGAGACGAGGCGGTGGGCTCTGCTCTCGTGGGGCCTCTTGACGATCGGCATCCTGCTTGGCGGCTGGTGGAGTTACGAGGTTCTTGGATGGAGTGGTGTGTGGGCCTGGGACCCGGTTGAGAACGCAAGCCTCCTTCCCTGGCTGACGGGAACGGCGTACATCCACTCGGTACTGGTGCAGCAACGCCGCGGAATGTTGCGGGTGTGGAATCTCAGCCTTCTCGTTGCAACCTTTGCGCTGACCGTCCTCGGCACGTTCCTCACGCGTTCAGGTGTTATTAACAGCGTGCATGCTTTTGCTGCGGGCGAGATTGATGGCTACTTACTTGGATTTTTTGGTGTGGTTGTCGTCGTGTCGTTGGGTTTGATCGGCTGGCGAGGTGATGCACTTCGAGCCCCGGGTCGAATCGACTCACCGGTGTCACGTGAAGGCGCATTCCTCGCAAATAACGTTGTCTTCGCATTATTTGCGTTCATCGTCTTGCTCGGAACCGTTTTCCCATTGCTCGTGGAGGTATTCCAAGATCGTCAGACCGTTGTTGGTGCTCCCTATTTCGATCGTTTATCGATGCCGATCGGGTTGATCCTCTTATTTTTGATGGCGGTAGCGCCGGTGTTGCCTTGGCGAACGGCATCGGCAGGAACGCTACGTGACAGGTTGTTTTGGCCAGCGTGGTGTGGGGTTGCGTCCCTTGCGGTTGCGGTCATGGTTGGTGCTGATGGGCTCGCTCCTTTGCTGGCGTTCCTCCTAGGCGGATTCGCCGGCGGAGCTGCGGGTCGGCAACTTGTGTTGGCTACCCGCCGTCAGGGCCTGCGAGGGCTCGTCGGTCGAGCCAACGGCGGCATGCTGGTGCACATCGGTGTGATTCTCATCGCGGTTGCGCTCGCCGCGTCTAATTCGTACACCCACTCGGCCACGCTCACCATCGGCCGAGGTGAGCGGGTGGAATGGTCGGGTCATTCGTTTGAATTTGTTGGAGTATCAACAGAGGTCACGGCACGAGCCGATGTGGTGATGGCGGACGTTCTGCTCGATGACACGAAGGTGTACGCACCGGCGGTGACGACCTATCTTCAGCAGGGTATGACGGTTCCAACTCCGAGTGTTCGTACCGGATGGACGAGCGACGTCTATTTGACGATCGACGGGAATGACCCTCCGGCGACCGATGCTGACGAGGTTGTGCTTCGAGTCTTTGTGAAGCCAATGGTGCTGTGGCTATGGATCGGCGGCGCAGTGATGGCGATTGGCACGGTGTTGTCTGCGTTGCCGTCTCGGCGGTCTCGCCGGCCGACCGACCCGACGTCGGCCCCGATAACGAGTGGTCAGCATGTCTGAGTCAACAACGGCGCCTCCGCGCAGAGTTGCCCCTTTTGTTGCGGGTGCCGTTGCAGTGGTGCTTGCGGTGCTCTTTGGAGTGTTGCTGGTCGTTGAACCCTCCTCCGATACCGCCGAAACCGTTCTGCTCGATCGTGCAGCACCGGCTGCCGTGGGGAAATTCAACGACGGAACCGCGTTTGAACTGTCTCGCCGGCGCGGCTCGTGGGTCGTGCTCAACTTTTTTACCTCCACGTGTATTCCGTGCAGAAACGAACATCCAGAACTCATTGAATTTGTCGACCAGCAGCGCAGCCTGGGCGTCAACGGAGCAGAGTTCTACACCATTGTTCAGAACGATGACCCCGCTGACGTCGCTGCGTTTTTTGACGAGTTTGGCGGCGATTGGCCGGTGGTGTTCGATGTTGACTACTCATTCCAGAACGGGTTCGGTGTCGCTCAAGTGCCGGAGACGTGGATCATTGACCCGAATGGCATTGTTCGAGGCCGGGTGATTTCTGAAGTATCCGCCGAATTTCTGTCAACGAGCATTCAAAACCTCAGGGAGCGGTTGTGAGCGTGCCTTATCGCCGCAAGGCGTGGCCCTCTTGGGCAGCGATGTTTGTTGTTGCGGTCGCGCTACTCGCAATTGGGTCTACCCGCGATTCGGGCCCTCTCAATCCTGGTGATCGAATCGACGCGATCTCTCGACGGGTGGCATGCCCCGTGTGTGATGGAGAGAGTGTGTTTGAGTCCCGTAACCCGGCATCTGAAGCGATTCGAGCCGAGATTCGTGCATCGGTGTACGACGGGGTCGCAACCGATGACGAAATCCTTTCGGCAATCGCGAATTCGTACGGTGGAAAAGTGTTGCTTGTGCCGAGTTCATCAGGATTCGATGCGTTGATTTGGGCATTGCCGGCGGCGGGCCTCATGATCGGACTTGTCGGACTGTGGTTCGCGTTTAAGAGATGGCGCGCAGAGGCAGCGGCACTTGGAGTGCCAACCGAAGGTGATTACGACCTCGTCGAAAAGGCCCGTGAGCAACATCGAGGCACGTCAGATGACTGAAGATCGTGACGCGTTAGCGAGCGAGCGAGATTTTCTGTTCGCGTCGCTCGACGATCTCGATCGGGAACTGACAGCCGGAGATATTTCAGCCGAAGATCACGCCGAGCTGCGCAGTGGTTACGTGTCGAGAGCAGCTGAGGTATTGAGGTTGCTTGATGCTGACGCCACCGGGCCACAGAGGCGAATCCGTTTCGGTTGGAAAGCGACAGCTGGTGTGATTGCTGTTGTGCTGGTCGTCGGCGGTGCACTCGCCTTCGTGCTTGCCAACGCGCTGGGAGAGCGGCTTTCAGGTCAGTCGATGACCGGCCTTGACTCTCGAGATACTGCGGCTGTTCTGTTGGCAGAGGCACGATCGGTCAACTTCGCCGACCCGGTAAGAGCCGCTGATCTGTACGCACTGGTGCTTGTTGAAGATCCCGTAAATGTGGAAGCTCTGACGTATAGAGGTTGGACCCTCGCCCTCGCTGCTCGACAGAACCCAGACGATGTTGAGGGAGCCGCACAATTTTCAGAAGGCGTTGATCTGCTCGTCGAAGCGGTGCAAGTTGATCCGTCATATGCAGACCCGTTGTGCTTTTTGGGAATCATCCAGTATCGCTTTGTCGAGGATGCAGACGCAGCGAGACCGTTTGTCGCTGCGTGTCTTGCCGCGAACCCGCCGGCGGAAGTGAGAGATCTCGTTCAGAATCTTGCTGATGAGCTCGGCGTCGGTGGCTAGTCCTTCTTCGACCCGCGTGTGGGTGGCGGCCACGCTTTTGCTTTTGAAAGTCGCCCCCGCTTCGAGCGTTTGATTACCCAGACAGAGGCTTTTCGCCAATCGGCCTGCGAGGTGATTTCCATACCTCGTCGTTCAAGAGCGGCAATGGTTGCCGGAATGATGTCACCGTGGCTGCAGAGCACAGCTCGATCGGGAACTTCGGCCAACAGTTCGAGCACGGGTTCGAAGGGTTCGTATTCGCAGATCCGGGGTTCGATAGTGATGTCGAGGCCGGTGAGTTCAGCGAGTGGTTCAAGGGTTTGTACACATCGAACATACGGGCTGGAGAGCAATGTGGTTGGTTCGTGTGTGCTCAGGCGCTTTGCGAGGGCGTGTGATTGTGTCCAACCCGTCTTTGACAGCGGACGGTCGATGTCGTCTCCCGACCACACACGGCGTTCGCCAGATTTTGCGTGCCGGACAAAGTAGATCGCCATCTCAGTTAATGCCCCGGCTCTTCAGCAGTGCCTCATGCCGGCGGGTGAGTTGACGAGCAAACACGACGAACAGTGCTGCGGAGGCAACGCTTGCAAGGGCAGATCCCCAAATGATGAGACGCTGATTGATCGCAGTTTCAGCCATTGCCGCTGCGCCAGAGCCCAGGAGCGGGGCACGATCAAGCCACTGCCCGATGGCGAGTCCGGTGGGGAGGATTCCGAAGGTGATGAACCACCCGGTGATGAGGGGGCTCGATGGTGACGTGGTCCACGACTCACTGCGTTGATCGGTGGCCTTCCACAATTCTCGGAACATGAGAAACGGAATCACATAGAAGATGAGAGGTGGAACAAACCAGCCGCCGACCGCCCACGCCGGTTTCCAAGTTGACGTCCGTCCAATCTGCTCATGATGTGATGCGAGACGTCTCATCCAGACGATGACACTGATACCTGCACCGAGTTGTGTGAGGGTTTGGGCGAGTTGCAGGGTGAGCCCTGGCCCGTAGGAGTTCACGAATTCGGTTTCGGAGATCGACCCGGCGAGAAACAATCGGGCGTCGTTCAATGAGAGTTCGTTGAGGAGTGCGAACAGCAACCCGAGGCCTGCAGTGATTGGCACGAGAACACCGATGGCAGTGACAAGACCGCCGAGAGGCTTTATTGCGTAGTCACCGCTGACGAGTCCGGATGGCGGGGGCGGGGGAAGAGGAGTTGACCCTTCGCTCGCTGCGTCCATAAGCGCAAACTATCGCCGAGGGCGGGTTAGCCCCACCCGAGTTCATCGAGTCGGTCGTCATCAATCCCAGCGGCATGAGCGAGTTCGTGGATCACGGTGATGGCAACCTCGTCGATGAGCTCTTGTTCATCAGCGGCACACGCGCAGAGAGGATGCCTGAAGATCGTGATGACCGAAGGCGCCTCGTCGTCATTTCGCTCGGTTATGGGAACGCCATCGAAGACGCCAAGGAGATCGGGCTCATCGGGCGCGGAATCCTCGATGACGATCGCCACATTGTCGAGGACTGCGCTGAGTTCGTCCGGGATGAGATCGATTGCATCTTGAACGATGCGTTCGAATCGGTAGCGGGGTACCGGCTCCACCGAACTGACTAGTCAACGATTCGGAGTTCTGGGCTGAAGACCTTTCGCGGGCGAAGATCAACTGCGATGCGCTCGGCGATCGTCATGAATGCTTGAGCAGCCTCTGAGTCTCCATCAACTGCGGTGATTGGCTGCCCGTCATCTCCACCCTCACGGAGTGCAGGTACGAGCGGCAATTGGCCGAGAAGTGGGACTTCCAATTCTTCTGAGAGTTCTTGACCGCCGCCTGCACCGAACAGTTCGTAGCGCGTTCCATCGTCACCGGTGAACCACGACATGTTCTCAATAACGCCTCGAACCGGCAGGTTGACCTTCTCTGCCATTGCGGCTGACAGTCGTGCCACCTTTTGGGCTGCAGGCTGCGGTGTGGTGACGACATACACCTCGCCCCGAGGGAGATACTGACTGAGGCTGAGCGCAATGTCACCAGTTCCTGGTGGCATATCGATGAGAAGGAAATCGGGCGCATCCCAGAACACATCGGTGAGAAATTGTTCAAGGGCTTTGTGCAGCATCGGTCCCCGCCAGATGACTGCTTCGCCGTCAGGAACGAAGTAGCCCATGGAGATGCAGCGAACCCCCCAGCGTTCGGGAGGGAGAATCATTTCGTCGACCACAGTTGGTTGACGGTCGGTTCCGAGCATTCGGGGAATGGAGAATCCGTAGATATCGGCGTCGACAACCCCAACGGTGTGGCCGAGTCGAGCCAGTGCCACGGCAAGGTTGGTGGTGATGCTTGATTTACCGACACCGCCTTTGCCCGACGAAATGAGCAGTGGTCGAGTCGTTGAGCCAGGCTCGGAAAATGGGATTGCGCGGCCTTCTGCGTGGCCATGAGCTTGTTGCTGTCCTGCGGTTCCAGCCGGGCTTCCATGAAGAACTTCTCGAAGGGCGGCTCGCTCCTCGTCGGTCATAACCGTGAACTCGAGAGCAACCCCGGTGACACCGGGCAACGTCGCAACTGCACCGTTGACACGTTGTTGAATTTCGTTGCGCAGTGGGCAGCCAGCGATAGTGAGGGCAACAAGGATGTCTGCGGTGCCATCGTCGCGAAGTTCGGCACGCTTCAGCATTCCGAGGTCAACGATTGATCGGTGAAGCTCGGGGTCTTCGACGGGACGTAGAGCTTCAACGAGTTGTTCGTTTGACGTTGTCATGTTGACCATTCTGGCGAGCGGTGCTGGGGTTTGCACGACGGCAGTAGTGGAAATTTCTTCTAGAATTCTTTCCGTGGCGTCAAAGTCGACTTCGACCGCATCGTTTAGTGCGACGGTATCCGCAATTACTGACGCGTTTGGAGACCCGACGCGTCGCAAGGTGTACCTCTTCGCCCGTGATGCTGCCGATGGTGAGGGTGTGACCACTTCTCAAGTCGCGGAAGAAGTCGGAGTGCACCCAAACGTTGCTCGGCACCATCTTGAAAAGCTCGCGGCTGGCGGATATCTCGAAGTGCATAGCGGCCGTGCAGGCTCTGGCTCCGCTGGCCGCCCATCAAAGCGGTATGTTGCCGTCGATGATGTGGTGACAGAGTTCCCGGTTCGAAGTGATGATCTTGTGCTGTCTCTTCTTGGTCGAGCGTTGACGAAACTGCCGAGAGAAGAGGCTGAGGTGCTTGCAGAGGAGGTCGGTGCAGAATACGGACGCGCTATGGCCGAGGGCCTCACCGGTGAAACGATCGAGCGAGGCCAGAAATCACTCTGGGCTGCGATGCGCTCAGTTGCAGATGCATTGACCGCTCATGGGTTCGCTGCCCACGCCGATAATCGGTCAAATCAGTTGCGCATTATTAATGACCATTGCCCATTCGGTGACATTGCGACAGAGAATCCAGTGATATGCGCAGTCGACCGGGGAATGGTCCGTGGAATGCTCGCCGCACTTCATGGAGACAACGTTGGTCAGGTGACGACAGAGTCATCCCTTGCGTTTGGTGACACGTTCTGCGTCACAACGATCTGACACGTTGTTGTCGTGGTGACGTTCTCAGCGCTCTTCCCGCCACAATGGTGATTCGATGGTAAATGAACGAGCACTTGTACAGACAGCGGCAACCGACCCGTTTGCCCTTGTTTCGGCGCGCTTAGAACCATGGCTTTCTCAGCGCGCTGGTGGGGGAGCGGTTGACCCTGTAGTGCGACCGAGCGATCACGCTGACGCGCAGATAAACGGTGCACTCCCTCTTGCGAAGCAACTTGGCTGCAACCCCCGAGATCTCGCCACCGAGATCGTTGAGTCGGGCCAACTCGACGATCTCTGCGCGGCGCTTGAGGTCGCAGGACCCGGCTTTATCAACGTCACCTTCGCCGATAGCACCATCGATCACTTGCTGACCGAAGTCGCAAACGACGAGCACCTTGGGTTGCATAAGAGTTCTGAGCCACGAACTGTGGTGATCGATTACTCCGCTCCGAATGTGGCAAAGGAGATGCATGTCGGCCACCTTCGCTCGACCGTTATTGGGGATGCTCTCGTCCGGATGTATTCCGCTGCAGGGCACAAGGTGATTCGAGAGAACCACATTGGTGATTGGGGACGACCGTTCGGAATGCTTATCGAGCACTTGCTCGACCTTGGTGAAGAAGTGGCGTCCTCTGGTCTCGGGCAAGGCGACCTCGACAGTTTTTACAAGGCGGCGAATGCAAAGTTCAGCGAATCAGAGGAGTTTCAGGAACGCTCTCGAGAGCGCGTTGTGTTGCTGCAGAGCGGTAACCCCGAAACACACGTGTTGTGGGATCGTCTCGTTGCGATGTCGACCGCGTACTTCAACACCGTGTACGAGCAGTTGGGTGTTCTCCTCGTCGATGACGACCTCATGGGCGAAAGCAAGTATCAGCCTCTGATGCCGGCCACCCTTGAGCGCCTCGAAGCATCAGGATTGATGTCAGAAAGCGACGGCGCCAAGGTTGTGTTTCCTCCTGGGTTCACGAATCGAGACGGTGATCCGTTGCCGTTAATCGTTCAAGCGCGAACCGGCGGGTTCAACTATGCGACGAGCGATCTTGCGTGCGTGATCGACCGCATCGAACGACTCGGCGCTGACCTCATGTTGTATGTGATTGGAGCGCCACAACAGCAGCACCTTGAAATGGTGTTCGCCGTTGCCAAGATGGCCGGTTGGATGCCAGAGGGCGTATCTGCTGTGCACGTCGCATTTGGAAATGTGCTCGGTGACGACAAGAAAATGTTGCGCAGTCGAAGTGGCGAGTCGGTCAAGCTTGTCGACTTGCTCTCGGAGGCTGTTGATCGCGCATCCGCTGCAGTTGAGGAAAAGAACCCGAGCCTCTCAGACGCGGAGCGAGCTGCTGTGGCCGAGATGATTGGTATTGGAGCGGTGAAGTACGCCGATCTCTCCACCGATCGAGTTCGCGATTATGTCTTCAACTGGGATCGCATGCTCGCCTTCGACGGCAACACGTCGCCATATCTTCAGTACGCCCATGCGCGCATTTGTTCCATTTTTCGTCGAGCAGCCGAAGAAGGTGTGTCGTCAGGGGAGATTGCCGTTCGTGAACCTGCCGAGCGCGCGCTCGGTCTGCACCTGCTGGGCTACCCGGCGGTTGTTGCCGATGCTCTTGAGTCGAACTCGCCGCACCGGCTGTGCACCTATCTCTTCGAACTCGCACAGTTGTTTACCTCGTTCTACGAGCAGTGCCCGGTCTTGAAGTCTGATGGAGATACGCGCAGCTCTCGACTTGCGGTTTGTGATCTCACCGCTCGAACCTTGTCGGCCGGACTCGGCCTGTTGGGCATCGACGCTCCGGAGCAGATGTGACAACGCTTCCCCAGAACCTCCTTCCCGATCATGCATCGGTTGCTGACGATGGCTCACTCATGATCGGTGGCGTGCGCGTCGCCGACCTCGCCGCCGAATTCGGAACCCCGCTCTTCATATACGATGAACAGCACTTGAGATCTCGTTGTCGCGAGGCAGTAGAGGCGTTCGGTCATCAATCGGCGGTGTACGCAACGAAGGCTTTTCTTTGTCGGGCGATGGCTGACCTTGCGTACTCAGAGGGGATGATGCTCGACGTTGCCTCGGGTGGCGAACTCCATATTGCGCTTTCTGCGGGTGTGCCAGCGTCGGGGTGTGTGCTCCATGGAAACAACAAGAGTGTGGCCGAGCTAACCATGGCGATCGATGCGGGCGTGCACCGAATCGTCGTCGACTCATTTGATGAGATTGATCGTTTAGAGCGCCTCGCCGAGTCGTCTCGTGCGCCAATTCCGCCCATCTTGCTTCGGATCACTCCTGGTGTCTCAGCCCACACCCATGAATTCATTTCAACCGGACAGAACGACTCGAAGTTTGGCTTCAACCTTGTAAATGGTGATGCTCTCGTCGCAGTTGAGCGGGTGAGTGCCTCGTCAGTCCTGACTTTGATCGGTGTGCATTGCCACATCGGTTCAAATGTGTTTGACGCAGCAAGCTTCGCGAAAGCCGCCGAGGTGATGGCTGCATTTGCCGTTCCGCTCAAGCTCCCCGAACTGGTGCTCGGCGGTGGACTTGGCGTGCCGTATGTTGCTGGAGAAGAAGCGCCAACCATTCCGGCCTGGGGTTCGGTTCTTCTTGACGCATGCGAGACCCTTGGCGTGACGTCGCAAGTGTCGGTGGAACCAGGAAGGGCGATCGCAGCCGCAGCGGCGATCACGGTGTACTCGGTTGGCACGGTGAAAGACATCCCCGGAGTACGCAGGTACGTGTCGGTTGACGGTGGAATGAGCGACAACCCTCGACCCGTTCTCTACGGATCGGGTTATGAAGCCGCTCTGGTTCGCGACCCGTTCGCAGAGAGGGCACTCGAAGCCCGCATTGTCGGTAAGCATTGTGAGAGCGGTGACGTACTGGTCGCTGACGCACGTTTACCGCAAGATCTTGCCGTTGGAGATTTACTGTTCACCCCGGTAACTGGCGCGTATGGCCATTCAATGGGGTCGAACTACAACAAGGTGCCGCGCCCTGCAGTCGTGTTTGTTAGCGATGGTGATGCCCGACTTGTGGTCCGCCGCGAAACCTACGACGATCTTCTCATCACCGACATCTTCTGATCTCGATCACTGACGTCAGCAAACTAGTTGTTGCCAGACGCGCGCGAACGTGATTCGAGATAGCGCTGAGATGCCGCCCGAGATTCTTCATCATGTAGCGCAACCACAAGGCTGTCGGCATCGTTCGCGCTACGTCCAGTACCTGCGATTTCTTCCATGACCGCATTGACCTGCGTCTTTGTTGCGAGCAACGAAAATGTGGGTTTACTCGCCAACGATTCGGCGAATGACTCGGCTTGTGCAACGAGTTCGTCATCGGCGACCACGCGGTTGATAAAGCGAAGTTGCAAGGCCTCTTCAGCAGAGAACGGTCGGCACGACAAAATGAGCTCCTTCGCAACAGCTGGCCCCACCTCGCGCACGAGGCGTGGAACCCCTCCCCACGCGAGGGGAATTCCGAGATCAACCTCAGGAATTGAGAATCGGGTTCCGGTGGCAGCCATGCGAAGATCGCATGCGGCGGTCAGCACGACGCCACCGCCGACACAGTGTCCGTGCACCGCGGCAATGGTGAGTTGACGCATATTGGTAACGGTGTCTGCCATGACGCGTCCGAGTTCGGCGCCTGCTCGTGGGTTAGACCCGCCGTAGACGTTGGTGAAGTCATTGAGATCGAAACCTGCAGTGAAGGCTCGACCCTCGCCGCGCATGATGACGACCTTGATCTCATGTTGATGTGAAATCCACGTACAAAGTTCAACGATCTCTGTCATGAGCGCTACCGATAGCGCATTGAGGCGCTCTGGTCGGTTGAGGACAATGGTGCCGACGGTGTCACCTTCGGTGTGTTCCCACCGGAGGTGCTGCAGTGCAGGGATGTTCTGAGAAGCCATTGAACTATCGAAGCATGGGGGAGCCCCATGCTTCGTGTCGGGGCTGGGGCACCTGCTCGCAGATAGCCTCTCAAGGGTGACAGATCAAGCAGTTCCCTCGGACGCCCGGACGGTACGCGTCGGGTTGCTCGGTTGCGGCAATGTTGGCGGCGCATTGGTGCCACTATTGCGCGCCCAACGTGACGCAATTGCCGCCCGTACCGGTCTCAACCTTGTCGTCACCTCGGTGGCAGTTCGAAACATGTCACGCGACCGTGGAGTTGAACTGGGCGATGTCTCGTTAACGAATGATGCGATGGCAGTGGTCTCCGACCCGGAAATCGACGTCGTCGTTGAGGTGATCGGTGGCATCGAACCCGCCCGTGAACTCATTGTTGCAGCACTATCTGCCGGAAAGCCGGTGGTCACTGGGAACAAAGAACTTCTGGCAAATCATGGAGCAGAGTTGTTCGAACTTGCAGATTCCAACGGGGTCGATTTGCTGTTTGAGGCGGCCGTTGCTGGCGGTATTCCGTTGATTCGACCGTTGCGGGAAAGCCTCAGAGGCGAGCCGGTGTCGAGGGTGTTGGGAATCCTTAACGGCACGACGAACTACATCTTGTCGAAGATGACAAATGAGGGTGCTGACTATGCAGATGCCCTCGCTGAGGCTCAGCGTCTGGGGTATGCCGAGCGTGACCCAACCGCCGATGTTGAAGGCTTTGACGCGGGTGCCAAGGCCGCAATCATTGCGAGCATCGCCTTCGGGGTGAAAGTCGTAGCCGGAGATGTGTACCACGAGGGCATTAGCAACATCACTGCGAGCGATATCGCAATCGCCGGGCGCCTGGGTTACGTCGTGAAACTTCTTGGAATTGCCGAGCAAGATCGTGACACAGGTGAGGTTGCGGTCAGAGTGCATCCAGCGATGGTTCCGAACGAACATCCATTGGCCTCGGTTCGCGATTCATATAACGCGGTGTTTGTCGAAGGTGACGCTGTTGGTTCATTGATGTTCTTCGGTCGAGGAGCCGGAGGCGACCCGACTGCGAGCGCTGTGCTGGGAGACCTTATTGATGCGGCGGTCAACCGCGATCAGGGCACTCACGGCTCGCTTGGAGCATTTCAGCGGGCGCGGGTGCGACAGATTGACGCAACCAGTGCCGAGTATTTGCTCGCTCTTGACGTGCTTGACCAACCTGGGGTGTTGCACAGCGTCACAGGTGTATTCGCCGAACATGGTGTGAGTATCCGTGCAGCCGAGCAGGAGGGTGCGGGTGAGGAAGCCCGTCTCGTGTTCATCACGCACGAGGCGGTTGAGTCTTCGGTGCAGGCCACGGTGCGTCAGCTACGTGAACTCGATGTCGTTCGCCGGATCGGCGGGCTCATTCGTGTGATCGGAGCGTAAGTGAGATACGTCTCGACTCGCGGCACTGCCCCCGAATTGGGATTCTCAGACGTACTACTGAGTGGGCTTGCATCCGACGGTGGTCTGTATGTTCCAGCTGAGTGGCCGACGCTTCCGGCGGCAGGTGACGACTACTCGACAACGGCGACCTCCATCATGGCGACATATATCGGTGGTGACATATCGGCTGAGGTGCTCGAAGCCATGGTGCGCGATGCGTATGCGACGTTTCGTCACCCAGAGGTGGCGCCGCTGGTGCAGATCGAAGACGATTTATGGATTCAAGAGTTATTCCATGGCCCCACCCTTGCCTTCAAGGATCTCGCTTTGCAGGTGGTTGGGCGGTTGTTCGACTACGTTCTCGCTGAACGTAGCGATCGAGTAACTATTGTCGGCGCAACCAGTGGTGACACCGGGTCAGCCGCAATCGATGCAGTCAAATCATGTGACAATGTCGACATCGTCATCTTGTACCCACGTGGTCGAACGAGCGATGTGCAGCGACGACAGATGACCACCGTTGACTCACCAAATGTGCATGCGGTCGCAGTCGATGGAACCTTTGATGACTGTCAAGATCTTGTAAAGGCGATGTTCGCCGACGAACAGTTGCGTCGTGATTGCAATCTGTCGGCTGTGAATTCCATCAACTGGGCCCGTGTGATGGCCCAGATCGTCTACTACGTGACAGCCTCACAAGCGTTTGCTGAGCCGGCGACGTTCTGCGTGCCCACCGGCAACTTCGGAAATGTGCTCGCCGGCTGGATTGCGAAATCGACTGGAGCCTCGATCGACCATCTCCTCATCGCATCGAATGCAAACGACATTCTGGCTCGCTTTGTGAACCATCGTGATATGTCAGCAACCGAAGTTGTCCCGACATTGAGCCCAAGTATGGATATCCAGGTGTCATCGAACTTCGAGCGACTGCTCTTTGAGATGAACAACCGCAACGGAGCACGCACCGCAGAGCAACTCCAGCATTTCCGCTCGTCAGGAACGCTTGAAGTCGAGGAAGCGAACTTCCGGACATGGATTTCTTCCACATTTTCCGCAGAGCGCATCGACGACGACGAGACTCTGGCTGAGATCGGTCGGGTCTACCGAGATTCAGGAATGCTGATCGACCCTCACACCGCAACCGGAACGGCTGCGGCACGGCGATCCCGCTCAAACGGTGCAACCGTGTGCCTGTCGACCGCTCACCCGGCGAAGTTTCCTGATGCGGTTGAGAAAGCAACGGGTATCCGACCAGAACTCCCACCCGAACTTGGTGACTTGATGGAGCGCTCGGAGCGGATGAGTTATCTTCCCGCTGATCTCGCAGCAGTCTCTGACTTTGTCCGAGGGGTTTCTCGCGTATCGAGATAATTGCTGTCGGTCAGCATCGGTGCTAAGGTTTGAGAGGTCGGAGCGCTCGCTCTGAACGACCGAAACAGAAATACTGTTTCGTCCCACGTAGCCGGTGGCGGTAGGGCTGTTCCTTTTGTCGCAAACAGCGTTTGGTGGTTGCTGACAATCGCATTCCGATCCCATTGGCCGCACGTGAAGTGAAATTCCGCCTGTTGGTGAAGAGAAGGTAAACGTGGCTGCTCAAGCTCTCGAACAATCAGTTCTTGAAACAAAAGACAAGGACCAACTCCTTGCGATCTCAAAAGCGCTCGGAGTCAAGGTGACTGCGCGCTCAAAGAAGGCAGAAATCATTTCTGCGATTCTTGCAACGACAGGCGGTTCTTCTGCGGGCGATGCCGCAGATCAACCGACGTCATCTGGCGCAAAAAAGGCGTCAACATCTGGTGGTGATCGATCGGCCACCTCAGAAACAGAAGATGCTCCTGCAGAAAAGCCCGATGATTCGACAGCATCTGCTTCTTCAAAAAAGGTTGCTGAGGCCGCACCGGCGCCAGCCACCGACGACGAACCACCAGCCGAGTGGGAACTGGAGTTCTCCGCAGAGCCCGCCGAAGACGTTGCAAAGGACGGGTCATCCGAGCGTGGTGGTCAGAATCGTGATGGCCAACAGCGTGACGGTCAACGCCAGCAACGCAATGGGCAACGCGACGGACAGCGCCAAGACGGCCCGCGTGATGCAGATGGGGAAAGCCGGAATCGCCGTCGACGCCGTCGTCGCAAAGGCGGCCGACCCGATGAAGGCCCGCAGGGCGAAGATCGTGAGTTTCTCGACGATGACGACACCGCGGTCAGCAACGACCCTGTGCCGGTCGATGGCTACCTCGATATGCGCGACGAGGGCTACGGATTCGTCCGCGTCAACAACTACCTGTCGTCAAAAAAGGACGCCTACGTGCCGGTGCGGATGTCGCGACAATTTGGTCTTCGAAAAGGTGACCATCTGGTTGGCATGATGCGTCCTGCGGGGCGCAATGAAAAAAACGCAGCAATGCTGGAGATTCAGACCGTCAATGGTCGCCCACCAGAAGAAGCAAAAAAGCGGCTCAAGTTTGAAGACATGACCGCGCTCTTTCCCGACGAAAAGCTTCGGCTCGAGAATGAAGATGATCCGACCGATATGACGTCGAGGATCATCGATCTCATCTGCCCGATCGGTAAAGGACAACGCGGGATCATTGTGTCGCCCCCTAAAGCCGGTAAGACAACGGTGATGAAGACGATCGCAACCTCGATCGAACGCAATAGCCCAGAGGTTCGCTTAATCGTTCTGTTGATCGACGAACGTCCGGAAGAAGTCACTGACATGCAACGCCACGTGCGCGGCGAAGTCATCGCATCAACGTTCGACCGGCCAAGTGATCAACACACCCAGGTTGCGGAAATGGCGATCGAAAAAGCGAAGCGGATGGTCGAGTACGGCGAAGACGTCGTCATCATTCTTGACGGCATCACCCGTTTGAGCCGTGCCTACAACCTCGCCGCTCCGGCGAGTGGTCGAATTCTTTCTGGTGGTATCGACGCTGGTGCGTTGTACCCGCCGAAACGATTCTTCGGTGCTGCCCGAAATATCGAAGAGGGCGGCTCATTGACCATCCTTGCGACGGCGCTCGTCGAAACGAATAGCCGAATGGATGAAGCGGTGTTCGAAGAATTTAAGGGCACCGGCAACATGGAGCTTCGTCTTGATCGCAAGCTGTCTGAGCGCAGGGTGTACCCAGCAATCGACGTTGATGCGTCAAGCACTCGTCACGAAGAGTTGTTATTCGATCGGAAGCAGTTGCAGATGGTCTGGAAACTTCGTCGTGTTCTCTCAGGACTCGCAGCCGACGGCAATGCGGCTCCGGGCCTCGAACTTCTCGTCGACCGGTTGAAGACCTTCCGAACAAACGATGAGTTCCTCACCGAAATTGCAAAACAACCCGGCATGTAAGCGAGATCGCCAGTGGTTCCTCGTTTGTCGCCCGCTAGCATTTTGAAGGCCTGAGTCAGGAGAAATTCGCATGAAGTCCGATATTCACCCCAATTACGAAGTTGTCACCGTTCGCTGTTCCTGTGGCAACGCATTCGAGACCCGCTCGACCCGTTCGGGAGAGCAGATCCTCGAACTTTGTAACGAGTGCCATCCGTTCTTCACCGGTAAGCAGAAGCTCGTTGACTCCGGTGGACGCGTTGAGCGTTTCAATCGCCGGTATGGCGAGCGCGACAAGAAGTGACACAAACCCTTCGGGGTCGCACTATGCCTGAAACTGGGGCGGTCGCCGATGACCGCCGCCCAGCCCTGATCGCAGCGGCGTTGCAGTCTCTCGCCCGTGAACATTTTGATCTTGTTGATGTTCCTGTCGTCCCAATGCCGGGCGGTGTCGGCATTCACGAACCTTCCCGTTCTTTTGTGTGGCTGGACGAGCAACCCGAACGCCTGTTAGCAGCGGCGATAGCGCTCCATCTTCGTAAAAACTCTGCCCGACTAGACATCGTCGTTCCCGACCAACAACAAGAACAAGCGCCGGTAGTTGCCCGTCGAATGCGCCAGTGGAAGATCGATTGCGATGTGTACCTCCTCGATGGAAGGTCGCTAACGCTGGTTGATCCACGGCCTGCTGAGACCGAAGCGGAATGTGCGTTCGAGATCGATGAGTTTCGATCGATCATCTCTGAGGCGGGCGCTGAGGTCGTGATCGAGCACGGCGTGCTCACCGGCGAAGTCGCGGGGCTTGAAGTCTGCCGAGTGATATTTGAGGACGAATGGAAATTACGGGTTGGCGTCGGCTCTCAGGATCGTGAGGCCTTTCAGATGCTGCACGGTGATGCCCCAGCTCTCGACTCGCTCGTGCGAGTTGTCGAATTCGTCCAGACATACCGACATCCCGCTGCTGACCCGCATCCGCTCAATCGGCTATCGGCGGAACGTTGGATGAGAGCAACCGTGTTGTCGTCTGCTGATTCGCCATTGGCAAACCGCGTGGCGATGTCCGGGGTGCTGCCGCGCGGCAGCATGTCCGATGCGGCTCCCGCCTTCATTTCAGCCCAATTAGATGGCGAATACGTGCTCGTTGCCTGCACGACCGGTACCGACCTCGGGGCCATCGTCGACGCCGCCGACCATGCCGAGTGGTCAGCCCATGGTGAGACGGTGACTGAGATTCTCGTCGCCGTCGATGGTCGTAATCGTCTGCCCGTGCTCAACGAGATGGCCCAACGGTCTCGCCGTTCAATGCGCATCGTGTCGCAAGCCGAACTGTTGAGCCGCTGAGAGTAGTCTCGTAGCACGATGTCGGAGCCTTCTCACGAGCACGATGCTCTTTTTGAGCGCCTTGCGACGCACGCTGGGGAATTCCGTGAACTTGAGCAACGGTTAGCCGATCCTGCGACCGCTGCCGACCCCAATGAGTTGCGGAAAGTGTCGCAGCGGTATCACCAACTTCAAGCATTTGTTGACGCGCTTGCGACCCGAGATCGTTTACTCGACGACATCGCTGCCGCCAGCGAAATCGCCGAGGTCGCCGATGGTGACGACCGAACAGCATTCGAACAAGAGGTGCTTGCGGGCCAACGCGAACTTGATTCGCTTGCACAACACGTGCGGGAATTGCTCATTCCTCCAGACCCAGACGCAGGTCGAAATGTGATTGTTGAGATCCGTGGGGCAGAGGGCGGTGAGGAAGCCAATCTCTTCGCAGGAGACCTTCTCGACATGTACCGCGGATACGCCCAAGTGCATGGCTGGAAACTTGAGGTGCTCTCACACGATGCAAGTGACCTCGGTGGAACGAACCAGGTGACGTTTATCGTTCGTGGTAACGATGCGTGGCAGCACCTCAAGTTCGAAGGTGGACCGCACCGTGTTCAGCGTGTGCCAGTAACCGAGAGCCAGGGTCGTGTTCACACCTCATCTGCGACGGTTGCGGTGTTGCCGGAGGCCGATGAAGTCGAAGTTGAGATCGATGATCGTGATCTCGACATTGATGTGTATCGCTCATCGGGAGCGGGGGGGCAGCACGTCAACACGACCGACTCTGCAGTGCGTATCACCCACCGACCTTCCGGGCTTGTTGTCACAATGCAAGACGAGCGAAGCCAGTTACAGAACCGAGCGCGGGCCATGCAGGTGCTTCGAGCTCGCCTGAAGGCGCATGCAGAATCGGAGCAAGACTCGCAGCGGTCTGCAGATCGGCGGTCTCAGGTCGGTGGTGGCGGCCGAAGCGAAAAGATTCGCACCTATAACTTTAAAGAAGGTCGAGTGACCGATCACCGAATCGGTCTTACGATTCATCGTCTTCCTGAGGTGCTTGCGGGAGCGCTTGACCACGTCATCGAACCTCTTCTTCTTGAAGAACGCGAACGACTTCTCGCCCAGGAGACCGAAGGTGGGCTGTGACAACCGTTCGCGAACTTGTTGAGTCGACCGCAGAAGTCATTGGAGACCGAACTCACGCTCGGTGGCTGGTCGAAGTCGCAGTGTCGGCTGATCGGGTTGACGACGTTCTCGACGAAGAGGTGACAGAGCGCATGGTGGCGCATCTTGATGCCATCGTCGGGCGATACCGCACAGGAGAGCCACTGCAATATGTGCTCGGTCGTTGGGCATTTCGGCATCTCGATCTCTTCGTTGATGAACGGGTACTTATTCCTCGCCCGGAAACCGAAGAGGTTGCAGGCGTTGCCATTGACTTCGCAAGGGCGGTCGAAGGGGCACGAACCGTGATCGACCTTGGGACGGGTTCGGGCGCAATTGGTCTGTCGCTCGCCACCGAACTCCCCATCGATAACACGTCGATCTGGATGACCGACATCTCACCGGATGCTCTCGCAGTTGCCCGAGCGAACCTCGCAGGAATTGGTCGGCCAGCGCGAAATGTCACGATCATCGAGAGCCGGTGGTTTGATGCAATACCGGCGAACCTGCAGGCCAATGTGATCGTGTCGAACCCCCCGTACATCGCGCTGAAAAGTCCAGATGTCGAGAGAAGTGTTTCAGATTATGAGCCGGAAGTGGCGCTGTACTCCGGCTCTGACGGGCTCGATGCAATTCGTGAAATTATTCGGAGGGCAGGCGACTTTCTGACGGCGAATGGTGCTCTCGTGCTCGAAATTGGTGCTGACCAGCGGTTGGCGACGGAGTATCTCTTTGAAGAGCACGGGTACGTCGACTGCGAGGTCCGTCGTGACGCATTCGGGCACGATCGAATTGCGATCGGACATTGGCCAGGTTCCGCAAGATGACCGCTGATACTTGCGCAGAGATGGCTCCACAGGCGCAATGCCGCTAGCGTTTCCAATGCGGATACCACCGAGGAGAATGCCCCGTGAACGACGACCGTTTGTCTCGCTATCGAGCAAGTATTGACAACATCGACGCCGCTCTCGTTTGCATGCTCGCAGAGCGTTTCAAAATCACCCAGGCAGTCGGTGAATACAAGGCCGAAGTCGGGCTTCCTCCTGCGGATGAGTCCCGCGAAAACGAGCAGATCGAGCGCCTTCGGACCCTTGCCACCGAAGCCGGCCTCGACCCTGCATTCACTGAAAAGTTCCTCCGGTTTATTGTCGCCGAGGTCATCCGTCATCATCACTTGATCGCTGGCGAGAACTGACGTTCCATCGTGAGCGAACGAGTTGACCTTGCGGTTATTGGTGGAGGCCCAGCCGGCTCGGCTGCTGCGATGCGTGCAGCGCGGGCAGGGGCATCGGTAGCGGTCTTCGAATCTGGAGAACGAGGCCGAGACAAGATCTGCGGTGATGGGCTGACCCCTCGGGCGGTTGCAGCGCTGAAAGAACTTGATATCCCGATCGATGCATCGCATCGAATCTCTGGTCTGCGAATGATCGCCGGGCGCCAAACACGTGAGTTGCCATGGCCCGAAACCGATCGGTTTCCCGGATACGGCGCCGTATGGCCGCGTCAGAGCCTCGATGCAAAACTCATCGGCGCAGCCGAATCTGCTGGCGCAGCCGTGTCGTTTCAGTCGACGGCGCGACCGATTATCGAAGATGATGTGGTTAGAGGTGTTCGAGTCGAGTGCGCAGGCGGAACACGCGAGGTGTACGCCGAAAAGGTGATCGTTGCAACAGGTGCTCCCGGCGCTGTAGCGCGAGACCTCGGCGCAGTCCGCGTCGCTGATGAACCGTTTGGCCTTGCAATTCGAAGTTATGTCGAGTCGCCGAGGCATGCCGATGACATGTTGGAGGCGTGCCTCACACTTAGCGATGAACACGGAACACCAGTGCCTGGATACGGCTGGATGTTTCCTTGTGGAGATGGCTCAGTGAATATCGGCGTTGGGGCACTGTCGACGATGAAGGGCTTCAAGAGCCTCAATCTCAACAAGTTGCTTGCGTCGTATCGAGCCACGGTTGAGGGCTCGTGGAGTCTTGGAGCCGACATCGGAAAGGCACGTGCATGGCGGTTGCCAATGGCGGTGGTGAAGCGTTCAGGACCCGGTTGGATGGCGGTAGGCGATGCTGCAGGACTCGTTAACCCAATGAATGGTGAGGGGATCGACTACGGGCTCGAATCTGGAATGCTCGCGGCCGACGAATATCTTCGCAATCCGGTTGGTGCCGAGTCTCGCTACGACGATGCTGTTGGCGAGCGATTCGATGCATTCCTCCGCACCGGCCGACGGTTTGCGTTCCTCATCGGACATCCGTTCTTGCTGCGAACCGGTCTACGGGTTGCGGTTGGAACTCACTCAATTGCGAACATCACCCTGCAGGTCATGGGCAACCTTGTCGACGGTGACACCCCGGGCGCTGCTGGGCGCGTGCTGTCATTCGCGGACCGTGCGCTGGCGCTCGCAGATCCTGTACTTCGCAAGACCAGAGCCAAAGCCTGATCGATAACGTTGGTGCCCGTGAGCTCACACATCGGGTTCGGTATCGACATTGGCGGAAGCGGAATGAAAGCCGCCCCAGTGAATTTGTCAGAGTCTGGTCAACTCGTTGCTGAACGGTTTCGAATTTCAACGCCGCATCCGGCGAACCCGGAGGCAGTGGCTGACGTTGTAGTCGACCTCGTTCGGCATTTTGAATGGGAAGGCCCCGTTGGGATAGCACTCCCGTCTGTGGTGCGAAATGGCATCGTCCACTCTGCAGCCAATATCGACGAGAGTTGGATTGACGTCGATGCGGAGACATTGTTCTCGTCACTACTGAAACACGACGTCGTCGTGATGAACGATGCTGATGCCGCAGGTGTTGCCGAGATGTCGTTCGGGGCCGGAGCAGGTCGTCGGGGAGTCGTCATCACCCTCACATTTGGAACAGGAATCGGCTCAGCCTTGTTTATTGATGGGCATCTCGTTCCAAATTCTGAGCTCGGTCACCTTGAGTTCCGAGGTGAGTCATTTGAGCGGTGGGCAGCAGCCAGTGCCCGAAAACGTGAAGATCTGACGTGGCGCAAATGGGCTCACCGAGTGTCAAAGTACCTTCAAACAGTCGATGCGCTGTTCTCACCGGATGTGATCATCGTCGGGGGAGGAGCATCAACATCAGCGGAGAAATGGGTGCCGTTACTTGAGGTCCGCCCCGAAATTGTTGTGGCGGAGTTTGCAAACACGGCTGGCATCGTCGGTGCCGCAATGTCGAGTGTTCGTATCTGACGTCAGCCATCAACGTGTGGCCGCTGCGGCCCATAGCAATCAGGTTATTGCACCGCCGTTTGCGCAGGACGCGCCGCACGCAAGCTAGTCACGATGAGAGTAACTGCGGTGAGTGGCACGACGAACACGAGGATGGCAAAGCTGAACTCGTCGTGAATGGAGGCCGACGCAGCATCGAGCCCCAGCCACACGAGATAGCCGACGTAGTAGCCGGTGAACAGCACTCCTTCCCAACGCTTGATGACATACCCGTTGACGAATATGGGTAGACATGCAACTGCAACCGCAAGCATGAATGGAAGGTCGAAGCCGAGAGCGGTTTCGCTCACCTCAATCGGTGCAATGAGAGAGGTGAATCCCAGCACCGCAAGAAGATTGAACAAGTTCGAGCCCACCGCGTTTCCGACAGCGAGGTCTCGTTGACCTTTGGCGGCTGCAACGATTGAGGTTGCAATTTCGGGTAGCGATGTTCCGACAGCGACCACGGTAAGACCGATGAGGAACTCACTTGCCCCCAATGCCGTTGCAAGGTCTGTCGCAGCAGTGACGAGCAACTGTGAGCCAATAACAAGCATGGCGATGCCCACAACAACAAGTGCGACGCTTTGCCGTAGCGGGTGCGTTCCTGAAATCTCAGCTGCAAGACCCTCTTCGTACTCTTTTGCGATGTGATGGCGGCTTTCGTCATCGGCATTTGACCTCGCAGATGACACCGTTCGGAAAAGGTAGGCGAAGAGGGCGATAACAAACAGCGCACCATCGATACGTCCAAGCGATCCGTCGAGACCGAGCACGATGACTGCAATTGATGCGCCAATCATGAGCGGAACATCGATGCGAACGATACGAAATGCGACGACGAGCCCTGACCCAACGACTGCTGACAGGCCGAGAACGAGGAGGATGTTGGCGATATTGCTGCCGACAACATTTCCGAGGGCAAGATCGCTGGTGCCCCGGGTCGCTGCCCCAATGCTCACGGCGAGTTCAGGGGCACTTGTTCCGAATGCGACAACGGTAAGACCGATGACCACCGGCGAAAGGCCACTGCTTGCGGCGATGCGTGCTGCCCCGCGAACCATGATGTCAGCGCCCGAAATCAGCACGATGGTGCCAACAATGAAAGCGATAACAGTGAATACTGACATCGCCTCCATCCTCGCAGAGGAAAACGAACTTGCCTCGCCGCTTGAGAGAATGTCGCAGGTTTTGCGAAACGTCTGCGACGATGACGACATGTCAACAGCGCCGCAAGTCTCGGTGTTCGGCGAGGCATTGATCGACCTCATCGTCACCTATGGAGGAGCAGTAGACGCCGTGTGCGGCGGTGCTCCCTTTAATGCCGCGCGAGCGCTCGGTCGACTTGGTGTCGAGACGGCCTTCGTCGGCGCAATCTCTGAAGATCGATTTGGTGATGACCTGTTCACCCAACTGACTGCCGATGGAGTGAACGTCGACTACGTGCGCCGCACGACATCGCCGACCACACTCGCCTTAGCTGAACTGTCCGACGACGGCAGGGCCTCGTACCGGTTTTATATCGACGGCACCGCTGCGAGAGAGATCGCTGGAGACGATGCTCACGTTGATGAGGGATGGATACTCACCGGAGGCCTCGGGCTCGTTCTCTCGCCGGTGGCCAATCACATTGCGCAACTCGTCGTTGAGAGACCGCCGACAACGCTGGCGTTGATCGACATCAACTGTCGACCTCTGGTGATCACACAGCCTGACGAGTACCGAGCACGCCTGAATGCGGTGGTAGCCGCAGCAGACGTCATCAAAGTGAGTGATGAGGACCTCAAGTATCTCTACCCAGAGCTCGACGCAATGGCGGCTGCCCATCGATTGCTGGAAGGAGGCCCGAAAGTCGTCGTGGTGACTGCGGGTTCATCTCCAGTTGAGATTCTCACCTCGAAGGGTTCAACCCAGGTGGCTGTTCCCCATGTCGACATCGTTGACACCGTCGGTGCTGGAGACTCCTTCTGTGCCGGTTTTGTGGCGTGGTGGGTTCAACGCAGCACATATTCTGACGTGCACCGCGACATATTGAGCGACCTCGACCTTCTCGCAGCTGCAGCTACGGCAGGTGTTCACGCATCTGCGATTGCGGTCAGTCGGCGCGGGGCTGACCCTCCCTATCGAGACGAACTCAATGCTGAGCTGTGGGGCTGAGAGGATAAGCGACCGCACCCAGGGCTAGCGTGTAGGTGATGGGAGACGTGCTCGAAATGATGATCGATGATCTCCGGCAACTTGTAGAAGCCGAGTCACCCTCGAGCGACCCGCAATTGTTGGCACGATCGGCTGAGGTAGTTGCCAATCTCATAGAACGGCATTTAGGAACGCGTCCAACCCTCATCGATGAGGGGGCGGGTCCGCACGTGCACTGGACCGGAGGCGGTGACCCAAAGGTGCTCATTTTGGGGCACCACGACACCGTGTTTCCCTCAGGCACCCTCGACCAGCGGCCGTTCAACGTCGAGAACGGCCGAGCCACCGGGCCGGGCGTATTCGATATGAAAGCCGGAATTGTGCAAGCAATTCATGCGGTTGCCTCAATGAACGACCGCTCAGGAGTCGAAATATTGCTCTCGTGCGATGAAGAAGTTGGGTCAAAGACGTCGAGATCGCTTCTCGAAGAGCGAGCCATTGCGTGCGGAACGGTGCTCGTATTGGAGCCTAGTGGCGACGGCGGAGCGCTAAAGACAGGCCGAAAGGGCACCGGCACCTTCGAAGTCGTGATCGGTGGTCGAGCCGCACATGCCGGACTCGAGCCTCATCGAGGCGTGAACTCACTTGTTGAAGCAGCGCATCAGGTGCTCGCAATCGCAGAGTTTGCTGATGATCTGCAGGAGACGACGGTGACCCCAACGGTGGCACATGCGGGCACGGCCGACAATGTTGTCCCAGCCGAAACTCGAATTCGGGTCGATGTCAGGGTGACGTCGGCAGAAGAAGCACACCGCATCGAAGCCGCATTTGCAGATCTTGCTCCGGTGAATCCAGAGGCAACCATTGAGGTGAATGGTCGGGTCGGTCGCCCACCGATGCCTGAATCAGCCTCGGCTGAGCTCATGCCGCTTGCTCTCGCTCACGACGCCTCTGTTGTCGGAGTGGCGGTCGGAGGAGGCAGCGACGGGAACTTCACCGCCGCACGCGGTGTTCCGACACTTGATGGACTCGGTGCCGTGGGAGGCGGAGCCCATGCCGATCACGAATACATCGAAGTTGACACCATGCCCGGCCGCGCAGATTTGCTCGCAGCCATTATCGGGGCTCGCACCAGTTGACGCGAGCGTTCAGTCACGAGTCGGGTCGAGTTCGAGCGCTCCATCTTTTCCAAGTGCACCCACCCGGCGGTAGACGTCGAGTTTGTCGCGTGAGTCGGTGATATCGAGATTCCGCATCGTGAGTTGACCGATTCGGTCGAGCGGCCCAAACGCAGCATCTTCAACTCGTTCCATCGAGAGACGATCAGGCTCATAGGTGAGGTCGGGTCCTGTGGTGTCGAGAATCGAATAGTCGTCTCCTCGACGAAGGCGGAGCGTCACAGAACCGGTGACGGCTGATCCGACCCAATTGAGCAGCGGCTGCCGAAGCATGAGGCTTTGAGGGTCAAACCAGCGACCCTCGTAGAGCAGACGTCCGAGGCGCAATCCCATCGTGTGGTAATTCTCGATCGTGTTCTCGTTATGAATCGCTGACACGAGCCGCTCGTAGGCGATGTGCAGCAGGGCGAGAGCGGGGGCTTCATAAATTCCCCGAGACTTTGCCTCGATGATGCGGTTCTCAATTTGGTCGCTCATACCAAGGCCGTGACGTCCACCTATCGCATTGGCTTCAAGCACCAGCTCGACATGATTGTCAAACGTCTTGCCGTTGATCTCGGTAGGCCAACCTTCCTCGAATGTGATGGTGACATCCTCGTGTGCGATATCAACCGTTTGATCCCAATGGGCGACTCCCATAATTGGCGCAACAATCTCCATTCCCGTGGAGAGTTCCTCTAGCGCCTTCGCCTCGTGCGTAGCGCCCCAGATATTTGCATCTGTTGAGTACGCCTTCTCCACCGAGTCTCGATAGGGAAGGTTTCGAGTGGTGAGGAATTCGCTCATCCCGGTGCGGCCACCGAGTTGTTCGACAAACGCCTCATCGAGCCAGGGCTTGTAAATTCGCAACTTCGGGTTGACCATCAGGCCGTAGCGATAGAACCGCTCGATGTCGTTTCCCTTGTAGGTAGATCCATCGCCCCAAATGTCGACACCGTCTTCTTGCATTGCCTGGACGAGCAGCGTGCCGGTGACGGCGCGACCAATTGGGGTGGTGTTGAAGTAGGTTCGGCCGGCCGTGCGAATGTGAAACGCTCCACATTGCAATGCCATCAGGCCTTCTCGGACAAGTTCGTCACGACAGTCAATGAGCCGAGCAGCCTCCGCTCCGTACTGAAGGGCGCGGTCAGGCACGCCAGAGAGATCAGGCTCGTCATACTGGCCAAGGTCAGCCGTATAGCAGAATGGGCTTGCTCCACCCTCCCGCATCCAGGCAACGGCAGCAGAGGTATCAAGCCCACCAGAGAAGGCGATTCCGACCCGCTCACCGGCAGGAAGCGTCATCAACACGTTCGACATGGCAACTGAACCTATCGCCGTTATTGGTCAGGGCGAAATAGCACGCGGCGTACCAACCCAGGAAGCGAGGGAGGAACCCGCTCCCGCAAGGCCGAGAACGATTTCAACGACGCCGAGCCGGGTGACTCGACCGAGGTCGACAGCACCGATTAGCACGATGACCGCCCCGGCCAGCACGCCAACTTTCCATGTTCGGTGCGAACCACCGATCGCCAAAATGAGGGCGAGAAAAGGGGCAACGAATGGCACGAGGTTGATCGCAAGGTGCCGGCCATTTGCGGGCGGGCCGAGCCACCAAGTACTAAGACCCACTTGCCTGCTCACTGCCCATACCGAGGCAAGCCCGATGACGACCCCAATCCATGTGAGGGTGACGGTCGCTTTCCATCCACCGCTCATTTCACGACCGCGACCAGGCGGTGCCGGAGGTGTGAGATCGTCGGGGAGCGCCATTGCCGCCAGTGTAGGTGCGATCGCCCGAACCTACTGATGGACAGTTCGTCGGTAGCCTGTGATGCCATGAACTCGTCGTCAGCAACCACTTCGGCTCCGCCGATGCTGTCGATCTTTTATCCAATGTGGAATGAAGAGGAGTACATCGAGCGGGCGATTGCCTACGGCCGTCGTTCGTGTGAGCGCATGATCATCTCAGGCGAGATCGCCGATTACGAGCTCATCATCATTAACGATGCATCGACCGATGCCACCGCTGCTATTGCCGACCGGCTCGCAGAAGAAGATTCGCGCGTTCGTGTTGTCCACCACCCGACGAACCGAAAACTCGGCGGCTCAATGCGGTCAGGATTCGCTGCCGCGCAAGGTGACATCGTGCTCTATACCGATGCTGACCTGCCGTTTGATCTCAATGAACTGCCCCGCATTGTTCGACTGCTTCGTGAGTACGAGGCTGACATTGTGAGCGCGTATCGCTTTGACCGAACCGGTGAGGGAGCACTTCGGGCGGTGTACACCACGGTCTACAACACGCTGATTAAGGCGGCCTTCGGTGTTCGGGTTCGGGATATCAACTTTGCATGCAAACTGGTGAGCCGAAAGGTGCTCGACTCAGTCGAACTGAAGAGTGAAGGTTCGTTCATTGATGCTGAGCTCATTATCCGGGCTCAACGTGAAGGTTTTGAAGTGATGCAGATGGGCGTCGACTATTTCCCAAGGACGCGTGGCGAATCGACACTTTCATCACCGGCAGTTATTCGAAAGATGCTTTCAGAGATGTGGACGCTGCGCCGCGATCTCCGGCGGTCATGATCGACACGACGTCTGCTCCGCTCCTTGACACTGTTCGTTCGAACATTGCCGTAGTTCGTTGTGTTGTTTTCCCGTCGCACTCACCCTGTAACGCCGTGTATCGCACATGATGTTCAACCGCTACCGCCGATGGATACCTGCTCTCGTTGCAGCTCTTTTGCTTGTTGTTGTCGCAATCGTTGGTGGGACGTCGGGCGGCGACGATGTTGCTGATGAGCCGGTGGTGTCGTCGACGACTATTCCTGTGACGACCACCACCACGACGACCGTCCCGAAGGTTCCTCTGTCACGCAATCTCGAACGCGGAACCACCGGAGACGACGTCGAAATGTTGCAGCAACGGCTTGCCGATATCGGATTCGACCCAGGTCCGATTGACGGAGTCGTTGGCACGTTGACGAAGCAGGCTGTGTGGGCGTACGAAAAGTTGGTGATGGGGGTGCCTCGTCAAGACGCAACCGGAGTGGTGACTCCAGCCCTATGGGATCGGATGCAAGAGCCGCTGATGGTGCGACCACGTCGTCCCACCGGTGGTCTCCAAAACCACACCGAGATCTACCTTGAGGAGCAGGTGCTCGTTGTCTTTCACAAGGACGTGCCAGCGCTCATCACTCATATCTCATCGGGAGAGCTCGACGAGTTCGGAGAGCCGGCGTTGTATTGCGAGGTCGTTACCTACGACACAGATTCTGAGGGTGAACTCCTCGAAGAGCCAATCACCAGAGAGATCTGTGCATACGCGAAGACTCCGGGTGGAGTATTCGAATATCGGCGCCTTGTCGAAGGCACACGCAATGGCCCACTTGGCGACATGTGGAATCCGGTGTACTTCAACTACGGAATCGCTGTCCACGGAGCAATTCAAGTGCCAGCCGAGCCGGCCTCACATGGCTGTGTTCGAATTCCGATGCATATCTCCGAATACTTCCAGTCGCTGGTCGAACTCGGTGAATCGGTGCTCGTGTGGAACGGTGTCAGCGAGCCTGAAGACGTGACATACAGCGAGAGCCTTCCGAGTTTCGATGGAAGTGTGCCGAATCCGAACCCCACGACGACAACCTCAACGACGACGACGACCACCACGACCACGACGACGACGGTCGCTCCGACCACAACGGTTGCGCCGACGCCGGAAGTGTCGACAACATCGACGACCTCCTCATCAACTTCGACGACGACCACTGTTGCCGAGTAGGGCATAGGCCTCTCGTGGGGACGTGCACGTTCTTTCGTTGCATGAGGTTCTGCGTAGAAACGTACCTCTAGCGCGAAATCGCCGTCTTATTCTGAGCGATTGACCGATCACTCCGAGCTCGAGCGACAGTCTCGACTGCGACCACCACTAGAGCGAGCCAGACCGTGGCAAACCCGATGAACCTCGCAGTGGTCATCGTCTCGCTATAGGCCAGCCAGCCGAGCAAGAAATTGATGATGGGCACCATCCATCCGATAGGGCCAAGCAAGGTGAACGGCACTCGAGGGGCGGCATGGGCGAATAAGAGGAGTGGAGCAGCGGTAACTAGACCTGTTGCGGCGAGCAGCACCCAGTCAAACCCCGATGCGAGTTCGCCGACACCACCCGTTCGTGTGAGTGAGATGATGACCACAATGATTGCGATCGGCAGCAAGGTCGTGACCTCGCCGGTCAAACTATGGATCGGGTCGAGCGGAACTCGACGTTTCACCAAGCCATAAAAAGCCCAACTTCCTCCGAGAGCGAACGACAGCCACGGCACTTGTCCGTATGAGGCGGTGAGGATTGAAATTGAGACGATAACGAGAATGATCGCAACGACTCGCATGGGAGTGAGCCGCTCTCCGAGGATGGTGACACCGATTGCCATCGTGATGAGCGGGGCAAGGAAGTAGCCAAGCGCAGTTTCGAGAACCCTCCCCGAAACGATTGCGCCCACATATGTCGACCAGTTGATGATGAGCAGCCCGGCAGCTGGCAGCAAAAACCGTCGAACGTTGCGATCTTGCAGGGCGGTGAGCACGGTCGAGAAATTGCCGCGTATCGTGATGAACACCCACAGCACGACGACCGCGGCGATGACTCGCCAGCCGATGAGGTCAACTGCCGAAAATTCGTCGAGCAGTTTCCAGAATGCGGTGAGGCTGCCCCAGAGGGCGTACGCAATGATCGCCGAGCGAACACCACTCTGAGCACGAGAATCCACCGACACAACATATTCGGGCGAAGTGATCTCAGTAGTGTCATGTCAGTGAATTATCTCAACGACGTGCGCGCTGATGACCGGACACTCCGGGAACTGTTTGCCGTCGACCCTTCTCGGGCTCAGCGTTACGTTGCTCAACTTGCTGGCCTCCGCATCGACTGGTCTCGTCAACCGGTCACCGACGAGGTTCTCGGCTCGTTGAGGTCTGCTGCCCGTACAGCTGGGGTATGCGAGCGCTTCCAGGCACTTGCAGGGGGCGAACCTGTCAATGTCACCGAGGGTCGAGCCTCGCTACACATGGCGCTTCGAGCAGAGCCTGATGCGACGTTTGAAGTTGACGGGGGCAATGTGATGTCGGAGATACACGCCGAACTGACACGTATGGGTGCGTTCGCCGAGAAGGTTCGCGCGAATCCTGAGTTCACCGACATTGTCAATATCGGAATCGGTGGATCAGACCTCGGTCCGGCGATGGCTGCTGAGGCGCTGGTCGGCGACGCTCTTCCACGTCTTCGAGCTCACTTTGTGTCGAACATTGATGCTTCGGACATCACGTCGGTGCTCGACAAGGTTCAACCGAAGTCAACCTTGTTCGTCATTGTCTCGAAGACATTTGGCACGTTGGAGACGTTGACAAATGCGCGGGTTGCACGGCAATGGGTGACTGATGCCCTCGGTGTGTCTGCGGTGAAAGATCATTTTGTTGCGGTGTCGACGGCTTCGGAGAGAGTTGAAGAGTTTGGCATTAGTGCCGATGCAACCTTTGGGTTTTGGGACTGGGTTGGTGGTCGATACTCGCTGTGGTCAGCAGTCGGGCTGTCGGTGATGCTGCTCGTGGGACCAGAACGCTTTGCTGAGTTGCAGGCCGGGGCACGAGATGTTGATGCTCACATGATGGAAACGCTTGCTGACGATGATCGGCTCGACGACAACGTGGTGGTGACCCTTGCCCTTATCGGCTTGTTGCACCGCAATGTGCTGAATCGTCCCTCGAAAGCGGTGATTCCCTACGTGCACGAACTCCGACGATTTCCTGCGTACTTGCAGCAACTCGATATGGAATCAAATGGCAAGTCGGTGACGTCTGCCGGCATGCCTGTCACCGGCCCCACCGGGCCAGTGATTTGGGGTGAGCCAGGAACAAACAGCCAACACGCCTTCTTCCAACTTCTTCATCAAGGCACCGATGTCATTCCGGTTGATTTCATTGGTGTCGCTCGACCGAGACACGACCTGATCACACAGCATGATGCGTTGTTTGCGAATCTGATTGCCCAAGCCCAAGCTCTCGCTTTCGGGCGGGCATCCCACGAGGAGCCTCATCGCAACTTTGATGGAAATCGGCCAAGCACGCTGATTCTTGCCGAGCAACTCGATGCCCGAACCTTGGGGCAACTCATAGCGCTCTACGAGCACATTGTGTTTATCCAAGGAGCGATGTGGGGAATTAACAGTTTTGATCAGTGGGGTGTCGAGTTAGGTAAGGAACTCGCAAGCGCTCTCACCACTGCGCTGTCAGATGCCGGTAGTGACATCGATCGAGACGCGGACTCAGCAACCGTCGCAACAGTGCAGTGGTATCGGGCGCATAAAGCCCGGTGAGAGGTCGTTTCTTACGTGGTGGAGCGCTCGAGAACGAGCGTGGTTCTGCCCGGAATGACGAACTCTGCTCCTGCGACCAGTGCCTCGTCGCTCCCTTGCCCGATCTCTGGTCGAGATGAATCGAATTTGATCGTCCATGACGAGCCCCAACGCTCCGGTGGCAATGTCCACGTCAGCTCAAGCGGGCTTGCAGAAAAGATGCACATGAAGGTGTCATCGATGATTCGATTTCCGAAGCGATCAGGAATGGTGATTGCTTCGCCGTTGAGAAAGACACCAACGGCCTGGGCGAATCCTTGTTCCCAGTCAGACGAGGTCATTTCTTCGCCGTCAGGACGGAACCATGCCATGTCGTCATTGTCACGAAGTGGTCGACCTTGAAACCATCTGCGGCGTTTGAAGATCGGATGCGATGATCGAAAGGCGATAAGCCGTTGCACCCAGAGGTGCATATCGCTGTCAAGGTTCTCCCAGTTGACCCAACTCAATTCACTGTCGTGGCAATATGCGTTGTTATTGCCCCGCTGTGTGCGTCCGATTTCGTCTCCGCTCAGCAACATTGGCACCCCTTGGGAAAGAAGCAATGTTGCGAGCAGGTTCCGCTGCTGCTGATGACGAAGTTCGTTGATTGAAGCATCATCGGTTGGCCCTTCAGCGCCGTGATTCCATGACCGATTGTGAGACTCCCCGTCGCGGCTCTCTTCGCCGTTGTCATCGTTGTGTTTCTCGTTATAACTGACGAGGTCTGAGAGGGTGAATCCGTCATGACAGGTGACGAAGTTGATCGATGCGGTCGGCCGCCGCGTGTCTGACCGGTAGAGGTCTGACGACCCTGTGAAGCGTTGGGCGAACGTGGCAAGGCGAGCATGTTCTCCACGCCAGAAATCACGCATGGTGTCTCGGTAATCGGCATTCCATTCAGACCATTTCGGTGGGAAGTTTCCAACCTGATAGCCGCCTTCACCGACATCCCAGGGTTCAGCGATGAGTTTGACCTGCGAGAGCACTGGGTCCTGGTGGATGATGTCGAAGAACGCGGATAGACGATCTACTTCGAAAAGTTCGCGAGCCAGGGCCGAGGCGAGATCGAATCGGAATCCGTCGACGTGCATATCGAGCACCCAGTGTCGAAGGCTGTCCATGATGAGCTGCAACACGTGTGGGTGTCGCATGTTGAGAGAGTTTCCGCATCCGGTGAAATCGAGGTAGTGGCGGGGTTCGTCATCGACAAGTCGGTAGTACGCATGGTTGTCGATACCTCGCATCGAGAGGGTTGGTCCGAGATGATTGCCTTCTGCGGTGTGGTTGTAGACCACATCCAAGATGACTTCGATACCTGCGGAGTGGAGCGCCTTGACCGTTTCTCGGAACTCATCTGCCGGATCTGCCCCGATCTGCGCCCCGTATTCGTTGTGGGCGCTGAAATATCCGATCGTGTTGTAACCCCAGTAGTTCTTGCGACCTTGTTGAATGAGGTGATGGTCATGAATGAACTGATGGATAGGCATCAGTTCGATCGCAGTAACTCCGAGCTGTACGAGATGTTCAATGATCGCAGAATGACGCAACGCGGTGTAGGTGCCCCGTTGCTCTGGAGGAATGTCAGGGTGCTGCATGGTGAACCCTCGGACATGAGCCTCGTAGATGATGCTCTCGTGGGTTGGGGTTTTGAGTAATTCGTCGCCACTCCAGTCAAAGGAACGGTCGTGGACAACACTGAGTGGAACGAATGGCGCCGAATTCTCAGAGCTTGTTGAGTCGGGGTCATCAAGGTCGTAGGCGAAGCACGCGGTATTCCAGTCGAGTTCGCCGTCAATGCGGTGCGCGTAGGGGTCGAGCAGCACCTTGTTGTCGTTGTGCCAGAGCCCGGCATCGGGATTCCATTCTCCGTGAACTCGGTATCCGTAATGCTGACCTGGTGTGACGTCAGGGAGGTATGCGTGCCAGACGTGGCCATCGACCTCGTGCAGGTCAATTCGTTGTTCGTCTAATGATTGGTCGCCAGGGCCGCCGAAGAGGCACAATTCGACATGTTCCGCGCTTGAAGAAAAGAGAGCGAAGTTTGTTCCCGTTCCATCGAACGTTGCTCCGAGTGGATGCGGGTCGCCAGCCCACACCCTTCGATGGCGTGATGGATGGGAATCATGACTCACCCCTGAATTCTGCCCGCCGTGCGCTCTCAACCCGACATTTTCGGGCATGATTGAGAGATGGCTGAAGCAAAAACGATTGAGCGAGTGGGTGTCATTGGTTGCGGATTGATGGGTTCAGGCATCGCCGAAGTGTGTGCACGCGCTGGGCTTGAAGTGCTGGTTCGCGAGGCCTCCGCTGAGGCGGCTGAGGCAGGCCGTGCTCGTCTCGTGACATCATTTGACCGTGGTGTGACCGCAAACAAAATGACTGAAGATGAGCGCGATGCAGCAATGGAGCGCTTGTCATTTACCACCGATATCGGCGACCTCTCCGATAGGGACCTTGTTGTCGAAGCGATTATCGAAGACGAAGAAATGAAGGTCGATCTGTTTCGTGATCTCGACCAAGTGTTGACGAATTCAGACGCAATACTCGCCTCGAATACGTCGTCGATACCGATCATGAAGCTTGGAACAGCGACATCTCGCCCAGAGCAGGTCATTGGGATTCACTTCTTCAATCCGGTGCCTGTTCTTCGGTTGGTTGAACTCGTCGAGAGTTTGATGACATCGGAAGAAACATCATTGCGGGCGGAGGCCTTCGCCGGAAATGTGCTGTCAAAGCGCGTCATTAGGTCGCAAGACCGTGCCGGATTTGTCGTGAACGCGTTGCTCATCCCGTATCTGTTGTCGGCGATCCGAATGATGGAGTCAGGTTTTGCCTCGGCAGACGACATCGATATCGGCATGGTCGAGGGTTGTAGCCATCCGATGGGGCCTCTTCGCCTCACCGACCTCATCGGGCTCGATACCACTTTGGCCGTGTCAGAGAGCCTCTATGAAGAGTTCAAAGAGCCGCTCTACGCTCCGCCGCCGTTGCTGTCTCGGATGGTTGATGCCGGTCTTCTTGGCCGAAAGTCTGGCCGCGGTTTCTACGACTATCGGCGCTGATGGCAGATCGCGTCGAGCGCCTCACCAATCTTCTTGCGTTATTGCTTGAAACCCGTCGTCCGTTGACCCTGCATGAGATTGCGTCGGAACTCGAGAGTCAATACCCCGATGCTGGTCAGGCTCGACGTGCAGCATTCGAGCGAGATAAGGCGGCGTTGCGCGAGATCGGTGTCGAGATCTCGACGGAAACGTTTGGTGGTGATCGCGCCGGTGAGATGGGGTATCGCATCGAGAGAAGTTCTTTTGAGCTTCCCGACCTTGGCTTGACCGATGCTGAGGTACGGGCTCTTCAAGTCGCGCTAGCCGCTACTCGCCCCGATTCTGCAATTGGCGAAGAAGCCCTACTCAAACTCGGCGGGGTTGGTGGTGGGGTTGGTGGTCCGATTCGGATGCACCTGCCGGAGTTGCCGGCGTTGCCGATCTTGCGGTCGGCGGTTGCTCAGCGGCATCCTGTGACGTTTCGTTATTCGGGAAATGTTCGAAAAGTGGAGCCGTGGGGGCTGTTGTTGCGCGACGGGTTTTGGTACGTCGTTGGATTCGATCAAGACCGTGGTGCTCGACGCACATTTCGAGTCGACCGATGCGAGGGAGAGGTCGCTGTTGATTCGGCCATCGTGTTTGAACCACCTGCAGACGGTGACGTAGGGGCTGCACTGCCAACCAACCCGCTGTTGCTGGGAGACGAGGTCGCCGCTGAGCGTGAGGCTGTGGTGCATATCGCAGCACGCCGAGCATGGCTGGTTGAACGAGAGATTGGAAGTGAACGCATTCTCGTTCGGCACGACGATGGGTCAATCACCACCGGGCTGCCGTTCACTAATGAAGATGCGCTGCGTTCGTGGGTGCTCGGATTTCTCGATGACGCTGAACTCCTTGAGCCCGTGGATGTGCGAGATCGCCTCATTGAGTGGTTGAGGGCGGCGGTCTGATGGCACAACGTCCAGCAACGGAGAGATTGCGGCGGTTGCTCATCATCTTGCCGTGGTTGATGGAAAGGGGAGAGGTCTCAGTTGATGAGGTTGCTGAGCGCTTTTCTGTAGGTGTTGACGATCTCATTCGAGATCTTGAATTGGTGTCGATGTGCGGTCTGCCGCCCTACGTCGATGAGATGATCGATGTCTTCATTGATGAAGGAATGATTTTCGTTGGGATTCCTCGTTTGTTTACGCGGCCGCTTCGACTCAGTGAGGTAGAGGCTTTTGAGTTACTTGCTGCCGGAAGGGCAGCGATGCAATTACCGGGCGCCGATCTTGACGGGGCGCTGGCGAGGGGTTTGGGCAAAATTGCGATGGGATTAGGTGAGGATGACACGGGTTTGCTCGTCGTCGCTCCTACTCCTGTAATCGTTCAAGAACTTTCAGAGGTGATCAAGAACCGCCAGCGAATCGAGGTTCGGTATCAGTCATCGAAAGATGTTGCGCCCACAGACCGACTGCTTGAGCCATTCGTGGTGTTCTCATCGCAAGGCAATTGGTACACACACGCTCACGATGTCAGTGCAGCTGGGCTCAGGACGTTCCGGATTGATCGCATCGAGTCACTAACGGTGATCGGGCAGGCGGAGAACGAGGCGCCAGATTCGATGCCTGAGCCTGGTATTTGGTTTGCTGATGCGGAAATTGAGCGGGTGACACTTCGGGTGGCTCCGCGTGGCCGGTGGATTTACGAGCGGTATCCAGTTGATGAGGTGTCCTCTCCAGATGCAGATGGTTGGGTTGAGGTTCGTCTCGCCGTGACATCTCGTCAATGGCTCGAGCGTTTGTTGTTACGTCTCGGTGATGCGGTTGAGGTGGTTGATCCGTCCTCGATGCGCGTCGCTCGCTCGGAAGCAGCAGATCGAGTGTTAAGTCGCTACTCGGTCAAAGATTGATCTCGCAGGAGGAGCGGCAGTATTTCGGAGGTTGCAACTGCGTCGTGGAGAGCGTCGTGGCTGCGGCCGATGTTGATGCCGTATCTCTCGCAAATATCGCTGAGCCGATGTGAACGCTGTCGGTCAGGGTCGAGCCGGCGAGAGAGTCGGAGCGTGCAGAGGTGAGGACTGTTGGGTAACTGCAGATCGTTCATTTGAGCGGCTGTGGTGAGAAACTTCCAGTCAAATGCGAGGTTGTGAGCAACAATTTCACGCCCGCCAATGCGATCGAAAAGAGTGTTGAGCGCTTGTACAGATGATGGAGCGAAGAGCAACTGGCGGCGGGAAATGCCGTGTATGTGCTGCGCGCCGATTGGGTCCCAAGGTCGCCGTAATCGAATCATCGAACTCCATGTTGAAACGTTCGTGAGACAAGTTTCGTTCGGGTGGAGATCGCCGCAGACGGCGGCTACTTGATAGATCGGATCTGACGCACCATTAAGACCACCGGTCTCAAGGTCAATGATGGCGAAGTGCCGGACAGCAGAGCTCACGTGGCCAGATTAGGCCAGCGGTGTAACGAGGGGAACTATGCGTTGCGAGCCCGGATTCCAATAGGGGCAGCGACGGTGAAGCCGAGAAGGTGCCGATCTTCTTCGTTTTCTCCGCCCCAATATCCGTATTCGTGATTTTCGCGGGCGAATTGGCGGCAGGGGATGCGCACTGGGCAAGCTGTGCACAACATATTGGCTCGTGCTTCACGGCGTTCGCGCGCCTGTGGGCGTTCGGCCTTCTTTGCAAAGAAGAGTTCAAGACGGCCCTTGCACATCGCAAATTCTTGCCATGCCACGTCACGTGGGAGGTCGTCGACTGATTCAAAAGTGAGGGGTTCAGCAACGCTCATGCTTCATTTAACACTAAATGGCGGTTTCCTATTCCAAGATTGAGAAATTTTTCTCAATTTGTCGTCTACAGGAGTTCGGCGGCAAGCGAAGCGACACTTGAGCGTTCGCATGATTGCAGGGTGATATGGCCAAAACATGTCTGTCCGGTGAAGGCATTTGTGAGTACAGCGAGGGCGTTGTTGGTTTCCCCGAGGTAGGGGGCATCGATCTGGCTGGTGTCACCGGTGAACACCACTTTTGTTCCTTCTCCGACGCGAGTAAGGATCGTTCGGAGCGTCGTCGGTTCAAGGTTTTGCGCTTCGTCGATGACAACCATCTGCTGTTGGAGCGATCGACCTCGAAGAAATGTGACTGATTCGAGAGAGAGTTTTTGTCGTTCGGTGAGTTCATCGATGAGTTGGCGGGCGTCACCCGATGAACGCCGGTCGGTAAGGGCGACGACGGCGTCGTGCACAGCGGACATCCACGGGTCGAGTTTCTCGTCGAGGCTGCCAGGGAGGAAGCCAACATCTGCTCTGCCAACTGGAACGAGAGGACGATAAATGGCGACGCGCTCATATCGCTGGTCTTCGACAACCTGCTCGAGTGCAGCAGCGATGGCGAGGATTGTCTTTCCGGTGCCAGCCCGTCCGTCGAGTGCAATCACTGAAACATCAGGGTCGAGAAGGAGATCGATTGCGAATCGCTGTTCCTTATTTCGAGGATGCAATCCCCATGGCTGTGCCGGGGTCTGCGGGAGGAGGTGAAACTCGGTTCCGCGTCGTCGGGCGAGGGCAGACTGGGACCCCGCCCTGAACACCACGTATTCGTTCTCTCGCACGAGCGGCGCCATATCAACGCTCAATGCAAGGTCGATGCCGACCGGTGTGTGATCGGCCTGATGTGTTGCCTCGTCGACGGCGACGGTTCCGTCTCGGTATAACGCGTCAATGATCTGGGTGTCGGTGTCAACAATGTGCCAGCCCGCCTGTCGAATTTCTCGGTTGCCGCCTGTTGGTTGGTGTTCGATAGCACTGAGGCCGAGGTGCGCAGCTTTGATGCGAAGCGCAGCGTCGTTCGACACCATCATTGTTGGCGCTTGACGAGATTGGCCGAGAGCTGCTCCGATGATTCGGTTGTCAGCTTTTGTTGGGTCAAGCCCATGCTCTACCAGTGCGTCGTGTTGCACGCCGTTCACTTCAATTCTGAGTGAGCCATTTCCGAGAGGAACCGGCGACGCAAGTGAACCGCCATGTTGAAGTCGAAGTTCTTCAATCGTTCGAAGTGCAGTTCGGGCCGCGCGCCCGACATCATCTGATCGGCTTTTGAGCCCGTCGAGTTCTTCGATCACAGTGAGCGGAATAACGACATCTGCCTCGCCCATCGAATGAAGGCATGCAGGGTCAGCTATGAGTACTGAGGTGTCAATGACGACTCTTGTGTTCGAGATGTCGCTCGTGTCCTTCTTACTGGCAAGAGCCTGGCGGACAGTTCCGGCGAGATCGGTCACAGATCACCTCTGTTGAGAGAGCGCAGATGGGAGCAAACGGTTGTAGAGAGCAACGTCTTAATTTGTACAGCGTATTGTGATGGCGGTGGTGGATTTCGACTCATTCCAGATGCGGATAACCGAGTAGTGAGGTCTGTGATTCGCATTTCGTCGTTGTGACGTAAGGTCTCTGAGCAATGGTCATTTGCAAATGCAATAACATGATTAGTTGCACCGTTGTCATTTGGTTCATTTCGATGGTGTCGTTCCCTCGTTGATGGCGTCCACCCGGTTTCGGGTGTCATCACCAACGTGGGGCCCGGAGGACAATCCCGTTCGCCGGCGTACAGACATAAAAGGACGATTTATGACTAAGTCAGAACTCATCGACGCAGTGGCAAGCGCAGCCAACGTGTCAAAGGCAGACGCCGAGCGCACAATTGGTGCATTCTTCGACACTGTCGTTGCAGGTGCAAAGAAGGGCGACAAGGTCGCTTGGCCAGGGTTTGGTGCATTTAGCGTCACCCAGCGCCCAGCCCGTACCGGCCGTAACCCTCGTACGGGTGAGCCAGTGCAGATCAAGGCATCGAACGCCATGAAGTTCAGCGCCTCCTCAACGTTGAAGTCAACCCTCAACTGAGAAAGCTGATTAACAATGGCAGTAAAGAAGGCAGCTCCTAAGAAAGCAGCGAAGAAGGCTCCGGCCAAGAAGGCAGCTCCTAAGAAAGCGGCGAAGAAGGCTCCGGCCAAGAAGGCAGCTCCTAAGAAAGCGGCGAAGAAGGCTCCGGCCAAGAAGGCAGCTCCTAAGAAAGC
>JAKMEY010000040.1 GCA_022425725.1 Ilumatobacteraceae bacterium
AGTTGCCGCAGAGCAGAGGTCACCGAGTCGGCTTCAACGATGTCGGGGCCGCCACGGGAGTCAGATTCCCAATGGTGACGTAGCGCAGCGCCAACCCCCATGCGGACGGTCTCGTGATCGTCGACGAGAAGGATGGTCTTCCCGGCCATAGATGTTGCTGATTGTGATTGACTCACCCGTTGGCTCCGTTTGTGCACGCTGTTGCTATGAAGTTGACGCCACTCAGGCGGCAACTGGAATGTATCGGAATCTATCCTATAGGCCGCAACTGAAGAACTGTTGTTGATGGGTTGTCCTTTGAAAGTGGCGAACGGAACGTTTCTCTTTGCTCATTGCGCTCTGTTCAAATGCGAAACATTTTTCTGGTTACACGACGTCAGCGTCGATTTGGGCCATCCATAGCAGTCGCACCAATTGCGTGCGAGTGTCGATATTGAGCTTCGAATATGCCGAGGACAGTCCATTTCGAACCGTTGACAGCGAAATGTGGCATTTCTCGGCAATTTGAGCATCGGAGAAACCAGATGCGACGAGGTCTGCTACTTCACGCTCACGTGGAGACAGCATGTCGAGATGGTTTAGGCCGTACTCGTGCAGGCGTGCAGATGCCTCACGAACCGCGAACGCATCAAGTAGTGACCGGCCAGCTCTCACCTCGCGAATTGCGTTAATGAGCGGCTTGATATCAGCTTCTTTGGTGAGAAACGCGTTGACCGCTCCGGTCTCATAAGCAGCGACCAGCGCACGGTCAGTAGGAACTGACGTGAGAACGATGCAGCGCGTCGGCCGGTTGTGCTCAGCGATCCAGCGGGCAACATCAAGCCCCGGGCCATCAGGAAGCCTTAGATCAAGAATGGCGATATCCGGATCGTGCACTGCAATGACTTCTTTTCCTTCGGCGACCGATCCGGCTTCGCCGACCACTTCAAGATCGTCGTTGAGAGAGAACAGGGTTGCGATTCCGCTCCGAACAATTGGGTGATCATCCACGAGGACAATTCGCGTTGTTGTGCTGGTCATGATGATGGGACCTCCTGGTCATTGAACTGTTCGCTGTTGTCGCGTTTCATTTGCGCAATTGCGGCATTGATTCGCCGTTCGATATTTCTGCGATGGGCGTCAAGGTAAAACCATTCCGCAAGCCGTGTGAGCACACTCGCAATCAGCAGACCAACAGTGATTCGCACGGCCAGCTGCTCATTTGTATAGGTGCCGTTGGCAAACGGTTGAAGATGAACGAGCAGCACGACAAGTGCCGCAAGATATGTCACTCCTTTGCGGCGTGAACTAACCGTCGATCGACGTGACTCGATCGCCGCTACTGCAACTTCGTGAGCGTTCATCGTTCTGCCTCCAACTGGCGATGTGGAAGCGAAATGGTGCCGACCGTTGCCATTTTCACGTGGCTACCAACCTCTTTAAATGACAGCACCTGTGGTGCAGAGGCGATGCGGTCCAATAGTGCAGCAAGAGGGCGACGCAATTGAGGGGAGCACAGCAAGACTGGATGGTTTCCGTTGTTTTGGGCTCGTTGTGACACTTCAACAATTTCATTCATCACTGTCTGGAGTGTTGTTGCGTCTAAGAGTTCACTTCCGTTAGTGGTGTTGAGCGCTGCAAGAAGTTCTTGCTCTAACAGCCCGTCCATCGAAATGACGTGAAGTTCTTTGCTCACCATGTTTGCTTCGGTGATGGCTGCTCCGAGAGCAAGGCGAACCTCTTCGACAATTGCCTCTGGATCTTTGCAGCGGGGGTATGAAGCCGAGATCACCTCGAGGATGCGAGTCGAGTCTTTAATTGGCACCTGCGATTGCAGTAGGTCACGGAAAATCCACTGGATAGTTGGCATCGGAACGTCAGCGGCCGCGATGTCATCAATAATTGATGGCTGGCTCTCTTTGACGATGTCGATGAGGTCGTTCATTTGCTGGCGGTCGAACAGATCAGCTGAATGACTGACCAGCACTTCGCCGAGGTGGGTGGTGATAACCGCCGAACGATCAACCACTGTTGCACCCGCAGCTTCAATGGTTGGTTTGAAACTTTCCGGCACCCATTTGGCGGCGAGACCAAAGACAGGTTCAAGAATTTCTTCACCGGGCCACCGCCCGAGTTCATCATCGATGACAAGCACCCGGCCAGCAGGAGCGACACCCTCAGCAATGGTCACGCCATGAGCAAGAATTCGATATGAACCGAAGTCGAGACCGGCGTTATCGCGAGTTCTGATCGTCGGCATGACAAAACCGGTTTCGGTTGCGACTTTGCGTCGAAGACCTTTGATGCGGTCGAGAAGATCTCCGCCTTGGGTTTCGTCGACGAGGTCAATCATGTCGTTTGCAATTTCGAGTGTCAGCGGCTCAACCCGTGCGTTTCGAATGAGCTGTTGAGGGTCATCGGGTTCTTCTGCTTCGACTTCTGGTTCTTCTTCAAGTGGCTCCGTTGGGCGTTCTACTTGCAGTCGAATAGAAACGAGAACGAGAAGGCCGCCAATAAACGCAAACGGAAGCAACGGCAGGCCAGGAAGAGCGCCAAGAGCGGCGAGGGCAACGCCAGCGATCTGGAATGCCCGTTGCTGCTTTGCGAACTCGCTCGCAACTGCAGAACCAAGGTCGTGTTCTGAGGCAGATGATCGAGTGACGATGATGCCTGCCGCAATGGAGATGAGAAGTGCCGGAATTTGAGAAACGAGCCCGTCACCGATGGTGAGAAGAGCGAACCGTTTCATCGCTTCGCCAGCTGATAACCCCATTGAGGTCATACCGATTGCGAGACCACCGATCAAGTTGACAGTGGTGATGATAAGGCCCGCAATTGCATCGCCTTTCACGAACTTTGACGCGCCGTCCATCGCACCGAAAAAGTCGGCTTCCTGAGCAATTTCGTTGCGGCGACGACGTGCGTCACCGTCACTAATGAGGCCGGCGTTGAGATCAGCGTCAATCGCCATCTGCTTGCCGGGCATTGCGTCAAGTGTGAAACGAGCCGCAACCTCAGAAACACGTGACGATCCGTTGGTGATCACCACAAATTGGATGATGACCAGAATAAAGAAAATGACAAGACCGACAACGAGTGATCCTCCGACCACAGATTGCCCGAACGAAGTGATCACCGACCCAGCGCTGCCGGTTCCTAAAATTTGTCGGGTTGTTGAAACGTTGAGCCCTAAACGGAACAGCGTTGCAAGAAGAAGAATTGAAGGAAACGACGCAAGATCAAGGACTCGGGACGCATTCATTGATGCGAGAAGAACGAGCACTCCAGCAGCAATGTTCACCGACAACAGAAGGTCAAGGACAAGTGATGGCAGTGGAACCACCATCATCGCGACGACGCCGATCACGGCCGCAGGAAACACGACCGATGAACGCGAACGGTTCTCAGTGGCACTCATGGCAGCACTCCCAATGCAATAACCTCACGTCCTCAACTAGTCGGCTGTAATGCCGGTGAGTCCCCTGTATAAATGTCACTCTCGTCATTAGACATGCCGACTGTTTCAGCGTCGAGGCGATGAATGACAGGTAGACCTTTTTTGTTGCCGAGCTTGCTGACAAATGCCAACGCAACGGCAACAGCGGCATAACTCTCCGCAGGAATCGGGTATCCCCGGCGGGTTTTTCTGTGCAGATGGCGAGCAAGCGGAACGCATTCGATGACAGGAACACCCGCAGCGAGTGCCTCGTCACGAATTTCAACGGCTTTACCTTCTGTAGCTCGTGCGGTCACGACAGGAACGCCTTCGCCAGCTTCGTACTTCAATGCAACAGCGAAGTGAACCGGGTTGACGATCACGACCGTTGAATCGGCAACCGTTGCAAGCGTTCGGTTGCGAGACAGCTCTGCTTGCAGTTGACGCCTTCGGCCTTTGATCAACGGGTCACCATCGTTGTTCTTCGACTCTTGGCGAACTTCTTGCTTCGTCATCTTCAGGTCGTTACGAGTTGAACGCTTCTGGAAGAAAAAGTCAAGCACCGACAGCACCACACCGGTCAGGGCAATGACCTGCAGCAGCAACATCACACGGCGAACAATGAACTCGAAACCCTCAGTGAGGCTAAGACCAGGAACGGTGAGGCCCTTCGATGATGACACCACGATCGGAATCGCAACAGCAGCCACCGTCACGAGACGAAATGTTTGTTTTCCGGTCTCCCATGCCGACTTTTTGCTGAACACTTTCTTAAAACCCTGCTTCCATGACAGGCGAGACAGTTTCGGTTTCAGTGCTTTTGGGGAAGACACAATGCCGGTCTGAGCGAGAGATGCTGCGACGCTGACCACCAAGTTGAGCCCCAGTGGAACAGCGATGAGAAGGGCAACGCTGATCATCACTTCTTTGCCAAGCGCGGAAACATCACTGATATTCGGTGACGTTGGCAGGGCCGACAGCATGGCGAAATGCTCTGCTAGCCGTCGAAGTACCCACCCGATATATGGGGGAATGAGAACTGAAGCAGCTGCGAGGGTGACCCATGACCCAAGTTCAGCTGATCGAGCAACTTGACCTTCTTCGCGTGCTTTCTTTAAGCGTTGCGCTGTTGGTTTCTCGGTTTTTGACTGCTTGTCATTGCTCACGATGCGGCTCCAACTGCTGCGGTGACCAGCGTTTCAACAGCTGCGGGGAGCAGCGGGATCGAAGCTGCGATCGCAAGAATCGCAACACCGGTTTTTAGAGCGAAACCGATGGTGAGCACATTTGTTTGCGGTGCAGCGCGGGCGACAAGGCCGAGCACCAGTTCAACGAGAAACAGCACCGCAACGATCGGAAACGCAATTTCAAGGGCTGCGAGAAACAACCAACCGATGTTGTCGATAGCAAGCTGCCCAAGCGCCTCAATCGAGGGCCCTTGTAGTGGAGCTGACTGGAAGGTGCGCATGAAGCCACCTACAAGAACAATGTGGCCTCCGGTCGCGAAAATGAGAACAGTTGCCAGCATCGTGTAGGCACGGCTGATGATTGCAGCGCTTGACCCGGAAAGCGGGTCAAACATTGCGCCCATTGAGAAGCCGCCGCTGAAATCAACGAACGCTCCGGCAACAGAGAACACCGAGATGAACGCAAGCACAATGAAGCCGGTTGCGAGCCCGATAGCAGCCTGAAACAGCGCTGCGGCAGCGAGTTGCACGATGCCCGAGGGAAGTGCAACCTCGGTCACTGAAGCCATCGGAAGTGCGAGTCCGAACGCAAGCGCGCCACGGACACGGGCAGGAATGATGCGACCAAACGGGGGAGCGATGAACAGCCACGTACCAATGCGCACACTTGCCAGCAAAAAACTGACCAGTAACGACTCGTCGATGGAAAGAGTCGCGAGGTCGGTCATCGCGAGAGCTCTCCAGCCATCTCAAATAACTGGGTGGACAACGCAACGAGTTCTGCGATCATCCATGAGCCACTGAGAGCAATGACTGCACCGACCGCAATGAATTTCGGCACGAATGACAGTGTTTGCTCTTGAATTTGGGTGACGCTTTGAATGAGGCCCATGAAGACACCGACGAACAGGGCGGTGAGCAAAATTGGGGCCGAAATTTTGCCGGCGGTCAGCAATGCCTGGGTGGCAATTTCAACAACGATTTGATCAGTCATGACTCGTAAGCCCCCTAAGTGTTGAATCCGCTTATCAGCGTGGAAGTGACTAGAGACCAGCCGTCAACCATGACGATGAGCAGCAGTTTCAGTGGCAGCGACACCATCGGTGGCGGCATCATCATCATTCCGAGCGACATCAGCGACGCTGACGTCACAAGGTCGATGACTAAGAACGGGATGAACACGATGAATCCGATCAGGAACGCCGTCTTAAGTTCCGACAGAATGAATGCGGGAATAAGCGCCTGAAGTGGAACGTCGGCGATCGTTTCTGGTGCTTCGGTGATCTGCGATGCGCCGAGCATGAGTTCAAGTTCGGCGGTTCCAACGTTGGCTGACATGAACTCTCTGAACGGTTCAATTGCGGCGTCGAATGCCTCGGATTGTTCGATTGCGCCTTCGGTGAATGGCTTGACGCCTTCGTTCCATGCTTCGGAAAGTGTTGGCCCCATGATGAATAGCGAAATGAACAAGCTGAGCCCGACGAGAACTTGGTTTGGTGGTGCGGTGGGAAGGCCGAGCGCGTTTCGCAGCAAGGTGAACACGATGACGACCCGGGTGAACGACGTCATCATGATGAGTAGCGCTGGTGCCACCGACAGCAGGGTGATCAAAATGATGAGCACAACGCTTTGGGAAGGCACGCGTGGGCCGTCGTCACCTCCAAGGTCAACGCTGAACACGACGTCACCTTCTGCTGCGGCGTCGGTGTTTGCAGTTGCACCGGTTGCGCCTTCAGCGCCGACAGTCACCGATGACGTCACCTGTGGTTCCACCGGGAACTCGAGAATTAAGGCAGAGTCGCTCTGCTCAATCGGTGTTTCCTGAGCGTGAGCGACAGATGCAACCCCGAATGCGGTGGCTACGACTGCACAGAGGGCAACAAGTTTTACGAATCGTTTCATGAGTCGTTGCCGCCAAATCGTTGGCGGAGCGCATCAGCGAACGCATTTTGGAACGACTGCGGCTCAGGACCATCAGGTGTTGGTAGCACGAGGTCATCACCTTCTGCGATGACGACAAGGTTTGAGTCTGAGCTGCCGAGCAAAAACGTGCGATCACCCGATTTCACCAGCACAACCGATGAACGCCGAGTGAGTGAAAGCCGACCGACTGCAACGAGATGGTTGCGGTTCGGGCGCAGTTTCGACCCCGGTCGACGATTTCTCATTCCGACGGTGATCGCCCATGCGGCGGCGCTTAGTAACAGCACTGAACCCATTAGCCGTAGCGTGAGCATCGTCACTGAAGTTGCGACAACCGATTGAGCAATTTCAAATTCCATATTTCTCATACCCGTCTCCCTTCGGGTTGAGCAGCATGTTGCTGCGACTTACGTGCGTCCGAGAATTTCGGTGACTCGCACTCCGTATTCCTCGCCGATGACGACGACCTCTCCTCGGGCCACCATTGACCCGTTGACAACGACATCAACGGGGCTGCCGGCGGTGCGATCAAGCTCAATGATTGAGCCGGGTCCGTACTGAAGGATCTCTTCCATCGTGACTTTCGCTCGGCCTAACTCAGCTGCGACTTCAAGTGGAACGTGGCGAAGCACTCCGATTGACAGCACGCCATCGGATGGCCCGGCATTTGGGGTCAACTGTGGCTCCGAGGCGAACATGACGCCGACGACCTCGCCTTTGAACGTGAGCGTGATCGCAGCCGGATCTGGCAGCGACGCAAAATCAACTGGCGAAGCCGAGAACGCACCGACTCGCTGCTCAACGATGTCCATGAGCGGGCGTATTGCGTCGTGAGGGGTGGGGTCGGTAGCAAGGATGACGCGAACGCCGCCATCTCCTGCGACGATCGTGTCGACTTCGCTGGGGTCAAGTTGCAGGGTGGTTGCGGGTACTACTTCGGCGCTGAACCCTTCGGTCGTTTGTGCGAATTCTTCAGCGATGACTGCGAGTTCAGCAAGATTGATTGTCGTATCAGTAGGCATGGTTCGGTGTTCCTGTGTGGTGAAGGTGAAGGACTTCAGCGGCAATGCGCTGGCCTATTGCGAACGTGTTGACGTCAAGAAGTGGTTTGTCGGCGATGCAGAGACGTGGGGGAGTTGTTGTCGGAATGCCTGTGCGAACAACGTCTCCAATGGCGAGAGACTCGACAGATTCGGCATCCATCACCCAGGTGGGTAACTGCACGGAAAGCGGCAGTCTCACGCGCATGAGCGACTGCTGAATAGGTGTCGAGCGGTGAAGAGCCTCGGTAGCGGATGCTCGTTCAACGTCAGACAAGGCAACGAGCACTGGGGTGACGTCGTCTTGCGGGTAGCAAATGCGGAGGCAGAATTCGGTCTTAGAAACGCCAACCGCGAAGTGAAGTTCTGCTTGCACGACGGTTTCGTTGTCGTCGATGATCTTCACTTGCTTCGGATTGATCATCGACCGCACGCTTGCGAGCCCAAGTTCGAAATATGGTTGAAAGCTGCGGTTTAACGCCTCAACGAATAGCCCGACGCGGGAGTCGAGCACCCGGGCGTCGACGAGTGAAAGTTCCCGATCGTTGGTGACCGATTCTGAACCGAACACCAGGGCCAGCATCTTGGCGGTTGAGTCAGGGTCGAACGCAGCTTGAAATTGACCTCCAAGCGATTCTGACCCCATCAAGAAGTGGTACGAGCCGAGTGGGGCGGCGGCAACGAATTGTTCATAACGCACCTGGGTGACGTCAACATTGGAGACGCGAATGTCTTCGCCGAACGAGCGTGACAGCAGCACTTCAAGCTCGTCGGCTGCAGTCGCGTGAATGCGCTTAAGTCCGACGACGGCTTCACGGCTGAGTCGAGAACTCACCCCAAAGTCGTACGGTGCAGGCTGAACTGCAGTTGCTTCTACTCCCATCGCATTGCAGTGTCGGAAGGAGTGGCGAGTGTCGGATGGTACGAATGTCACCAATTCGCGAACGTTCGTTTGTGTGACGAGACAAGTACGGACTACCTATGTGCCGCAGCGAAGATCATTCGACACTGGCGTTGGTAAGTGCTTTAAGAGCACAGAGTTGTCGCACCGAAGTGACATCAATAACGATCATCAAGGAGGATGACATGCAGCACAACATTTTGATCCTCGACGACCACCCTTTAGTCAGGTCTGGTATTCGAGGGAGCCTTGAAACGGCGTTTCCGAACTGCGAGGTGTGGGAAGCCTCAACAGTCGATGAAGCGATCGTCATCACTGAAGAAAAGTCGCCGTCGGTCGCTGTCGTCGACCTTCGCTTACAAGACGAGTCGGGATTGCGGTTCGCCGAATACGTGGCGAACGAAGAAAAAGATATTCCCTGCGTGGTTCTCACATCATTTGCGTCACCGCAGTCGATTCTCGCTGCGTTTGACACCGGTGTTGTCAATGCATTTTTGGAGAAATCACTCGACATTGAGCCACTCGCAGCAGCAATTGAAGCAGCTTCCAACGGTTTCTCGTCGCTCACGCTCTCTGCTGCTCGTGAAGCAGCACGTGACATTGAAAACGCTGGGGGATACAACCCAGCCGAATTCACGGAACGCGAGAACGCAATTGCACAGTTGGTCGCCGATGGCCTTTCTGATACCGCAATTGCCGAAGATCTCAACGTTGCGTGCTCAACGATCCGGAACCATCTGACATCGATTTACCGAAAACTTAATGTTGAATCACGAACGCAACTCGCTTCACGGGTGTGGCGTCAGCGGGCGTCAAGTCCGGCGCTGGCCTCCTCATTGTGAGGTGTGATAATGAGCGTCATCAGTCGCTCTAATGAGCACATCGTAAACGCTGAGATACTCGGCGGTGCGACACGGTTTTCCGAGCTTGGTATCGAGGAATCACTTCGAATTTTCTCGATGCTGTACGCAGGTTCCCGCACCGCTTCAGCGCTGCTTCGGCCGATTACAGGCAACGATGACCTGCTTGATGATGCAGAAATTCTCGCCACGAATGGCGAATGGCAAGCAG
>JAKMEY010000064.1 GCA_022425725.1 Ilumatobacteraceae bacterium
CCTAAGAAGGCTGCTCCTAAGAAAGCGGCGAAGAAGGCTCCGGCCAAGAAGGCTGCAGTAAAGAAGGCAGCTCCTAAGAAAGCGGCGAAGAAGGCTCCGGCCAAGAAGGCAGCTCCTAAGAAAGCGGCGAAGAAGGCTCCGGCCAAGAAGGCTGCTGCGAAGAAGCGCTAATGCTTTTTTCGAAATAACGCAATACGAACTGGCGGGGTCACCGACCCCGCCAGTTTCGCGTTCGTCACAAGTTGCTCATGAGATGGAATGCCTCGGCCGCCTGTAATCCGAACGGCTCGGCGATTTCAGTCATCCGAGATGTCATTCGGTTGCGGAAATCCTTGAGACCCTCCTCGTCAACGGCTTTCATTGTTGACTCAAATTGGCTGACGTGAGCTTCGAGAGCGGCGAGCTTCGTCGCCAACGAAATGGCGACATCCTCGATGTGATTGACCTCGTCGGCTTCCCAGAGCAAGAGTTGTCGGGGCCGATGCGGTTGCAAGCCATGTTCGGGGAAAAAGTGTGGGTCGCGGGCCGCAACAACGGCATCGCAGACGAGTCGGCCGGTTTCCCGGTGATCGGGATGGAGTCGATAGCGCTTCCATGGGTCATGGGTGAGCACTACGTCGGGTTGGACGGTTCGAATCACCCGAGCGATCTCTGAGCGACCCGCAACATCTGACTCGAGTTCACCGTCAACCCGGCCAAGCCAATGCACATTGTCATCACCGTTGCCGCCGAGGCGCAGGTGAGCATCGACCTGCTCAGCCCGCCGGCGTTCGACAAGCACTGTGGTGTCGGCCGTTGGGTCCCAGGTGCCTTTCGATCCATCTGTCATCACATAATGGTGAATTTCACATCCGAGTTGAGACCACTTGGCGAGGGTCCCACCGCAGCCAAATTCAACATCGTCGGGGTGGGCGCCTACCGCTAGGGCGATGCGTGGTGCCTCGAGATTAAAGCTCTCAACACCGTGTTGGTGAGAAATAGGCGGTTGACCAGGATCGTTCGCGTTCATGAGAAAAATTCCTTTGTGGCGGGTGCGGCGAGAGGATGAGCGAGATCATTCGGGGTGTCGATATCGAGCCCGAGTTCATGGTGGCGCACGATGTGAAGTTTGCACAGTGTCTGTCGGGCTGCCGCTGATGCGCGTGTGACGTGACGTTGAAATGAGCCCTCTCCATACGAGAACTCAACATCTGCATGCACCGGGAGTGAGAACACATTTGTGCCGTTTCGTTGGTGGTCGGGCACGATGGCAATGCCCTCTAAGGCGCATATCAGCGGAAGGGCCTCTGGCCGAGGCACGTCGGAGTGGACAATCATGATTTGTTCTCGATGATGATCTCGTGCCCACTCCCGAGCTGCATCGGCGGCGACGTTGAGACCCACTGCGTCGGGATTCACCACATCAACGTGTTGTTGCTGAGCCCATTGCTCAACCTCAGCATCATTGGTGACAACGATGACGTGAAACGGTCGGACCGCCTCAAGCAGGTTGGTGCACATGTGGTGCGCAAGTGAACGTCGTTGATGAGATGACAAGCTCGGTGAGAGGCGCTCTTTGCCGCCGGAAAACGAGCGTATTGGTAGCGCGATGGTGAGTGCTCGTTCGCCGACAAAGTCCGACATTCCTCCAGCGTAAGGCGATCGTGACGGTGTCCGCATGCTCAAGAGCCGGTTGACTGGAGGGGTGGAGATTCTTCGTCAGTTACTTGCCGGACCGGTCACTCTGGGAGTGGCTGGAATGTCGTGGTGGGCAGAGATGTCGATGGATGGAACTCTGCTCGTTTCCGATGACCTGCGAACTCTCGGCTTTCACGTCGCTGCTGAGGACCGATGGCATCATGCGATAAGTGACCCGGGTGTGCGTCGAGGCCGCCTCGAGGGTACGCCGGTCGTCGAAACTCGAATGAGGGTGCCCAATGGCGACATCGTGCAAACGGTGTATGCCACAGCTCACCGAGGTGGCATGGTGATCGTTGACTACTACAACGACTCGCCATTACCGGTAGCGATCGGCATCGATCGAGGTGACGTCGTCATCGAATCAATGGCCGCTGTGGGTTCAGTTGCTGGCGTCGACCTGGGCGCTGATGCCGTCACCATCTCTCTCGGCCATCATTCGCATACTCGTGTTGCGCTGACAGGTCACGGTGTTTCTGCCGATAGTTCGTGGTTTGAAGGGGTGCCCTCGCCCGAGTCGGTAGTGGCTGGCTGGAAGTCAATCGTTGAGCGAGCTGGCCGGTTTGAACTTCCACCGGGCGCATCAGGATCTTCATTGGCAGAAGCGGTGATCGCCGCACGATGCGCATGGCTACTTGGTGATCTCGCTGACGCCGATGATGACCCGGTGAGTGCACTTCTTGAGTGGGATCAACTCTGTCGGATGGGGGAGCGGCCCGAATTGCTGATCGGCGATGTTGCCCTTGCTGCAGAGTCAGTAGCCCGGCAACAACTTCCTGGGCTCAAGATGGCTCTTGACGCGGCCGAACGCGTTCTTCGTCGGGCTGACGAACTGCGCGCGGCAGATGATGTGAGAGAGATTCGAGAACGAAGTTCAGCGGTCACTGCTGAACGCAACGATTCTCTGGCCACTGCCGTTCGCCAGTTCGAAGAACAACTCGTGGCTCCGGTTGGCAACAGCGCAGACATTCTCGCATCCGGAATTTCATCTGATTGGTCGCTGCAGTCTATTGAGGTATTTCATCTTCCAGGGTCGTCGACGGCGACGGTGTCGTACGCAATTAGGTGGCACGGGCTTCGTCCGGCAATCGTCTGGGAGGTCGAAGATGATGCGCTCACCCTGCGTTGCCCAGTTCTGGACGTGAATTGGCAATCACAGGAGGCCAAAGGTGAGGCGTTGCTCGCTCACACCGCCGAGGTCAGCGAGACGTAAGATCGCACTATGAGCACACCTCTTGATCTCAGTGCCCTTCGTCTGACGGAGTGGACATCGTGTGGGGGTTGTGCGGCAAAGTGGGGAGCTTCACTCCTTGCAGATTTAGTATCAGATCTTCCGACATCTTCAGATCCGTCGTTAGTGGTGGGCCTCGCACCATTCGATGATGCGGCCGTGTATCGAGTGAGCGATGACGTGGCAATGGTGTCAACAACTGATTTTTTTCCACCACTTGTCAATGACCCGGCAGATTTTGGCGCCATCGCAGCTGCGAACGCGTGCAGCGATGTGTTTGCGATGGGTGCCTCGGTGGTGATGGCGATCAACGTTGCGGCATTTCCTGAGGAGTTTCCCCGCGAAGCAATAGCTGCAATCTTCGCTGCTGGCGCAGAGGTGGTAGCGGAGGCGGGCGGCACAGTCGCAGGTGGACACACCATTAGAAATCCTGAGCCGATCTACGGGCTCGCTGTGCAAGGGGTGGTGCACCCTGACCGTGTCTTGCGAAAGTCGGGTGCACAGCCAGGTGATGTCGTCGTACTGTCAAAGCCACTCGGCACGGGTCTCTCGCTTGCCGCAGGCTCGGCTAAAGAGCAAGCAGCCGCAATTGCTGGTATGCGCACCGTGAATCGGCGAGCATCTGAGTTGCTTGTTGCTGCGGGGCCCTCGGTGCATGCTGTCACCGATGTCACCGGTTATGGCCTCGCCGGGCATGGTTGGGAGGTTGCTCAACGCTCCGGTGTTCGCCTTGTCATCGACATGAGTGGTCTGCAGCTGTATCCCGGTGTCCTCCGAGTTGCGGAAGACGGTGTTCGAACGGGCGGAGATCCGCGCAATCGCGAATATGTCGCCGGGCATCTCGAAACATCTTCCGATGACGCATTGGCGGCGGTGTGCTTTGATCCGCAAACCTCCGGTGGGCTCTTGGCTGCCGTAGAGCCCGACCTCGCGAACGATCTCATCAACGATGGGTTCTGGCGAGTCGGTGAGGTCGAGGCCGGCGCAGCCGGCGTCGTTCTCGCATGACCGCTCAACGCTCGAGTGATGGCCCAGGCCTTCATCTCGAGTTGCCTTATCTCAACAATGGTCTTGTTGTTGCAGGCGTGGACGAGGTGGGCAAAGGTTCATGGGCCGGTCCGCTCGTTGTCGGCGTAGCTGTGCTTGGGCCGAAAGCGGTGAACGGTGAGTTTCCTGATGGCATGCGAGATTCGAAAGCCCTCACCGAGCGAGTTCGTGAGCGGGTCTTTGACGGCATTGGTGCAGCATGTTCGTCGTGGTCAACAGGATGGGCTTCGGCGCAGGAGTGCGATGAGTTAGGCATGTCTGACGCACAACGCCTTGCGTGTGAGCGAGCGTTCGGCTCACTCGGAGTCTCGGTCGCTGTTGCGATCGTTGATGGTCGATGGGACTTCGTATCACCTCTTGTTGACGAGGTCGTCATGCAAGTAAAAGCTGATCGTGAGTGTGCGAGCGTTGCGGCAGCATCAGTGCTTGCAAAGGTTTCTCGCGACCGACATATGCGGGAACTCGCCGATCACCATGTCCATTGGTCGTTCGCATCAAACAAGGGGTACCCGTGCGCACAACATAGGGCAGGTCTGCACGCATGGGGCCCGTCAGTCGAGCATCGGACGTCATGGGCGTTTATGGACAATCAAGTGCCGTGGAGCGGCTCGGCTCGTCGTCATCGTCTCGGAGACCAGGGCTCACTGTTCAGTTTGCTGTAGCGCTCTCGCTGGTTCACCATTGCTGAAGAATCGCGTTCACGCTTGCGCTGTTTCCTGACAGTTAGCGCATGTTCCAACAATGTCGATGTTGTGTCGGTCGACGGTGAACTTTGATCCAATTGCTGCTTTTTCGAATGCCTCATCCATCAGATGCTCGATGTGAGTTGGCAACTCGACGTCGATGACGACGTCACAGGAATGGCAAACGAGGTGGTGGTGATGGTGGCCGGTGAGTTCTTCAGAGAGTTCCCACCTTCCGTATTCGCCATGGTGAACGAGGCGACGAACCACTCCCATTTCCTCTAGAACCGTCAGATTTCGGTACGCGGAACTTTGGGCGATGCCGTCACTGAACTCAAGAAGCTCAGGAAGGGTGCATGGCCCGGCCTGTGAAAGAGCGTCTACAAGTTTCTGTCGCTTCTGGGTATACATCTGGCCAGCCTCATCGAGTTTTGTGGCGACGAGTTGGTGAAGACCAGAGTTGTCGAGGTTCATGCGAGTTCACCCCAGCTTGTTATTGAAACATCTCAGTGTGAGTGATCGTGATGGCTGTGGTCGTGATGATCGAGGTGACCAGACATTTCTGTTGTGGGATGGTGATCGGAGTCATGGTGGTGTTCATCAACGACGAGGGTGGCGGACAGATCGCTCACCATCCTTCCACCAAATGCCTCAGCGAGAAGTGTTGGCGTTAACACTTCTTCGGGTGTGCCATCGGCGAGTACGCACCCCGCAAGAAGGACAACACGGTCTGCACAGCGCGCCTCTCCGAGGTGGTGGGTAGAGAATACGACGGCTGCTCCTCGTGCTGCTTCGTCGGCGATGACGTGAAGAATGATTTCTTGACTAGGGAGATCAAGCCCGGTAATTGGTTCGTCGAGTAGGACGAGATCTGCCGACGAGGCAATCGCTCGGGCAACGATGACCCGTTGGCGTTCACCGCCCGAGAGTTCACCAAATCGCCGAGATCGCAGGTGCGAAATATCGAGTCGATCGGCTGCTGTATCGATAGCGCAGCGATCTTCCGCACGAAGACGGTGGAGGAGGCCTCGGTAGCGACCCATTCTCAGCACTTCATCAACCGACATTGGCATCCACGCATGGTGAGTTTGGTCTTGAGCAACGAATGCCACTTGTGGGGCGCCGCTCACCAGGCCATCGGTAGGTTCAAGGATTCCTGCAAGCAGGTGGAGAAGAGTGGTCTTACCACTGCCGTTCGCTCCGACGAGAGCGAGCACCTTCCCAGACTCAATCGTTAGCGAGCATGGTGCAAGCGAGATCGTTGAGCGGCGATGCACACAGACGTCTGAAAGAGAAATAAGTGAAGGATCGCCAGCGGTGTGGGGTGAATGAGTTGCGGTACCGATGGCGGCATGTTATCATAATGAGAATGATTCTTACTCTTGACCAACGTGGCCGTCGATATCTTGCGAGCGTCGCAGCATCGGGTTTGTTTCTTGCATCATGTGGGGGAGGAGCCACCACGAGCGTCGATACCGAAGCCGAGACGACCGTGGCTTCTAGCGCGGAGACATCGGAAGGCTCCGACTTAACAGCATCAGACTTGACCGCCCTCGCAACCACCTCAATTTGGGCCGACGTCACTTCAAACTCTCTATGTGGAGCCGAGGTCGAGAGCATTATCCCCTTGGGGGCAGACCCTCACTCATGGGAGCCTTCAATTCGGGTGCCAGAAGATATTGCGGCGGCCAATCTTCTCGTTCGCAACGGTCTCTTTCTAGAAGAGGGGCTTCTGGCAAC
>JAKMEY010000002.1 GCA_022425725.1 Ilumatobacteraceae bacterium
CCCATGCTCTTGAGAGCGGCGGCGCTAATCACGCCTTCAGGGGTGCCACCGATACCGAATAGAACGTCGACACCGGCATCAGGCCACGATGTTGCAATCGCTCCATATACGTCGCCATCACGAATTAGCCGGATGCGAGCACCGGTAGAGCGAACCTCGTCGATGAGGTCTTGATGTCGAGGCCGGTCGAGGATCACGGCGGTGAGGTCGCGTACGGTGGTCTGCTTGGCCTTTGCAATCCACCGAAGGTTTTGTGTTGGGCTTGCTGTGATGTCGATACAGCCGACAGCTTGGGGCCCAACCGCAATTTTGTTCATGTAGAACGAGGGGCCTGGGTCGAACATTGAGCCCCGCTCACCAACTGCGATGACCGACAGAGCGTTGTTGAGACCCATGGCGGTGAGTGTGGTTCCGTCGATCGGGTCAACCGCAACATCAACTTGCGGGTCACTTCCGTCACCGACCACCTCGCCGTTGTACAGCATTGGGGCATCATCTTTTTCGCCCTCACCGATGATGACAACGCCATTCATCTGAACGGTAGAAAGGCTGAGGCGCATGGCGTCTACCGCTGCTCCGTCAGCTCCCTCTTTGTCGCCGCGACCCACCCATCGTGCTGCGGCGAGAGCAGCTGATTCGGTGGCGCGCACAAGTTCGAGGGCAAGGTTGCGATCAGGGCGCTGGGCACTGGTGTCAGACATACCCATACGGTAGTGCTGGAAGGTACCGTCATCAGCATGGGCGAAACCCCCGATATCGAGATGTGTCTTTCTGGCCGGGATATCACCGAGCCTCGACCCACACCCGACGGTGACGCTGTCATCTTTCTTTCTCGACCTTCTGGAGAAGCATGTTCGTTCGTTGAGGTTTCAGTTGACGGCGGGTCAGAGAAGACACTTGAAATTGATATGCCACCGGCGGCGGGGCGTGGTGGAAGTGGAGGGGTCTGGTGTTTTGTTGGCGAGGACGATGCGATCGTTTATGTGGCGTACGACGGCACGCTGCGGGTCTGGCCCGATCGGACACGCCCAGCAACAACGCTGTTGTCGGCAATGGACGGTCCGATTGAAAGTCCAGTACCGGTGGTTGGCCGCAATGCGGTGGTGGTGACCGCTGATCGTGGATCGGTGTGGATGATTGCGATCGGCAACGGTGACGTCGAACGCCTCGATGACGGTCGTCATGATTTCTGCGCAGACCCTGCCGTGATCAGCGACCGCGGAACGCAGGTGGTGACCTGGCAAGGTTGGTCGGTTCCCGATATGCCGTGGGACCACTCAGCTCAGGTGAGATGCAACCTTGATGAGCGCTCCATCATCGTCATCGAAGGGAAAGGTCAGCACCAACAGATCACCGGCTCACCACACGGCGTGTTGTCACTGCGAGACGACTCGGGATGGCTCAACGTGTGGTGTGACGAAACGTCGTTGATCGCTGATGCGGCTGAACATGGCGGCCCGTCGTGGGGTGCATCACAGCGCTCATTTGCGATCTCACCTGACGGTGAGCACCTCGCGTTGACCCGAAACCTCGATGGGTTTGGCGAACTCTGTGTGTACTCGTTTGACGCTCAGAAGTGGGAACCAATCGGTCGTGGAGTGCACCATCAGGTCCATTGGGGTCACGGAGGCATCACAGCTCTCAGAAGTGGAGCGCGAACACCCAACCAAATCGTTGCTTATCGGCTCGAAAGTGGGTCATCCCCCACCGATAGCGAACGTTGGGTTCGCACCGTCCTCGCGGTTGGCCCGAGTGAAAAGTGGGCGTCGATTGAACTGTCTGAGCCCTCCTGTGAAGAAACCATCAGTGATGGGCACCGAATCCCTTTTCGTCGTTACGGCGTCGGGCTCGGACGGTGTCTCGTGCACATCCATGGCGGCCCAACCGACCAATGGCAGGTCGAATTTCTGCCCCGAATTGCGTATTGGCAGTCTCAGGGCTGGGATGTCATCATTCCCGATCCACGGGGTTCGACCGGTCACGGGCGCTCGTTTACTCAGGCGTTACACGGCGAGTGGGGCCGCGCCGATGTCGACGATGTGGCTGCGGTGATTTCTGAATGCCAGCGCCGGGGGTGGTCGACACCATCGACGACAGTGGTGATGGGTTCGTCATCTGGAGGGATGGCGGTGTTAGGTGTGCTTATCGACTACCCGAAGTTAGTCGCTGGTGGAATTGCGCTCTATCCAGTGAGTGATGCCGCATCCTTAGCAGGGGCAACCCACCGTTTTGAGGCCCATTACAACGACATACTCATCGGACCTCTCGGTGACCCTCGGTATGAAGAACGATCGATGGTCGGTCGAGCTGATCTCATTCAGCAGCCATTGTTACTGATGCACGGCGCCGATGACCCGGTCGTGCCCGTTGCTCAAAGCCGAGCTCTGCGAGACACTCTTCATGCATCTGGCGTCGAGATGCGTTACACCGAATTTGAAGGGGAGGGGCATGGGTTGCGAAATCCCGAACATCGACGGCGAGAGTACGAACTGGTCGGTACCTTTTTGCACGACGTTGTTGACGGATGAAAATGTCTCTTGTCGCTGAACGGGTAGTGTCATCGCGTGACCGATCAGCAGGAGTTTGACCCAAATGATGACGAAGCGGTGAACGTCTTCTACGACCTCACTGTGTGGGATGCCGATCAGCGGAGTGCTCTCGTCGAGTCTCTTGCGGCAGCTTCTGTTCCTCATGCATGGCGCGAGAACGAACTTGTTGTGCCAGAATCCGCTGAAGACGTCATCGATGAGATTTTCGATCGACTCGAACGCGAAATTGGGCCGTTTCCCATCGCCCTCGGTGACGATGACGAAGCTGTCGAATTTCAACTTGACGAATGGTCGGTATCTGAGCGCGGAGTGCTCGTTGAGCAGCTCATCGCAGGGGAAATTCCTCATCGGTGGGAAGACGATTCGCTTTTCGTCATTGGTGATGCGGCTGACGATGTTGACGAACTCCTCGATGCGATCGAATCAGGAGACCTTGCAGTGCTTGATAGTTCAGCACCCGATGGGGCTCTCGCCGCCCTGTTCTCAATCGGTGACAATCTTGCGCGGTCAGTCGATGATGCAACAGCTCGTATGCAACTGTTCGGACTCGCACCAGAACTTGCTGAGTCGTCGCCCCCCTACGGACTTGCGATGAATGCGTGGGCCTCGGTGATTGCAGCGGTCAAGCAGTTAACAACGTCATTTACCGAGGAACCTTTCGACCCCGAACACATCGCGGTAGCAGCCCGAGATCTTCGAGACCTCTGCCGTCCGTGGGTATGACTTCTCACCAGAACTCTGAGCACAAAACGACGCATTGAGCAGTCGTCGCTACGCTCAGCGAGATGCTGCTCTCCGAACTGGAAATTTTTCATTCCCGTTCAGCGCAGCCGACTCGCCGGGTTGCGCTAGGTCACATCGTTCTGCCGGTCGAACCCGCTCCAGGTCTGGGAGGCATTCTCTTGGGAGCTGTCGTGGCTCGCCATGCCTTCGACCTCGCGAGCGATGACATCACCGGTCTTCGTCGGCTCATCAGCGATATCGGTGCTGGTCGTCGAGTGGTGCAGCCCCGAATGCGGCACCGCTACCAAGTCGATCGTCATGGGCTTGCGGTCAGCACTCATCGCCTCATCAATGAAGGTGAGGAAATGTCGTTTGAATTCGCGGAGCGTGGTAGTGACCTGGCACAGGTCCTGGGAGCGATTTACGCAATTGAACGTCTCGACCAGCAGCATCGATCATCGATCGCAGATGTCTTGATGCAGGCTCTGCGTTGGAAAGGGCCCATCGGGCCATCGATGGTGGCATTCCTCGCCGGTGCACAAAGTTCATCACTCGCCGCTCTCGCCGACCCACGCGCATGGGCATTGGAACGTCTTGGGTTCTCCGACTCAGAGACGTCGCCATCATCTCGGGAAGTCTCTCGCCGTTACCGGCAGCAAATGAGATCGGTACACCCAGATCATGGAGGAGACCATGAGGATGCAAGCGCAGCGATACGTGAACTTGCCGAGGCCCGTCGTATCTTGACGAAGTCGTAACGAGTTAGTCGCCGCTGATCTCTTCGAGCTCGCGCTGAGCGGTCTCAGGAAGTCCAGCGACAACAAGAATCACGGCGATGACCTGTCCGACCATGAGCAGCCCCATGACCGATCGGTAATCCCACCCGGTGTCAAGCAGTGCGCCCGCCCCAAGGAGGCCGACAATCCCGCCGAGAAGGGCAGCAACGGTGAGCAGGCCAGCCGCACGGCTTCTGTTGCCAGTAGGAAAGAGCTCGGCTCGATAGACCGCAAGGGCGGGGTAGGCAACCCCGCCAAGAAGTCCACCACCAAATGCAGTGATCCACATCGGAAGACCTCCGACACTGAACGATGCGACAATGAGTAACGCAGCCGATGGAAGCGACATTGCGATGAGGCGTCGACGTCCGCGCCGATCTGCCGCCCGTCCGCCAATGATGAGCCCAATCGCTGCTGGCGTTGCAGTTGCCAAACTAAACAGTGAGATGGCAGAGCCCGAAAGCTCTCGGACATCGCTGAGATAGCGATTTTGGAAGAAACTTGCCGGTGCAACGAGAAGATTTACTCCGACGAGGATTGCGGCCAGAGTGAAGAATCGTTTGCGATGCAACGGAACGTGCTCGGCGTGCGGCGCGCTAAATCGGTGTGACTCGGGAAGCCGTCGGGTGAGGTCAACCGCGATCACCAGCCATATGAGCGTGAGAGCGAACACCCATCTCCAGCCTGAGGGGCCGAGATCGGTGAGTGGCAATGCCATGACGGCGATACCCGCACCAAGGCCGCTCGCCATCGCCATAATGCCAACGGCGTAGGCCCGCGAACCTCGTGGCATCTCCTCAGCGGCGATGACAGCAATAAGAAAGTCGAGTGCGAGGCCCAGCGGTCGCCCGATGCTCTGGGTTGCGACGAGAAAGGGAAAGTTGGGGGCGAGAGCGCCGGTGGCGGTCACGATCGGAGCGGTCCACGCCATCGCGATGACAATCTTGCGACGGCCAATTCGGTCGCCGGCGATGGCGAGAGGAATGGTAATGAGGATTCCTGCCCTTACGAGAGATCCGGCGACACCAACGCCGGTATTACCCACTCCGAAGTCATCTGCTGCGAACGTGACCGTTTGAGTGAAGACAGTGTTGGTGAATGCCGAGCTCATTGCTGCGGCAGCGAGCAGGCCGAGAATCATTACCTGACGGGCGTTCAGGCGATCGGGTGGTGCCCACCACGGCAGAGATGTCGGGGTGGAGGTTAGATGAGGGCGTCGGACCCTAAGTCGGTTGACAAACAACATGATGGGAAAAAAGAACACCCACCCGAACCATGGGATATCGATTCGATACGAGGTGGTTTCAACGATCCTGTTGTCCTCGATGCTGACATGGCGTTCCCAATGAGAAAACGGACCATCTGCGAGGACAAACGTGTGGTTCCTGTCGTCACCTGAGGGTGAACGTTCTTCTACTACGAGGTCATGCCGCGGCGTTGACAGCACTGATATGCGATTGGGCGTTACCTCCCAAGAACGCGTCACTGTTCGAGTGCCCCGACTTACCGTCACGGCGGGAGCATACTGTTGCAGTGCCTAATGACAGGACGGGAATGACAGAAGAGGTGGCTGAGCCGTTCATCCGCATCGACCACCGGGGCCCCTTACATGGCACTGTTCGTGTGCCGGGCGCAAAGAATTCTGTCCTGAAGTTGATGGCGGCAACAGTGCTTGCCGACGGCGAGTTCAATTTCGACAACGTTCCTGAAATCGTTGACGTCTACATCATGTCTGATCTTCTTCGCTCGATTGGCTCCGAGGTCGAAGCCGGTAGCGACGGTTCGTTGCGCATCACCCATTCCGGTGAGTTATCGACCAGCGTTCCTGCCGATCTGGCAGGTCGTATGCGAGCTTCAATCAACCTGCTAGGGCCACTTGTCTCGCGGGTTGGCAAGATCGAGATCGCTCTTCCAGGGGGTGACGATTTCGGACTCCGACCAATCGATATGCATATCGCCGGACTCGAAGCCATGGGGGCGACCTGCACATTCTTAGATGGCGTGCTCACAGTTAACGCTCCCCGGCTTGTCGGCGCCGACATCCGCTTTTCTTTTCCCAGTGTTGGAGCGACCGAAAATTTGGTCACCGCTGCAGTGTGTGCCGATGGGGTGACGACGATCGAGGGCGCGGCTCGCGAGCCAGAAGTTGCTGATCTTTGCCGCTTCCTCGTCGCAATGGGAGCCCAAATCGAGGGAATCGGCGAGTCAACCCTTCGAATCACCGGAGTGCCTCACGGGGCATTGCACTCTGCCTCACATCGCGTCGTTCCAGACCGAATTCAAGCGGCAACCTACATCGCATCGGTGGCGGTTGTTGGCGGTGAAGTTGACATGATCGATGCCCAGCGAAACGACATGCAGATGTTCATGCACCGCTGTACTGAGATGGGGCTCGTGTTCACCGATCTCGATGGAATCGGTGTGAGGGTCACCGCTCCTGAACGACTGCGCTCAGTGGACGTACAGACTCTGCCGTACCCGGGCGTCGCAACCGACTACAAGCCACTCGTGATCGCGATGCTGTCGGTTGCTGATGGCTCAGCTGTGGTCACCGAGAACCTTTATCCGGGTCGGTTCCGATATGTCGACGAGTTACAGGCGCTTGGAGCGAACATCAAGATGCACGAGCATCACGCCGAGATCACTGGCGTGCAGCGGCTGTCAGGGTCGTCGGTAACTGCGCACGATATTCGTGCCGGCGCAGCGCTTGTCGTTGCCGGATTGGCGGCCGAAGGCGTGACAACAATCAGTGGAGTGGGTCATATCGACCGCGGGTACGACGACCTCGTCGGTCGCTTACGTGAGATTGGAGTCGGCATCACCCGAGGGTGATGAACCGCGAGCAAGCTCATCTTCGATGGCCGCTCGTTCGACACGCCGCTTCACGAGGGCGAGCAATGCAATGACGATCACGATCGGACCTGCGACGAGCAGGATTTCATCCCAACCGCCCTGATGTGCGAGCAGGTGGGAATGTTTGGCATGCGAACCGACCACGGTTGGAGCGTAGGAGATGTTCTCAGTGTTCGCATCGCTCGACGGGGGTAAACCGGGCCTTGAATGGTTGAATAGAGGCGTCATGTTGGAAAAAGTTCTTGCGACGATTGAGGTCATTCGGCCCGTGCTTCAAGCTGACGGCGGCGATGTCGAACTCATCGGCGTCGATGAAAATACCGGAGTCGTCTCTGTTCGTCTCATCGGAGCCTGCGGCACGTGCCCAGTGTCAACACAAACCCTTAAAGGTGGCATTGAGCGAATCATGCGAGATCGAGTTGACGGTGTCACCGAGGTCATTGATGTGTCGGCTGCGGAGAACGTCATCTGATGGCGCGTGCGTCAGCAGATCCAGAGGCGTTATTTTCGGCTGCACTCCAAGGTGATCGGGCTGCGACTGCACGCTTGCTGTCCCTTATTGAGCGTGGTGGCGAACCCGGCCGAGTGGTTGGGCGACTTGCGTACCCGAAGAGTGGTGAGGGCTACACCGTTGGTTTGACAGGCGCCCCCGGAGCGGGAAAGAGCACATTGACGAGCGCAACGATTGGTCATTTGCGCTCACTCGAACTCGAAGTCGCAGTACTTGCGATCGACCCATCATCTCCGTTCACCGGTGGAGCGATTCTTGGTGATCGAGTGCGCATGCAAGACCATGCGACCGATCCCGGCGTGTTTATTCGGTCAATGGCAACACGAGGCCATCTCGGAGGACTTTCACTGGCGACGCCTGAAGCGGTTCGACTACTCGACGCCCTTGGACGCAAGTGGATCCTGGTCGAGACGGTCGGGGTCGGTCAGGTCGAAGTCGAGGTTGCTGGCAAAGCAGATACAACAGTCGTCGTCGTCAACCCTGGATGGGGCGACAGCGTGCAGGCGAATAAGGCGGGCCTGATGGAAATCGCCGATGTGTTCGTGATCAATAAGGCTGACCGAAAGGGCGTTGAGGAGACTCGCCGAGACCTTGAACAGATGCTTGATCTGTCTGATCTCCCACATGACGCCTGGCGGCCAACAATCGTGACGACCGTCGCAAACACGGGTGAAGGGGTTTCAGAATTATGGGACGTCGTCCTCGAACACCGTGAGTATGCGGAGAGTTCAGGGCTGCTAGAAGAACGTCGTCGTTTCAGGTCATCTGAAGAGCTGAGAGAGATCGTTGCCAATCGCCTTCGTGAGCGAGCCCGGCAAATCTGCACGGGTGATCGTTGGGATGAAGTGACCGGAGAGGTCACCGAACAACGACTCGATCCGTGGTCAGCTGCTGACGAGATGCTTGCTCCGGTTGACGCCTGAGGCGGAGACCTCCCTCTGTGCCCGATCGAGCGCTTGGATGACAAATGACGGACCGGGCCGGCCCCGCGACTGCCACCGTTGCGCTACCCGCTGAATTTCGGTGACCGACCATCCCTTACGTAATGCTGAGATGAGGGCACGTGCGGTTGCCGACTCTGATGCGTGGGCTCGCAGAAGGGCAAGTGTGCTCGGAACGCTCAACACAGGTATGCCGTCGATCTCGACGACGTCGTCTTCTGAGAGGCCGCGGGTGAAGTGAGTAACGATGTCTCCTGGCGCACCGGGCCACGATCCTTTTCGACAGAGCAAATGAACACGATCGTCGTCATCGCACCCTTCGAGATCGTGAAGCCTGATTGCCGCAGCGTGAGAAATGACGCCATTGCCAGGGCCCATCGTCGCAAGTCGGCACCGTTGTTTCCAGGTTTCAGGAAAGGTTGTTGACCGCAACACCCGATGGGCAGGCCGATCGAGTACGCCGAGTTCGATGAGTCGTCGCTCTCGGTGCCACGACACCCCCAACTCTCGGGCAACTGACGATCCGGCGACACCATCATGGTCCCGCAGATACCTGAAGAAGCTATGCATGCGCCAGAGAGGTCATTGCCTCAGTGGCGCAGGAAGGTGATTAGCGACCGACGAAGTCAGCCTTGCCTGGGCCGTGCTCCAAGAAACTCTTCACCCCGATCTGGGAGTCTTCTGACCGGAACACTTCGGTAAACGCCTCACGCTCAACCGCGAGACCATCATGGAGAGTGAGCGGAAGGCCCCGATCGATCGCTTCTTTGGTGAGTCCTTGGGCGACGAGCGCGCCCTGGGCGAGACTCGATGCAAGTTCGAGTGAACGCTCTCGGAGTGCTTCGTGCTCAACAACCTCGTCGGCGAGTCCGATTCGAAGTGCTTCTTCGGCGGCAACTTGGCGCCCGGAGAGCGAGATTTCTTTAGCTCGGCTCGCCCCAACAATGCGGGGGAGACGCTGGGTGCCACCACCCCCTGGAGTGATGCCAAGCAAAATTTCGGGTTGCCCGAAGACAGCCTTCGTCGATGCGATTCGATAGTCGCAGGCCATTGCGAGTTCGCAGCCGCCGCCAAGTGCATAGCCAGCAACCTCCGCGATCACCATTCTCGGGAGCGCGGCGAGGGCACCGAGAGCATCATGGAATTTGCGAGTAATCACGGCGCCCTCTTCTGGACCGCCAAACTCAGAGATGTCTGCACCGGCAGCAAAAATGCGCTCTCCTCCGGTCACGATGACCGCTCCTGGCAGGTCGGCAGCGAGTTCGTCTGCGATCGCATGCAGTCCTTCGAGGACGGCAGTGGAAAGCGGATTCACCTTTCCATTCGTAAGGGTGATGATCGCAACACCATCGTCGCGACGTTCGAGATCGATTACAGATTCGGTTGTCATCTCTCCAGCATGACCGATTTGGTTAGCTGAGACCGAGCGCATCGCGGTAACACGCCATCATTCGCTGGGCGATCGCCGACCACGAATATGACTGCTCGACAAGTTGGCGCCCGTGAGCGCTGAGCGATTCTGCGCGATGGCGGTCCCGGAGCACGGTGTCGATTCGCTCTGCGAGTTGTCCTGTATTGCCTGGCTCGAATGTCAGGGCCGCCTCGGTTCCCTCGACAATCTCTGCAAGGCCACCGGTTTTGGCAATGACCAACGGCGACCCTCCAGCGAGCGCTTCGAGAGCGACGACCCCGAAGGGCTCATAGAGCGAAGGAATCACGACGCACGCCGATCGATGAATCATTGTGCGGAGCTCGTTATCAGAGATATAGCCGGGAAGATCGATGAGGTCGCTTGCCCCGATGACATCGATTTGCGATTGCAGGTCGGCGAGATATGAGCCACGGCCGGCGATCACACAGTGCACGTCCGGGTGGTGAGACCGAATCTCAGCGATCGCTCCGGCGAGCACGTGGAAGCCCTTTTCGTATTTGATGCTTCCCCACGCAAAGATCATGTTGGCGTCAGGTTGCTCGTCAGCGTGAGGTGCGGGAGCAGCCCACCAGGTTTGGTCGATGCCACCAGGCACGCTGCGTACCACTGCGGGATCGAGTTCAAAATCTGTTGTGACCTGCCGACCGAGAATTTTCGAGATGGTGATGACGCGTCGTGACGCGACCGCTTGCCACCATTCGATGCCGTTGACATCTGAGGGGATGCCAGGAGGCACATGGCCCCCATGACGACTGCGTTCGGTGCCATGGAAGGTCGTGACGAGCGGGCAGGCATGTTGGCGGGCGACCACCTGTGAGGCCCACGACACCTCCCAGTCATGGGCATGGACGATGTCGGCTCTCCAATCGCCGAGATCGGCAGCCGCCATGACGAAGGCGTGGTTGGCTGATGCAACCCGTGCGATCGCCCGATCAGGGAGCCACGGCAGATCGATCTCGACACGAAGAGTTCGAAACGAATCTGATTCGGTGTATTTCGAAGTGCCGGGGGTGAGGCGGGTGATCACAACAACTTCATGGCCGGCATCGGCGAGAGCATGTGCGAGGCCATCGACGTGCGCGGCTCGACCACCCGATACTGCGGGAGGAGTTTCCCAAGAGAACATGAGTATGCGCACTGGCGCGCACCATAGTCTTTAAGAGTGACCAACGCCCGACTCGTCGAACCCGCGCTTGGTGAGATCGATCTCCATCTCTTTAATGAGGGTACTCATCGGAGACTTTGGGAGTTGCTTGGCCCTCAACATACGGTTGCAGGGATTCGGTTTGCGGTCTGGGCCCCAAACGCCCAGCGGGTCGAGGTGCTCGGAGATTGGGACGGATGGGCCGGTAATGCATTGCGCCCCGTGGGTTCTTCTGGAATTTGGGCAGCGGTGGTTGATGAGGCCGAGGGCGGTCAGTTCTACAAGTTTCGTGTCACGGGTGCCCATGGTCGCGAGGTGATGAAAGCTGATCCAATGGCGCGACAAAGCGAGTTGCCACCGGGTGATGCGTCCATCATCCCAAATGATTCCATTGAGTTCGAGTGGAGTGATCGTGACTGGATGGCCTGCAGGGGCGCCGTGATCCAAGGCGACAAACCGCTGCGAATTTACGAAGTGCACGCAATGTCGTGGCGCCGCGACCTCAGTTCATGGGAAGAAATTGCTGACGCCTTGATCTCCCATGTGCAGCGACTCGGATTTACTCACGTCGAGTTTCTGCCGCTTGCGGAACACCCCTTTGGCGGTTCATGGGGGTATCAGATCACCGGCTTTTTCGCTCCGACCGCCCGGCTGGGAAGCCCTGACGGTCTTCGGCGGCTTATCGACCGACTACACGGCGCAGGAATCGGAGTGATTCTCGACTGGGTGCCTGCTCATTTTGCGAAAGATTCGTGGTCGCTTGGCAGATTTGACGGAACAGCACTGTACGAGCATGAGGACCCCCAACGAGGAGAACATCCCGACTGGGGAACATTTATTTTCAACACTGGGCGCAACGAGGTACGAAATTTTCTCGTGAGTAATGCGCTCTACTGGCTGCGTGAATTCCACATCGACGGACTTCGCGTTGATGCGGTTGCCTCGATGCTGTACCTCGACTACTCGCGTGCTGATGGGGAGTGGACACCAAACGAACACGGAGGAAACGAAAACCTTGAGAACGTTGCGTTCTTGCAAGAACTCAACACGGTGATCGGCGCAGAGTTTGGCGATGTAGTGATGATCGCAGAAGAGTCAACAGCATGGCCGGGCGTCACCCATCCAGCTGACACTGGTGGACTCGGATTTAGTCATAAGTGGAATATGGGTTGGATGCACGACACGCTGTCGTACGCCCATCGGGAGGCCGTACACAGGCGATACCACCACGGTGAGCTTTCGTTCAACATGTTGTATACCTACGGCGAGCGATACGTCCTTCCTCTCAGCCATGACGAGGTCGTGCACGGGAAGGGCAGCCTGCTGGCAAGAATGTCGGGTGACGATTGGCAGAAGTTTGCAACGCTGAGGCTGACGTATGGCTGGCAGTGGGCGATGCCCGGACCCCCGGTGTTGTTCATGGGCTCAGAGTTTGCCCCTTGGTCAGAATGGAATGATGTGCGCGGAGTTGAATGGTGGCTCGAAGACCACGCTCCCCACGCGGCGATGGCAGGGCTGATTTCTCAGTTGAACTCTCTTTGTGATGACTACCCGGCTCTGTGGAGGTGTGATCGGGAGTCAGAGGGGTTTGAGTGGATCGACGATCGCAACGCAGAAGACTCTCTCTACTCATTCGTTCGCCAGTCGCCCGAGCATGATGACGCGGTTCTTGTCGTCGCGAATTGGACTTCAGTCCCGCGGCCTGCTTTTCGGACTGGAGCGCCTCGAGATGGTCGCTGGAGGGTCGTTCTAGACACCGATGATGCTCGATTTGGCGGGAGTGGGTACCGCAAGGTCACCCAAAGCGCAGATGTTGTTGATGCGGAGTCAGTCGAATGGCAGGGCCGACCGACGTCAATCGTCGTTGATGTCCCGCCGCTGTCAATGTTGTGGCTCGTAGCGGTGTCGACATGAGCGCAGTCGATGCGACCGAGCGTTCCAACGATCGCTCCCTTGCGGCGAGTTGCGCAGTGCTTGGAGCAGCAGTCGGCGTCTTTGGTATCGCATTTGGGGTTGGTTCTGTTGCTGCGGGTGGTTCTGTCGCAATGACCTGCGCGATGTCGTTGCTTGTGTTCACCGGGGCTTCGCAGTTCTCAGCGGTCAGCGTGATCGCATCGGGCGGATCAACTGCCGCCGCGCTCGCCGGAGCTTCAATTCTCGCGGCTCGAAATGGCGTCTACGGGCTCGCAATGTCGCGGACCTTGCGGGGCTCGTTCTTTAAGCGGATTGTCGCCGCCCAGATCACCATCGACGAATCGACGGCGATGTCAACCGCCCAAGAAGAGTCTCAGGCCGCCCGGGTGGCATTTTGGTGGACAGGGCTTTCGGTCTATGTGTTCTGGAATGCAGGAACTCTCATCGGAGCGCTTGCAGGAAATGCGATCGACCCTGAAAAGTTTGGCCTCGACGCAGCATTCCCTGCCGGATTCGTGGCGATGGTCATTCCTCATCTTCGACACCGGAGAGGTCGACGTGCCGCTGCGATCGGGGCGGTGATCTGTGCGGTGACGATGCCGTTCATGCCTGCAGGAGTGCCGATTCTGTGTGCATCAGTTGGTGTGTTGGTGGGGGTAGAGAAACCATGACGTGGACCCTCGTGCTCGTACTGTCGGCAATTGCCTACGCTTGCAAAGTCACCGGACTTGTCATCATCGGTGGCCGTGAACTGCCCGAGGTTGTCGACCGCTGTCTGAATCTGATCCCTGCAGCGCTGGTGTCGGCGCTAATTGTGAATTCGACGATCGGGGGAGACGATGGCATTGTCGTTGATGCCCGTGCAGTGGGAGTGGCGGCTGCCATCCTCGTCGCCACGAGACGGGCCCCACTTGTTGTCGTGATCGTGACGGGTGCTGCGGTGACCGCTGTGGTGCGGGCGGTTGGGCTCGCACCCTAGAGATTGCTCTACTGGTGTAGCGACAGCGTTGACGCGGATTCGCGGAGTGCCGAGGCGGCCAATTCGGGTGGAACGATATTGATCATGACACCAGTGCCGCGCTCAAAGCCCGCTTGGGTGACGAGGTTCGGCCAAATATGAATATGCCAGTGGTATTCGCCATCGTGCTGGTGGGGTGCACTGTGGAAGCCAACGTTGTACGCCACATCGCCAAGGGTTGAACTCAGCACCTTCATTGCATCTCGCAAGCTTCGACCGACCGCCGCCAGGTCATCTTCATCGCTGTCTTGGAGATGTGCATGGTGCTGTTTCGGAAGGATGAGCAATTCGTATGGAGTTCCGCTCCAGTACGGGCACACGACGAGAACAGCGTCATTTTCGAAGACCACTCGATCTTTTGACGTCCGTTCAGCTTCGATCGTGGTACAGCCAACACAGCCGCCCGCGAAGCGTGCGAATGCGCGTTCTTCTTCGAGCATTTCACCGGGGACGAATGGCAGCCCCATCAACTGGCCGTGGGGATGGGCGAGCGAGGCGCCAGCTTCACGACCGTGATTCACGATGGCTTGGGTGTATCGGATATGTGGCATATCCGCATGGGCGACGAAGCGTCGACGGAGCGAGTCCATGAATTGTTCGGCCGCGCTGTCGTCGAGGTCGCCGAGATTTGAGGAGTGATCTGGGGTGTACACGAATACTTCGTGCAGCCCAGTTCCCTCGGCGTTGACATGCACCGGACCTTCGTTGTGAACGGAGAAACCGTCGTCACCTGTAAACGCCGGGTACAGATTTGGTACGACACGAATCGTCCACGCACCGGTGTTATCAATGGTTTCGAGCGCTGGTGGAGTTGCCTCTTCGTTGCCAGGGCAGAACGGGCAAGGACGATCTTCAGGGCCATCCATCACCGTTGAACGAGGAGCGAAGTCGTTTGGTCGTTGGGCGCGCCCGGGAACGATGGTCACCCAGCGGCCGGTGAGTTGATTGAGTCGTAGTTCACTCACAGTGCTTTTAGGATATGTTCGAAATGAGTCAGTTTGGTGGCATTCACCAAAGACATTTAACGAGACCGTGAGTACACCGTGAGATGACGCCCGTTTGTGGCGTCAAATGTTGATCGGCTTGCGTCATTGAATCTTGCGGCCACTTCAAGTCCGGCTGCAGTTGCCATTGCATCGAGTTGATCAACGGTTGCGTAACGAATACTCCACGGCCGCAAACGCACACCTTGTTCTTCGGAAAATTCGACGAACTGCCCCTCGAGCAACTGATCCGCGCCGTGATGACGAGAGATCGACAGCACCACATGCGTTGCGGTCATCGACCGAATTGAGATGTCATCCACTATTCCGCCATCGGGCTGCTGAGGAGGAGTGACTCCTTCGATGACCACTATTCCGCCAGGAGTAAGGGCTTGTGAGCACGCGTTGAGGCAGGCTTGTTGACGCCCTTGAGTTTCGAGATTGAACAGTGTGTTGAAGCCGATGAGCATGACGTCAAAGGGGCCGCTCGGCATGTCATCGACCATGTCGCCGGCAAACGTGGTGACTGTTTGCTGATGGTCCGCTGCGCGGAGTCGATCGAGCATGGCAGAACTGGTGTCGACCCCGGTCACAGCAAACCCGTGAGAGGCAAGAGGTATCGCAAGCCGGCCAGTGCCGACGCCAAGTTCGCATAGTGATCGGCCAGAGGAGTACTCATCGATGAGTGTGACGAGAGCCGAAACATCGCTGAGATCTCGGTACCAGTCGTCGTAGACGTCGGCGAATGCGTCGCCGTAGGTATCTGATTCGTAACCCTCCACACCTGCAAGTTAGCGACAGGTTGCCAACAACGTGTCTAGCCTGAGGGATGTGGAGACATTGTCGACATATCTTGACCACGCGGCGACCACGTCAATGCACCCAGAGGTGCTCGACGCAATGCGCCCGTGGCAAGAGACACTTTTTGCGAATCCGAGTGGCAGCCACCGGGCGGCACGCACCGCGCGGAAAGCCGTCGACGAGGCTCGTGAGGTCATCGCAGCCGAACTCGGCGTTCAAGCCGGAGATGTCGTCTTCACCGGTGGTGGAACCGAATCAGATAACTACGCGATTTCAGGCTCGGTTCGGGCGCGTGGCGGCACCGCGGTGTGTTCAGCGGTTGAGCACCATGCCGTGCTCGACCCAGTTGAACACCACGCCGGACGAACGGTGGCGGTCACCGCAGATGCTCGTGTTGATGTCGATGACCTGAGATGTGTGCTCGACTCGATGACCTCAGCCGGTCAAGAAGTTGCCGTCGTATCGGTGATGGCGGTGAACAACGAGGTGGGTTCTTGTAATGACATTGCTGAGGTCGCATCAGTCGTTCGGACCCACGCCCCCAACGCATGGCTCCATACCGACGCCGTGCAGGCAGCATGTTGGATCGACCTTTCTGAATTGACACAACATGTCGACCTCCTTTCGTTAAGCGCCCACAAATTTGGTGGACCCAAAGGAGTGGGCATCATGGTGGTCAGTAACGGAGTGGCACCAGAACCGCTGATGCGTGGTGGGGGACAAGAACGAGGGCGACGCTCGGGAACGATCGATGTCGCCGGCGCAGTGGGAACAGCAACTGCGCTCCACATCACCGGAAGCCAACGAGCCACCGTCTCGCAGCGGGTGATATCGCTACGTGATGAACTCCTCGACGCGCTTACAGCAATTGACGGTGTGACCGAGACAGTGCCCCGATCGCGCACCGTTCCTGGAATTGCTCATATCTGCGTAAACGACCTTGACAGCGAAGCTCTGCTCTTCATGCTTGACGAGGCTGACGTGTACGCAAGCGCTGCCTCGGCATGCGCGAGCGGAGCGATGGAGTCATCTCATGTCTTGTCTGCCCTCGGCCTCTCAGATGACCTTCGACGAGGAGCGCTTCGACTCTCACTTGGCCACACGACCTCATCTGCAGATATCGATCGATCGATCTCCGTCATAACGAACAGCATCGGGCAACTGCGTGAACGCAAAGCGGCAAGAAAGCAGCGTGCGTGATGAGAGTGATGATCGGAATGAGCGGAGGAGTCGACTCTTCAGTCGCCGCAGCCCTCCTGCACGAGCAAGGACACGATGTTGTCGGCGTGACAATGCGGCTGTGGGGAGGCGAAAGTGACACGGGTTGCTGCAGCGTGTCTGATGTTGATGATGCGAGACGAGTAGCGCAACAGATCGGCATCGAGCACGTGGTCTTTAACTTCTCAGAAGAATTCGACGAGCACGTCGTACAGCCGTATGTCGATGCGCACCAAAGTGGTATCACCCCGAACCCATGTATTGAGTGCAACCGGCACCTCAAATTCGAACGACTTGCGGAGCGAGCCGACGAGCTCGGATTCGATGCGGTCGCTACTGGACACCATGCGCGCATCGGTTCTCATGCCAATGGTCGGCTGCGCCTCGAACGCGGTGCAGATCTCGCAAAAGATCAGAGCTATGTGCTGCACATGGTGACGGCAGCCGGGCTTGAACACACGAGTTTCCCCATCGGCCACATGACGAAAGACGAGGTTCGCTCACATGCAGCCCGTCTTGGACTTCGCACCGCAGGCAAGCCCGATAGTCAGGACGTCTGCTTTATTAGCAGAGCTGACGGACGTGAACACTTTCTCGGAAATCGCATTCCACTGCGCAGCGCTCGGGTCGTCGATCGCTCTGGATCTCAGATTGGTGAAGTTCCCTCTGTCGAGATGGTGACCCTCGGTCAGCGTCGAGGGCTCGGAGTGCCCGGCGGTGGCCCCGTTCGTTACGTGATCGGTGTCGACGTATCTCATGACGAACCGACCGTTGTCGTCGGAGATGCTGAGGACTTGTTAGTGAGGTCACAGAAGGTGCACTCAATGACGTGGGTTGATGAACCATTTGAAGGTGACGCGCTTGCACAAACAAGCGCTCACGGTGAACCCCGACCCTGCCGTGTGACGTCGACCGGTGATCGAGAACTGCAGATCGACTGGGGCCTGCGTTCAACTCGTATCGCACCCGGTCAAAGCGTGGTGCTGTACGACCCCACCAATACGTGGGTCATTGGCGGTGGAATCGCTGAACGTTCACCGCTATAGCGTTCGGTGCTCGCCTAGCGTGGCGCCCGAAATTGTGCGAGCGCAGCCCCCGGGCGGCTTGGGGTGACAAGCGCCGCCGTGAGGTGAATCGCTCGTCCCTCAGGAGCTGAACGGCCGGCCGACATGATGACGGTCTCACTGCTTCGCAACGAGATTTCGAGTGCGGGCCCAGTTGCTGGCCCGGTGAGGTCGGCAGCCTCCGTTGCGGCTGCAGCGAGTTCGATACCGGACACCACATGGGAACGCCACATCGCCGTTTCCAACAACACCAGCGGATCGTGGATCACCACACCGGCTGGTACGAACACCAGCCATCGACATGAGAGACGATGCCAGCGAGTCGACCCGAGCACTCCGAGAGCGATGGTGCCGACACCGAGCGCGACGGCCGTAATCCACTGTGCCCGCTCGGCTGCGATCACTGCCGAGGTGCCGCATGCGGTCATCAGCATCCACAAGAACACCGCTGGGATCACAAAACCGAGCGGCGGCCTGAGCGGAAAACGTTGCTCCGACCCATAGGCAGCGAACTGGACCCAGCGTTGACCGAGTTCAGCGCTCAACATCGCAAACGCAGCGATCACACCGGCAACGATCCCGAGCGTGCCGAGTGCGACATCACCACCTGCAATGAGAACAGCCGTCGCAGCAACCGGCCCAAGCGGAAGGGTGGTGCGAGCCAATGTCAGCATCAACGGCGAACCCACAAAGACGGCGACAGCGCCGACGATCCAGAGAATCCACAGCGCAAAGGTGGCGGTCACACCGCTATCGAGAGGGTTGATGGCCTGGCTTACGGCAACCGCAGTGACGACCCATCCAACCCGAGCCAACCACGAGAGAACGCTCTGAAAGCGAAACGGAAACGAAAGCGAACGCATTGTGAACCATTCTGTCGGGTATCGAGCCGTAAAGGGCACGTACGAGTCGTGAAAGCGTCATCGATCATGCAACGATGTCGCTATGGCGAGGTCGCTCGACGGAATTGCACCAGGGGCAACCCTGGGGGTGGGGAGCCTTCCTCATCGCAGTGCGTCCGCAGCGGTCGAATTTTCGGTACAGAACTTTGACCTGCCCGTGGTTCCGCGTCTACCGAGACGTTCTGGTGCTGAGTCACTCGCGAACCAGGCGCTCGTGGGCGTACCGGGGGTGGAGATGGGGCCGTACGGCACACTTGCCGTCGATGTCACCCGGCTCGACCCAGAAGCTCCTGTCACGACCGACTTGCTGACCGACAACTTTGTCGGCTTCCGGGCATTTACCGAACTTGCACCTCAACTAGGAGTTGACGGCCGAACCTTCAAATGGCAGGTGGTCGGACCCGTCACGCTGGGTCTCACTCTGTTGCGGGCAGGGGCACCCGATCACCTCGCATTTCGGGTAGCGACACAGGCGATTAACGAGCATGTCGCCACGCTCGGCTCGGTACTTGCAGAAGTGCTTCCAAATTCAATGCAGCTCATCGTGTTCGATGAACCATTGATGGTAGATCTCATGTCGAATGACTTCCCACTTGCTCCTGATGCAGTCGCCGACATGCTGTCGGGAGTGATGGCCTCCGCACAGTCATTTGGCGTTGTTGGCCTCCACTGTTGTTTCGAGGCTGATTGGCCTTCGCTGCTCGAAGCCGGCCCACAAGTGCTCTCAATGCCGGCAACAGAAGCCGTCGTGGATGTCAGTGGATATCTCGACCGTTTTATGCAAAACGGTGGAAGAATCGCATGGGGAGCCGTCGGCACCGAGGGTCCCGTCGGCGTGTCAGCGGGCCGATCATGGAAAGCGCTCAGCGGTATCTGGTGCAAAATGGTGCAACGAGGAACTGACCCTGGATTGCTCCGATCACAGAGTTTGCTGTCGCCGCAAAGTGGCCTCGCCTCGTACTCTCCCGCGGTGGCCGAAGAAATTTGCGAGTCGTTGCACAACATTTCATTGAGAGTGCAAGACCAAGCGTCAGCTGCAAAATTGGTGCTCGGCGCATAGCCGCCGTGATCTTCGCGTTCTCTCTACACTCGTCACATGGCCGAGGAGTCTCGACGCGTGACGACATCTGAGGAGGCTCGTCTTCGTATCGCCGAGTTGCGGTCGTCTGTTGCCCGGCATAACGCCCTCTATTTCGAGAACGACGCCCCGGAGCTTCCCGATGCTGAATACGACGTGCTCGTCCGAGAGTTACGTGAATTGGAAGCACAGTTTCCAGAGTTCGTTGATGATTCTTCGCCCGCTCAGACCGTAGGTGGCGCTCCGAGCGCAACATTCGCACCGGTGCAGCACGCAATCCCAATGACAAGCCTCGATAATGCGATGGACGCAGATGAACTGCGGTCATGGGGCGAGCGGGTGCAGAAGTCGTTGGAGGGCCGGCAGGTCAAGTTTGTCTGCGAGCTCAAAATTGATGGTCTCGCAATGAGTATTCGTTATGTCGATGGCGAAATGGTGACTGCAGCCACACGAGGCGATGGTCGCGTTGGTGAAGACGTCACTGCAAATGTGAGAACGATCTCGGTCATTCCGCAGCGGCTCGTAAATGCTCCTTCAATTTTCGAAGTTCGCGGCGAGGTGTACATGCCGCGGGCTGTCTTTGAGGCGTTGAATGACGAGGCGGCGAAGACCGGGGAGCGAGAACTCGTGAACCCTCGTAACGCAGCTGCTGGGTCTCTGCGTCAGAAAGACTCGTCGGTGACCGCCCGTCGCCGCCTTTCATTCTGGTCGTACCAGATCGGTGATCGTGAGGGAGGGCCTGAGCATTTAACACATGACCAAGCGCTTGCGTACATCTCCGAATTGGGATTTCCGGTCAATCCTGAGGTGACGGTGTACTCATCGTTTGACGACGTTGTCGAGTTCTGCGAATCGGCGGTGGCTCGACGTCACGACCTCGACTACGACGTCGACGGGGTGGTGATCAAGGTTGACGATTTAGAGCAACGCGAAGCTCTCGGGTACACCTCTCGAGCACCCCGTTGGGCAATCGCGTTTAAGTTTCCTCCCGAAGAGCGCACGACGACACTTCTGGACATTCGTGTGTCGGTCGGGCGAACCGGCAGGACGACGCCCTTCGCAGTGCTCGATCCTGTCTTCGTCGACGGTTCTACGGTGTCGATGGCAACACTTCATAACGAAGATCAGGTGCGCATCAAGGACGTCCGCCCGGGAGACACCGTGATTGTGCGTAAAGCGGGTGATGTCATTCCAGAGGTGGTCGGCCCGGTGCTACCCGACCGCCCTGAAGGAACGGTCCCGTGGACCTTTCCGAAACGCTGTGAGTGTCCATTGAAGAGCGAGTTCGTGAGAGCGGATGGCGAGGCTGATACGCGGTGCGTCGAGCCGCAATGCCCATTCCAGCGGGATCAACAGATCATGTATTGGGCGAGCCGAGGGGCAATGGATATCGAAGGTCTCGGGGATCGTACGGTGGTGCAACTCACCGAGCGCGCACTCGTCAGTGACGTCGCTGACCTCTATCGGCTCTCCGCAGATGACGTTGTCGATCTTGAGGGCTTTGCGCGACCGAGTGCCGAGAAACTGATTGCGGCGATCGATGAATCTCGCCACCAGCCGGCGTGGCGAGTTCTTACCGGATTCGGTATCAAACATCTCGGGCCGACGGTTGCGCAGGCACTGATTGCTGCGCGTGGCTCAGTGCGAGGCGTCTTCACGTCGTCGGAAACCGAGTTATCCGAAGTTGATGGAATTGGTGATGTGATTGCTCATTCGGTTACTCGGTGGTGGGAATTGCCGATCCATCGAGATCTCGTCGATCGATTAGAGGCCGGGGGAGTTGTCCTCGACATCGATGACCGTGCCGTCTCAGAAAACGAAGTACTCGAACACACCCTTGAAGGACGCGCTGTCGTGATTACCGGAACTGTTCCGGGATATACCCGAGAAGAGGCGGGGGCGGCTGTTGTCGCCCGAGGAGGAACCTCACCGGGCAGCGTCTCGAAAAAGACGTTCGCCCTTGTCGTCGGCGAGGGATCAGGTGCGTCAAAAGTCACCAAGGCCGAAAGTCTCGACGTGCCGATCATTGACGCCACGAATTTTGAGAAATTTCTTTCGACCGGGGTGATCCCTGATAGCGCGGACTAGACGACGTTGAAGAACCACGTGTAGACGCGGGCGCGTTCGCGCCCATCTTCGATGGGCCAGAAGATCACATCAACACGGTGGGTTCCAGATTCGAATCTGTCGATTGGTCCGTCGCTCGAGGGGGCATAGGTGAGCGTGAAGTTGCCTGGCTCGAATACGGTTACAACGGGAACAGCCACTTGCTCGCCGGGTTCAACACCTTCGGTCTGCACCTCGGAGAGATTGACCGTCTCGATCTCGACGCCATCGATGACAAGCACCCCAGTGAGCCCGGGAGCTAGGTCGACAAAGACATCTGATTGGGCAAGAGCCTGCTCTGCATCGGGTACGGGCAAGACCGATTCGATGGTGCTTGGAAGATCTGCACGTTCATCTCCGGTGACGCTCACGAGCACACCCCGAGTGACGAGCACGAGGCCGATGGCGATGAAAAGACTCACAATCAGCAGCGTTCGATCTGAGCGCTTGCGCTCTTGTTGAGGCGCAGGGGTTGCTTCATGCTGGTCTTCAGAAGTCACCTCCACATCGTGCCACCAATTCGGTCTCGACCCCAACCGCTGGTCAATACGAGATAGCGTCATGGCGCTGTGGAAATTGACCCGCTTGAACCTGAAACACGTCTAGACGAGGTAATCGGTGGCCGATACCGACTGATGTCGTTTGTCGCAAAGGGCTCGGCGGTGTCAATTGCGGACGCGTGGGACACGATCGACGAACGCGCAGTGCTGGTCAGATTGATTCGGCGTCGAGTGATGACGACGCCTGGTTTTGTGAGCTCTTTTCGAACAGCGATGTCATCTGCGGCACTCGTTTCACATCCGAACCTTGTGGCGGTGTTTGATTGGGGAGTTCACGAAAGAAGTGACGGTGCACCCTCAACGGCGTACGTCGTTACCGAACGCCTAGAAGGAGGGAGTCTTCGCGACATCTTTGATCGCGGTCGTCGTCTTTCCTATTCTCAGGCTCTCCAAGTTGGACTTGACCTTTGTCATGGTCTTGCTGAAGCCCATCGACAGGGCCACATTCATGGAGAGGTCACTCCATCGAAAATTGTGTTTGGAGCTGATGGGCGTGCGCGACTGGTCGACCTTGGTCTTGCGGCGCCGTTACAAGCGGCAATGTGGTCAGCGAGCGGCGGGCCCGACAACAACATGGTGCTGTATACGGCGCCAGAGGTCGCAGAGGGGCAACCGGCAACGGCCTGTTCTGATGTGTACGGGCTCGGTCTCGTCCTCGTTGAAGCATTGACAGGCAACGTGCCGTTCTCAACCGATTCGGCTGCGGCGACGCTCAGGGCTCGCATCGGTCGAATTCTTCCGGTGACAGCTGACCTTGGCCCACTTGGTCGAGTGCTGGAACAGGCAGCCCGGCCTGAGGTTGATGAACGCGCCACCGCGGTGGAGCTCGGCATGGAATTTGTCAACGTTGCGCGTCGACTACCGCGACCCGAACCTCTACCGCTCGTTCTGTCAATTGACCCGGGCGCCGCGGCTGCACCCCCGCAGAAGCCCGAAGAGGCGGCAGCGCCTGAGCCAACACCTCAGACCGAGCCTTCGACCGATGGGGCACCTCCTCATGCGGTAGGCCTGCCTCGGCAGGCAGATGAGATGCCGTCGGAGCCCAGTTCAGAGGAGCCCATCCGCGCAGTTCATGACGGCTTTAGTGACGCTGGTTTCGAGGCACACCAGGGATTGGTCTCGCCTGAGGAGCCGGTAACCCGCCGCCCGCGATGGGTGCTGCCTGTGGTGGCCGTTGTCGTGGTTGCCGTCGGAGTCTTAGGTGCCCGAGCGTTGCTGACGACCCCGGTGTATGAGGTGCCTGTGCTCACCGGAATTGCGGAGGCAGAGGCTGTAAATGTCGTGACACCATTCGAATGGGAGGTCGCCGTTGTCTCGGAGCGATCTGATGTGCAGCCGGTCGTGGGTGCTGTCATCAGGACGAGTCCGGTCGCAGGCGATGAGCTACGCGAGGGCGGCGTGTTCACGATCGTGATCAGTGAGGGGCCGGTTCTGAGGGAACTGCCTGAAGTCATTGCATTACCGGGTGCTGATGCGCTTGCGATTCTTGACAGCGCAGGCTTCCAGCCGTTCACCGAAATTGCCTACAACGAAGTGATCGAGATCGGAGAGATCATCAGTTGGGAGGTTTCCGATGATCCTGCGATTGTCGCCGGCGACTTCGTGGAGCCCGGAACACTGGTTCGCCTTGTGATCTCGGGAGGGCCGGCTCCCCGCGAGGTCCCAAATATTGTTGGGCTCGTCGTTGGGATCGCCCGAGCGCAACTCGTGGGTACCGAACTCCGCATTGTCGAAACTGAAGAGGTCTACGACGAAGAAAGTGAAGCAGGTCTCGTGCTATCTCAATCTCCTCAACCGGGAGAGTTTGTTGAGCGGGGAGGAACGATTGAAGTGTCGGTCTCGCTCGGCCCTGACCTGATTGCGTTTCCGTCGGTGCCTTCAGAGATGACGTTCGAAGAGGCTCGGCAACTGCTGAGCGATGCTGGTTTCAGCGTTGAGCTCACTCTCGGTGCCGCAGATGGCACGGTTGAACAGATCACCATCGAAGGGGAAGAACCATCAGCCGGCGATGAGTTTCCGAATGGCACGCAGGTCGACATCGTCGCTACCTGAACCCGTTGACAGCGACGTGTTGTGACGATAAGCCGAGCGGACGCTTAGTCAAGGTCGGTGATTGCGAGAATTTCTTCGGCTACCGCATTAGCAAGGTCATCCTGAGGGGTTGCTGCCTGCATCGCCATGATCTTCATGAGATCACCATCGACCTGAATGCCACCAGACATGAACGCTTGCATCACCTTTGCCGGGTCTCGTTCGACGAGAAAGGCGCGAGCGGTCTCATAGCTCAACGTGATCGTGGCGTCAGGGCCATCGAGGTGGCCGAGTTCAAGGTCGAGATCACCGTTTGATGTGTCGATATGGGCATGGAGTTCACCATCGCCAAACGGCACCTCGGTAACGACTTGGTTGACCTTTACTGCGACCTCAATCGGCGCGGTGTCAGCCGAGTAGCGCTCGCGAATTTCTCGAGCGGCGTCGATCCACTCAGGCGAAAGAAAGGGAAGGCTCACACCGTGAGATTACTGTGCGGGTTCTCATAGCGAGACATGCTGCAGAGATGTTGTGATCGACTCGACGAACTCTGCGTCAAGGTCGTAACCAAGCCCAGGGGCAGTTGGGACTGCCACTTCGCCGGCAACAACTTCGATGGGCTCACGAACGATGTCGCGTGCGTAGAACCGCCTCGATGCTGAAATATCTCCGGGAAGAACAAAACCGTCTAAAGCGGCGAGGGCACAGTTGGCGGCTCTACCGATGCCGGTTTCGAGCATGCCACCGCACCAAACCGGAATGTCATGCGCTCGACAAAGGTCGTGAATCTGGACAGCTTCGAGATAGCCACCAACGCGACCGGGTTTGATATTGATGATTTCTGCAGCCCCGATCGCAACGGCGTCTTCGGCCTGCGTCAAGGACTCAATCGACTCGTCGAGGCATACCGGAGTTTCGATTGCTGCCGCAAGATCACGATGGCCGAGAAGGTCATCTGTATCTAGTGGTTGCTCGATGAGCAGCAGGTCGTACATGTCGAGTTGCCGAAGATGATCGAAATCTTGCCGTGTGTACGCAGTATTTGCGTCGACCTGGAGACCCATTTCTGGTCCGATGAGTTCGCGCACAAGACGAACCGGTTCAAGGTCCCAGCCAGGTTCGATCTTCAGTTTGATACGTGCGTATCCGTCATCGACGTAGCCTTGGACCGCGGAAAGCAAGGCATCGATCGAAGAAAAGATGCCAACGGAGACCCCACTCGGAATTGTGTCGCGTGTGCCACCGAACCGAGTGTGCAAGTTGATGCCGCCAGATCGAAGTTCAGCGTCAAGAACTGCCATTTCGATCGCGGCTTTTGCCATCTGGTGGCCTTTGATGGGCCGGAGAATGTCGGCGACATCTCCAGCGATGACATCGCCGCGTTGGGTGAGTCGTGGAGCAAGGAACTCGGTGATCACCGTCTCGACGCCCGATACATATTCAGGGGAGTACAGCGGCGCACTCATTGCGACGCATTCACCCCAACCAACGGTGCCGCTATCAGAGGTGATGCCAATGAGCAGAATTTCACGGGCGGTTTGCTCACCGAAACTTGTGCGAAATGGGGTCACCAACTCGAGATGAATTCTTCGGAGTTCCAATTGAGTGAATTTCATAACTGCCTTTCGAGTTCGTAATGCCCGTCTCGGGAGAATCCAACGATGACGTAACCCTTGTCGAGTGCGGCCATCATTGCCGAGCGAACGTTGTGACGCCACTGCAATGCCAACTGTGGGTCTGACTTTCGCAATGACACGATGTCCTCGGGCACTGCGATCCGCTGATGCTGGCCTGGATCAGTTGCTGGTCGCGGGCAAGATTCATCAACTCGCCACGCCACAAGGGCTCGGTCACTTTCGTCGTTCGCATTGATCGAGTCGGTCATTTCCCCATAGAAATGTGGAAGGTACTCGGCAATTTGACCGCCGAGTATTTCGATGTTGAACCAGGCGTTCGCCCTGACGAGAGGATCAAACGTCCACGTGATCCAAGTGATGTCGAGTTTGCGCGCCCATTCTCGCTGGTGAAATTTCAGTGACCGACCGAGGCCCGAATGGCGTGTGCCGGCGAGAAGACCGGTGACGTGACTATGGAGGGCTCTTTCGCCGTGATGTTGGGCCAGCCAGCCGAAGGAGACCCCGATAAGCCGGCCGTAGTCGTATGCGCCGCCGATATAGCCCCCAGAATGTTCGACCGCCCGCAACATCTCTCTCGAAACAATCGGAGCGGTCGAGCCCCATACCTGCATGAGGACGTCAGAGGCCTCTGCGAGTTCTGGCGGAGTTGAAAGAAGTCGAATATCGATGCGACTATCGGGAGATTCGTCTTCGATCGACGCCATATCTCAACGGTAGCCAGTTGGAGTGGCCTAGAACTCATGCGTGACATCGGTCTGACAGTTTGTACAGACTGCGCGCTCCGGTTGTATGCGAGGTCTCCGCAGGGTAACGATGTCGTGTCTATGGCTCGAATTCTTGTGACGGAAGCAATCGCTCGTGGTGGCCTCGATCGTCTTCGCGCGGCCGGGCATGATGTCGACGTTCAAGAGGGGCTGTCAGGCGACGACCTGAAATCAGCGATAGTAGGAGCTCACGCTCTGATCATTCGCTCGGCAACTCAGGTCACTGAAGGGGTTCTCGCCTCCGCAGACTCTCTCATCGCTGTTGGTCGCGCTGGCATCGGTCTTGACAATGTTGATGTAGCAGCAGCAACAGAGTCGGGGGTGATGGTGATCAACGCTCCGCAGTCGAACATCATTTCGGCTGCCGAGCACACGATGGCCTTGCTCCTTGCACAGGCTCGAAATGTTCCGCAAGCGCATTCAGCCCTTGTCGATGGCCGCTGGGAACGATCGAAGTGGGAAGGTGTTGAGCTCGCCGACAAAACGCTTGGCATTGTAGGTCTCGGACGAATTGGCAAGCTTGTCGCCGACCGGGCTCGAGCGTTTCAGATGCGAATCGTGGCGTTCGACCCGTTCGTCTCCGAAGATCGGGCACAGCAGATTGGTGTTGAACTTCTCTCTCTCGAAGATCTCGTAGCGGTGAGTGACTTCCTCACCGTTCACCTTCCTCGAACGCCTGAGACCATCGGGCTTATCAACGCCGACCTTCTCGCCACAGCGAAGCCCTCCCTTCGAGTGATCAATGTTGCCCGTGGCGGCATCGTTGTCGAAGACGATCTTGCAGCATGTATCTCTGCCGGAACGATTGCTGGCGCAGCACTTGACGTGTTCGATAGCGAGCCGTGCACAGACAGCCCCCTGTTTGGGCTATCCGAGATCGTTGTCACACCTCATCTTGGCGCCAGCACTCGAGAGGCTCAAGACAAAGCGGGCGACGCGATCGCCGACATGATGCTGCTCGCTCTTGCGGGCGAATTCGTTCCGTGGGCGGTCAACGTTGATGCTGCTGAAGCAGACGACAACCTCCGACCGTACCTCGGTTTGGCTGAGCGACTTGGTCGACTCTTCTCCTCGCTAGCCGTGCGCTCTCCATCGTCGATCACGTTCGAAGTTGCCGGTGATATTGCGGTTCATGACACCCGAATTCTCGGTCTTGCAGTGTTGAAGGGTTTCTTTGGTCGAACCTCTGAAGAACAGGTCAGTTTTGTGAACGCCCCGAAGTTGGCCGATTCTGCCGGAGTTGCTCTCGTTGAGGTGAAACGCTCGGTGTCTGATGAGTACATCAACATGCTCACCGTCTCAAGTGACGACCACACGATCTCCGGGGTGCTCACTGGCCGCAGTGCCCAGCAACGGGTTGTCGATATCGATGGTCACGGGGTTGACGTGCCGCCTGCAGAGCACATGTTGCTCATTTCAAATGACGACCGCCCTGGTGTCATCGGAACCGTAGGCACGGTGCTCGGCGATGCGCAGGTCAACATTGCCGACATGGATGTTGGGCGAGTCGATGGTGAAGATTCAGCCGTCATGCTCATTGCCACGGGGTCTGCTGTGTCTGATGAGGTGCTCAACGCGTTACGCGAATCGCCAGGAATCACCAGCGTGGTTGCCCTCGACGGCTGACGTCAGGGCGAGCAACTTTTGCGCGTGTCGTCGGCAACAAGCCTCGCTGCTGAGGCAAAATCGTCGCCACTGCTCGCGTACAGCACGGCGCGAGATGAGTTGACGATGACGCCGTGACCGTCAGAGCGAGACCCATTGGCCTTCACTTCGTCGGCTGAACCACCTTGAGCGCCAACGCCCGGAACAAGGATTGGCAGGTCGCCAACAATCTGGCGCACTCGCGAAAGTTCGTTCGGGTATGTTGCGCCAACGACGAGCCCGCAGTCACCGAGTCTCGACCACCGCTGAGCGATCATCTCGGCGACACGCACAAACAGCGGTTCTCCGCCGGAGTCGAGCATCTGAAGGTCGTCACCACCCGGGTTCGACGTACGACAGAGGCCGATCACCCCGCCACCGGCTTCAAAGAACGGCTCGACGGAGTCGGTTCCTAGATACGGGTTCACGGTGACCGCGTCAGCACCAAATCGAACAAATGCCTCGATGGCGTAGTTGGTTGCAGTTGACCCAATGTCGCCTCGCTTCGCATCGAGGATGAGCACGACGTCAGGGTGAGAGGAGCGGATGTAGTTGCAGATCTTCTCAAGTTGGTCTTCAGCACTCTGCGCAGCGAAGTACGCAATCTGTGGTTTAAACGCGCAGACTAGGTCGGCGGTGGCATCGATGATCTCAATGCAAAAGTCGGCGATGCCGTTCGGCTGAGAAGAGAAACGGCTCGGCATTTTGGATGGGTCTGGATCGAGCCCGACGCACAGATTTGATCGGCTGAGACTCCAAGCTCGATCGAGACGATCAAGAAATGCCACGGAACTACCCTTCGACTGCGATCGCCGCAGTAGGGCAGAGGTCGGCTGCGTCGAGTACAACGGCCCTCAGCGACTCATCTGGTGAGGTGACGAGCACTTCAACAATGCCGTCAGACCCGATCGAAAACACGTTAGGGACCAACTGCGCGCAACCGCCGGTCGCGGCACACGAATCTCGATCAACAGAGACGATCATGAATGTGATGCTACTCGTGCGCGTCGTGCCCGATCAGCGCTGTTGGCGTTCAAAGGCAGCGAGAACGGCCTTCAGTGAAGCGGTCGTGATATTCGGGTCGCTGCCGAGGCCCCATCGGGTTGTCGTCCCTGACGCGGTTTCGACGTATGCGACCGCCTGAGCGTCGGCACCTCGGCCGATTGCATGCTCGGTGTAGTCGAGGACGTCGAATTCGATCGGCCATTCGGCCCGCAGTGCCGCAACAAATGCTTCGACAGGGCCGTCTCCCTCTCCCGCGATAGTGACTGCGCCGCCGTCAACTGCGAGTTGGGCGGTGACTTTCGTGCGGCCTTTGCCATCATTTGCCGCAGTGTGAAGTTCGTGGCTTCGCAATTGGAACGACGGGTCTTCGGGCAGATACTCGGCATTGAACGCTTCCCACATCACGCCAGGCGATACTTCAGTTCCGGAATCTTCGGTGATGTTCTGAATCGTCTTTGAGAACTCGATCTGCAGTCGTCGAGGTAGGTCGTAGCCGTATTCCTCCTTCATGACATAGGCGACGCCACCCTTTCCTGACTGGCTATTAACTCTGATGACGGCCTCGTAACTGCGACCGACATGTTTCGGGTCGATCGGCAAATAAGGAACCCCCCAACGTTCGTAATCATCGGGGAGCCGTTCAAAACCCTTCTTGATCGCATCTTGGTGTGACCCAGAGAATGCGGTGTAGACAAGATCGCCCACGTAGGGGTGGCGAGGGTGCACAGGCAGTCGGTTGCAATATTCTGCGGTTCGACGCAGAGCGTCGATATCGGTGATGTCAAGTTCTGGGTCGACACCGTTAGCAAACAGGTTCATTGCGAGATTGATGACGTCGACGTTTCCCGTGCGTTCACCATTTCCGAAGAGCGTTCCTTCGACACGGTCTGCGCCAGCCATGACACCGAACTCTGCGGCGGCCACCGCACAGCCACGGTCGTTATGGGGATGCAGGCTGACGATGACCGACTCCCGGTCTTTGATCGTTCGCCCGAACCATTCGATGACATCGCCGTACACATTTGGCGAGTAGCACTCGACGGTCGCAGGCAGATTAAGGATCAACGGATCTGATGGCGTCGGTCCGATGACGTCCATCACCGCTTCGCACACCTCTACGGCATAGTCGGGTTCTGTGAGAGTGAAGCTTTCCGGGGAGTATTCGTAACGAATCTCGGTGCCAACCAGTTCGGCCTCATGCTGCTTGCACATCGTTGCCCCGTCGATCGCAACCTGCTTAATACCGTCTTTATCAAGGTTGAACACCACTTCACGCTGAAGGGGGTTTGTTGAGTTGTAGAAGTGCACAATCGCCCGCGGTGCACCTTGAAGGGCCTCATAGGTTCGCGCGATGAGCTCAGGCCGGCACTGTACGAGCACCTGAATCCACACATTTTCAGGAATCAGATCTTTGGTGATCAACTGTCGCACGAAGTCAAAATCAGGTTGGCTTGCAGAGGGGAACCCGACTTCGATCTCAGTGAAACCCATCTTCACCAATTCTCGGAACATCGCCAATTTGCGCACCGGGTCCATCGGATCAATCAAGGCCTGATTGCCATCACGGAGGTCAACCGAGCACCAGATAGGAGCCTTATCGATGGTCTTATTCGGCCAGGTGCGGTCGGTAAGGACGATCGGTACGAATGGGGCGTAACGATCGAATGACATTTTTTTGGGAGTAGCGGGTGTTGGAGGCATGTGGTGTCCTTTGTGCAAGTGGAAAATCGTCGAGGGTCGTCTGAAAAATGAAATCGCCCCCTACCGGGGCGGCGGGGGCGGGCGAACGTCGTCGAAGCGCGCTCGCCCTACATAAGGAGAAGAAGGGAGCGCGAGGTGTGTGCCACGGCTTCAACGATAGCCCGAGGAGGTGCCGTGAGCAATGTCAACCGCTCCTCGGGACCGAGCGCAGGTAGCCTTGCATCATCATGTCAGAGCAACAAAGCGGTCGCCGCCAAGGTGGCGGAAACCGCAATCAACGACGCTCAGCCCCGAGACGTCGCCCACAATCAGACGCACAAGAGCAGCAGCGCTCAGGCAATTTGACCACTGCCAACTCGTTGCCACCGGTCGAGCCCCCAACAGGGTTTGCCAAGCTCGGGGTTCCAGAACGCATCGATATTGGTCTCGCAGCGGCCGGTTTTGCTGAACCGTTCGCTATCCAGCTCGAAGCGATTCCTGTAGCGATGAAGGGTCGCGATGTATGCGGTCGAGCAAAAACCGGTTCGGGAAAGACCCTTGCGTTTGGGATTCCGATGCTGTCAAGAATGAACGGTTCGGCGGGGCCAAATGCTCCACTCGGGTTAGTGCTTGTCCCGACGCGTGAATTGGCGGTTCAAGTAGCAGAGGTTTTACAACCCGTCGCAGCCTCAGCGGGAATCACCGTCGCCCCCGTCTATGGCGGAGCGAGTCGCGAGCATCAAGTTCGTGACTTGCAGCGTGGGGTTGAGCTGGTCGTGGCGACACCTCTGCGGCTCATCGATCTCATTAAGTCGGGAGAAGTCGACCTCGGTGAGGTCCAGATCGTGTGCCTTGATGAGGCAGATCGCATGGCCGATGACGGCTTTACCCCGCAGGTTGAGTGGATTCTTCGTCATTGCACGGGCCGTTCTCAGACAATGCTGTTCTCGGCGACACTTGATGGCGACGTCGGACATCTCATTCGTCACTATCTCAGCGACCCAATCGAAGTAGCGATTGATTCGGCAACCGACACTGTCGGAACGATGCATCATCTGTTCCTCGCGGTGCACCACATGGACAAAGCGCGTGTCGCAGGTGCGATCAGCGAAACAATTTCGAAAGTTGTTGTCTTCTGCCAAACGAAACGACTCTGCGACAAAGTTGAAAAAGCATTGATCGATGATGGTGTGAACGCCGCCGCCATTCACGGTGACCTCTCTCAGGGCGCCCGCGAGCACGCGCTCCAGCGTTTTGCGGAGGGTCGCCTCAATGTCCTGGTCGCCACCGATGTTGCGGCTCGGGGCATTGATATTGACGACATTGGTGCGGTGATTCACTACGACCCGGCCGGAGACGCGAAGGATTATCTCCATCGCTCTGGGCGCACGGCAAGAGCAGGGCGTGACGGATGGGCAGTGACCTTTGTCGAGTACAACCAGCACACACAGATGCGGGTCTTGCAGCGGATGTTGCGGTTGCCATCGAATACCCCGATCGAAGTGTTTTCGAACGACGCACGCTTACATGACCTTCCCTCGTTTAACGCCGACGTCACCACTGAGGCAACGAACAATTCGTGACCATGAGGTCACGTTGGTGGCGCCTAACGTGGTCGTGTGCGCCCGGCGTCTCTTTTTCTTGCTAGCGGGCTGACTCTCGCCATTGGGTGTGGCCCAGCACCAGAAGCGACGACCGAGACCACCGTTGGCGCAGTGCGCACTCTGCCAGAAACGACGGCGACTCAGACGGTTCCAACGTTCGAACCGCCGGCTGGCCTCGTTGAGGCCGTGACCATCACGATCACCGGCGATGATCGTGATCGTGCTGATGTCGCCACCGTTGTCAACGAGGACGAGGTCGGTCTGTTTACCTCTGTTGCAAGTTGCTCTCTGGTTGAAGGAAGCGGATGGTTTCCACTGGAAATCGTCGCCGCTGATCGCACAGGATCTTTTCTCCGGTTGTGGTCACACACCTATACCCCGGAGAGTCTCGGAGCGATCGAGGGGGAGTTGATCGTGCACTACCCCGATGGAACACCTCTTGGAGGAGCGGTCACGGTGTTTGTGGGCGATGGCGAGACCTCAGGATCTTTCACCGGTAGAACCGATGACGGCGAAGCGATTTCGGGCGAATTCGAGTGTCGGCGACCCTTGAGCACGAGGGAGGCCGAAGATGATGCCGACGCCGAACTCTCCATACGTGTGGCTGACGATCGCTTCGATGAGCAGAGAATTCGGCGACTCGGATTCCGCGCGTCGTCAACTCAGCCATGCCCGACGAGTAGTGATGGAACCTCGAAGAGATGGCAGATCATCGATGCCGAACACCCTGTCGGTGGCCTCACCGCCGTTCGCCTGCTCTTCAACTCGTCGAGTGACCAGTGGTCAGGTGAATTTCAGGTCGCTCAAGATGTCGTTGTTGTGGAGGAGTTGGCAGTGGCCGAGATGCCGAACGGGGTCGTGTTCTCGGGCGTGAGCACTGATGGGCTCAGCGTTGATGGTGCGCTGAGCTGTTAGGCACGCAGCCACGCAGGGCGTTGCGACTCGAAGGCGTCGATTGCTTCCGCGTGGCCGAGGGTGATGCCGATGTCGTCGAGGCCTTCCAAAAACCGGTGTTGTGTCGGCTGGTCCATGGGAAATGATGACGATATTCCAGCTGCTGGCACCTCAACGATAAGCCGCTCCATATCAACGACGATTGAGGTGGCCGGGTCGGCCTCGATCGCATTCCAGATTGCCTCGACATCGGAAAGTTCGAGCACCGCCGGCACGAGACCATTCTTCGTGCAGTTATTTCGGAAGATGTCGGAGAAGCTCGGAGCGATAACTGCCTCAAATCCAGCTTGCTGAATCGCCCACACTGCGTGTTCACGGCTCGAACCGACACCAAATGATGGCCCGGCAACGAGAATGTTTGCCCCGGTGTAACGCTCGTCGTTCAAGACGAATGAAGGGTCATCGCGCCACGTCGAAAAGAGACCTTTTTCAAATCCGGTGCGCTCCACCCGCTTTAACCATTCGGCAGGAATGATCTGGTCGGTATCGACGTCACTTCGGCGAAGAGGAATCCCTGTTCCTGTAATGACCTGGACAGCTTTCATGAAAGATCCTCCGGAAGAGCGAAATGGCCAGCAACAGCGGTCGCTGCAGCAACCGCCGGCGATACCAGGTGGGTTCGGCCTCCTCGGCCTTGGCGGCCCTCGAAGTTTCGATTCGATGTGCTTGCCGAACGTTCACCTGGTGTGAGTTTGTCGGGGTTCATCGCAAGACACATCGAGCAGCCGGGCTCTCGCCAGTCGGCGCCGGCTGCGGTGAAGACGTCGTGGAGGCCCTCGGCTTCAGCCTGTGCTTTCACCCGGTGAGATCCGGGGACGATCATCACGCGAGGAACCGTCACCGAACGACCATCGAGAACCGCGGCTGCCGCACGAAGATCTTCGATGCGACTGTTGGTGCATGAACCGATGAACACTGTGTCGACTGCGACGTCACGCATTGATATCCCAGGTTCGAGACCCATGTAGTCGAGGGAGCGACGAACGGTTTCTTGGGTTGTTGGATCGTCGAAGTCCTCCGGAGCGGGAACATTTCCATCGATGGAGGTGACCTGTGCAGGATTGGTTCCCCAGGTGACTTGTGGGCGAATTGTTGCGGCATCGATGACAACTTCTTTATCCCACGCTGCTCCGTCGTCGGTCGCAAGGGTTGACCAGTCGGCAACTGCCGCATCCCACGCATCTCCTGTCGGCGCATGGTCGCGTCCCTTGAGATAGTTGAAGGTGGTTTCGTCGGGGGCGATGAGGCCCGCCTTAGCCCCGGCCTCAATCGACATATTGCAGACCGTCATGCGGCCTTCCATTGAGAGCGAAGTGATTGCCGATCCGCGGTATTCAATGACATGTCCGATGCCACCGCCAGTGCCGATGCGGCCGATGATGGCCAGCACGACATCTTTTGCGGTTACGCCTGGCTGCAACTCTCCCTCAACACTGACCGACATCCAGTTCGGCCTGCTTTGCGGGAGTGTTTGTGTGGCGAGCACGTGCTCTACTTCGCTCGTGCCGATGCCGAAGGCGAGGGCGCCGAACGCCCCGTGTGTTGCGGTGTGGCTGTCGCCGCAGACGATCGTCGTTCCGGGAAGTGTTCGGCCTTGTTCGGGGCTGATGACATGCACGATGCCTTGCCCTTCGTTGCCCATCGGGTAGTTGACGATGCCAAATTCGTCGGTGTTGACGCGAAGTGTTTCTACCTGTTTTGCAGAAATAGGGTCAGCGATCGGTTGATCGATGTCTTCGGTTGGCACGTTGTGGTCTTCGGTCGCAATGGTGAGTTCGGGTCGGCGAACGGTGCGGCCACTGATTCGAAGACCGTCGAAGGCCTGTGGGCTTGTGACCTCATGAATGAGGTGGAGGTCGATATACAGCAGGTCGGCCTCACCCGGACTTGAGGTGACGAGGTGACGTTGCCAGATCTTTTCAGGCAGTGTCATCGGACGTTCGGTCGTCATGTCGATTCGTTTCCGTTCTTTGTTGCTATTCACTTGGTGGCGCACGGGCGCACAACTCAACGAGTTGAATCTACCCGGATAGCTCTCTCGGCAATGCGGCGGCCGGTCAGTATGCACCAGCGAGTTCGACGACGAGAAGAATCGGTGTCCCGCCATCGAGATTGAGTTCGGGAATTCCCTCATCGCCGAACGCAAGATCAGAGGGCATCGACATCGTTCGAATGCCCCCCACCGCCATGCCTTGAATTCCTTCGAAGAGCCCGGCGATGGAATAGCCCTCAATAACCTCGATGAGCGTTGGCTGACCTTCGGACCATGTTTCAAAGATCACCTCGCCAGACTCTGCATTGGCAATCATGAGGTGAACGATCGCGCTGTCGCCGATGGCAATCGTTGCGCCGTCGCCGATCGAGAGATCAACGACTTCAAGATCGGAAGTTGGGGGGTACTCGGCGGTGTCAATCTCGGGGATGTCATCAGGCGTCGTCGTGGCAACAACCGCTCGCACTTCCAACATGAAGGTAAGGGCATCGCCGGCTTCGATCACGCCTCCCGGTGGGATATCTCCATAGGCCATGTCAGCTGGAATATCGAGTCTGCGCTGGCCGCCAGCTTTCGCACCGATGAGGCCCTCGTCCCAGCCACTAATGACCGATCCGACGCCGACGGTGAATGCGATTGGTTGCCCGCGGTCATAACTGTTGTCGAATTCGACTCCGTTCTCTGAGCGGATACCGGTGTAGTCGACCCACACCGTGTCTCCTTCGGCAATCGAACGCCCAGTTCCGTCGGTGATGTCGGTGATGACGAGTTCTGTCGGAGTGCTGTCTGGTGGGAGAACCTCGGGACGCTCGACCGAAACGGCCTCGGTGGTTGTCGTCGCTTGAATTGGTTCGAGTGACACTTCGGTCACGTTGGTATCGGGAGCGGTGTCAGGAGAGTCAGAGCCTCCGCAGGCTGTGAGCGTGGCGAGTGCGGCAATGGCCACCGACATGTGGCGAAGGGGTGCAACCATGAGATCGACCGTACCGGTGATGACTACGACTTTGTGTTCGCGGCATCGGTTTTTAGCCATTCCGCCTCGGCCTCGCCCAATGGCGTGCTTGGAGGTGACTGCATGAATGGCCATAGCTCTTCAGCGATCGCTCGATAGTTGCCGGTGGCGTTCAAATCACCGAGAAGTGCATAGAGCCCGAGGTTGATGCGCTGGATAAAGACGAATGCGCGCGGAACTGACGCGTATTGCGAGATAGGGCTAGAGCGGTCAAATGTATGGCGCACAATGCCCGAGGCGTATTCGGGTGTCCACGTGATGTCGCGATGCTGAGAAATCGGTTCGTAGAACCGAGAGAAATAGGTGCCGACATCAGCGGTGTCCACCGGGGCGTCAGGTTGCAGCATGCCGGCGCTCTCAAGGATGGTTCGGAAACCTGGCACATCGTGTTCGACGGCGGCGAGGCGCACCATCGTTTCAAAGGTCACCATTTCATTAACGGTGAAGTCTTTGACGAGTCCGAAATCTAGGAAGGTGACCTTGCCGTCGCGGTGAAAGATGTAGTTCCCAGGGTGGGGGTCGCCGTTGAATGAGCGCAGCCGGTAGAGGCTGCGAAACACAAACCGGAACATCGTTTCGGCGATCGCATCGCGCTCGTCTTGATCCCAGTCGAGCACTTCGCTCCACGTATGGCCGCTGATGAGTTCGGTCGTGAGGACCCGACTTGAGGAGAACTCTGGCACGACGTCGGGAATTGAGATGGTTGGGTGTCCTCGGTAGAAGTCGGCAAAGCGTTGTTGGTTGGCCGCTTCACGGCGGTAATCGAGTTCTTCGGTGAGCCGGTCTTTGATTTCTTCCACCATGTCGGCGGGATCGAGGCCACCGAACCCCTGCTTCAAGATGGTGCCGAGAATGTTGGCGTTCTTGAGGTCAGCGGCGATGGCCGTGTCAACTCCGGGGTACTGCACTTTGACTGCGACCGCACGTTCTTCGCCGGTCGCTTTGTCGATGATGATGGCGCGGTGCACTTGTCCGATTGACGCAGCTGCGATGGGTGTGGGGTCCCACTCAGCGAACAGCTGATCGGGAGCAGCGCCGAGTTCTTCGGCAATCACTGCACTTGCAAGTTCAGCACTCATCGGAGGCGCACTGTTTTGCAGCGTCGCAAGAGCAGCTCTGAGGGGCTCAGGCAAGGCATCGTCGAGGTATGACGCCATCTGGCCCAGTTTCATCAGGGCGCCCTTCATCTGGCCGAGTTCTTCGGTGACGTGCTGGGCGGTTGCGATCTGCTTCTTTGTGTCGAGTTCTGAGCGGCGCTCTGCGTCAGCAAACACTTTTCGCGCTGCGGTGCCAAGGTGGGTGACTCCAACTTTTGCTCCTAAGCGCGCAACGCGGGCGGAGCGACCGACCCACTTCGTGCTGTTGGGTCCCGATGGGCGACTCATGGTGTGTTAGTCGAGCGTTGTGCGACGTTGTCGATGGCTCGAACGAGTGTCGGGACAAACCGGTCAGCATGAGCGACGATGGCATCGTGCTCACCCTTTACTCGGAACACTTCAGCTTGAGGGATGAGTTCAAGCAACTTGATCTGACGCGACTTCGGAACGACCGGATCATCAAGCGTGACGATGACTGCAGTCGGAACATCAACTGAGTGTGCCCATTCGAGAGATGAGAATTGTCCAACCGCGTGCCCAGCTTCGAGCACCATGCGCCAGTCGTGTTGAGCGGCCTGAGCAACCGCCCATGGCCCCCACGATTCTGATTTGCGCTGCAGATAGAACTGTTCGCTAAACCAGTCTCGGGCTTGGCCGGGGGTGAGTCGAGCGAGGGTTGCGAGGCCGTTGAGCCCCATGAAGCTCAGGCGTTCTTCTCGCCGTTCCGAAAAGTATGGAGCGGTTGCGCACAAGACGAGCCCGTTGACTCGGGTGGGGTGTTGTTTCCATAAAAGTTGAGCGATCGTGCCACCCATTGAGTACCCGACCCCGATGAGTTCGTCGATGTCGAGCGCATCGGCGACACGGATGACATCATCGGCGCAGTCTTCGAGACGGAACGACTTCTTCGTGCGGAGACCGGATCCGTGTCCTCGTTGGTCGAAGGCCAGCACCGAGAAATGCTGGGAGAGCATCTCGTAGGCCGTGAAGTAATTGATGTCAGCGCTCGCGGTCCACCCGTGCATCAGTGCGACGGTCGGTGCTCCGGCGGGACCCTGCACATGACGAACCTCGAGTTCGCCGAGCTCTGCAAGGTCGACAGTTGTGGCAGGGGGCAGCGGTGGAGCCGGTATTTCGGTTTCTTGTACGTTGTCAAGAGTTGTCAGGGGGATCACCACTCGGAGGGGGTTCTAGAGATCGTCAATGGAAAGGATCTCTACTTGTAACATCCCGTTTGGCCCCTCGTATTCCAACTGACCGGGCGATGATGTTCCTTCGAGTGCATCTCCGAGCGGGGAGCCGGGCCCGACGATGGTGATATCGGCCGGAAGTCCGTCTCGCTCTTCTTGGCTGCCGATGACAAATCGTTCGGCCATGTCGGCATCATCGCCCTCGTAGATCATGGTGAAGACCTTCCGGGCACCATCGACGACCGTCGCGTTTTCGAGCAGGTGCTCGAGTTGCCGGATGCGCCCTTCCATGTGTCCTTGTTTGTCTTTGGCGGCGTGGTAGCCGGCGTTTTCTTTGAGGTCGCCCTCGGCGCGGGCCAGTTCGATTTCTTCGGCGACTTCGATGCGTCCTCGAGTGGAGAGATCTTCGTATTCTGCTTTGAGGCGCTCGTAGGCATCTCGTGAGAGTTGCTCGCTCATCTCTTCACGATACCCGAGTGTCGATCGTTCGTTATTGCGTCGAGGTAGTTCGAGCTGGCGCACAACCCTTGAGAGCCGCATGTAAGAACGCTCATCTGGAATACTGAAGATCATGCGAACCTCAGTTGCAGCGGCCGTGCTTTCGGCTATCACAGCCGGTCTCTTTTCGGGTTGTGGCGGATCGACCACGGTTGTTGACGATTCGGAGCCAAAGGTCTTGCAAGAGGTGTGCAGGCCACCAGAGATGGGTTCGCGGCCGATTAAGGGAATTCTGTACGACGATGGATCGATCACGTGGGTTCAGCCCATGGAGTTCTGTGATTGACGATCGGAAGTCAACCGACGCTCACGTACACAGTTGATGGCGCTCAGGTGTGCAGGCGCAGTGGTGACGCAAGCTTTTCGTGAGTGCATCCGGCTGGCAGAAGGTCGGCAACGGTTTGAAATCGGTCGAAGCGCTTTCACGACCCGTAGCCTGCTGTTATGGCTTATCGCATTGCAGTAGTTGGGGGAGACGGCATTGGCCCGGAGGTCACCGCCGAGGCCCTGAAAGTCGTCCGAGCGTCAGGTGTTGAGATCGATACCGTCGAATTTGAGTTGGGTGGTGCTCGGTATCTCGATGATGGCGAAATTCTCTCAGACGAAACCCTCGAAGAATTGCGCGCCTTCGATGCGATCCTTCTTGGCGCAGTCGGTGACCCTCGGGTTCCGCCTGGAGTCATCGAGCGAGGCCTGTTGCTGAAGATGCGGTTCGAACTCGATCTTTATGTGAACCAGCGCCCATTTATCGGCACTGCGCCCGGCCACAGCCGCCCGCATGATTTCGTGGTGATTCGCGAAAACACCGAAGGTCCATATGTCGGTGAAGGTGGTGTGCTTCGAAAGGGAACCACCAATGAGGTGGCAACGCAGGGATCGGTGAACACTCGGCTCGGTGTTGAACGTTGCGTGCGTTACGCATTTGAACTTGCAATGCAGCGCGAGCGCAAACATGTCACTCTCGTGCATAAGACGAATGTGCTCACGTTTTCAGGCGACCTCTGGGAACGCACCTTCAATGCGGTGGCATCGGAGTATCCGCAGATCGAAACTGCGTACAACCATGTCGATGCGGCATGCATCTACTTCGTGCAGGACCCGCATCGTTACGACGTTGTCGTAACCGACAACCTGTTCGGCGACATTCTCACCGACCTGGGTGGTGCCGTATCTGGTGGTATTGGCCTTGCGTCATCTGCGAACCTCAACCCCCCACGGACGGGGCCGTCAATGTTTGAACCAGTGCACGGATCTGCTCCCGACATCGCAGGAACCGGCGTTGCAAACCCGACAGCGGCCGTACTCTCAGCCGCTCTCATGCTTGACTTCCTCGGTGAGGCCGACGCAGCGCGCCGGATCGAAGCGGCATGCGCTGGGGTTCCGACTGAAGGAACCGTTGCGATCGGTGACATGATCGCCTCACGCGTTTCGTCTTGAGCGAAACATCGAATACCAGTTTCAACGTTTGAAAGACTGCTGAAATGCCGATTACCGCAACACCGAAAATCTGGATGAACGGCTCGCTCGTCGACTGGGCAGATGCGAACGTGCACATCCTCACCCACACGCTTCACTATGGAATGGGTGTATTCGAGGGCATTCGTGCCTACGAGACCGCGGATGGACCTGCGGTATTCCGCTTGACCGAGCACATCGAACGTCTACATAACTCAGCGAAAATCCTTGGCATGCCGATGCCGTATTCGGTTGACGATCTCATCACGGCGACGAAAGAGACGGTGGCCTCAACGGGCCTCGATTCTTGTTACATCCGACCGATTGCCTACCTCGGGTACGGCGAGATGGGGCTTAACACTCTTCCGTGCACCGTTGACGTTGCGATTGCGTGCTGGCCATGGGGCGCCTACCTGGGTGACGACGCAGTGGAGAAGGGCGTTCGCCTGAAGACATCTTCTTGGACCCGTCACGATCACAACACGATGCCACCTGCTGCGAAGACCACAGGCAACTACGTGAATTCATCGCTGGCAAAAGTCGAGGCGCTTCAGGCTGGTTACGACGAGGCTGTGATGTTGGCACCGAACGGACTGGTCGCAGAATGCTCTGGTGAGAACCTCTTTGTGGCTCGCCATGGAATATTGCTGACACCGCCACTGTCTGCCGGTGCCCTTGAAGGCATCACACAGAACACGGTGATGACCATTGCCGCGGATCTCGGGTTTGAAGCACGCACCGACAACTTGGCGCGCAGCGACCTCTACATCGCTGAGGAAGCATTTGTGGTCGGTACCGCTGCAGAAGTGTCATCGGTGAACTCTGTCGATGACAGAGAGATCCCGTGCCCGGGCCCAATGACACGGGCGATTGCAGAGATCTACGGCGATGCAGTTCGAGGCAAGGTCGACCGTTACCGGCACTGGTGCGAACTCGTCGGTTGATGAACCCGCCAGCCGCTGCGTTGGCACCCAGCAAGATTACGAAATCGCTGCTTCAAGCTGTCTGATAAATGCCGAGTGATCGGCGTGCATCACCACTACGGCGTTCGGCTCTCTCCCTGTGAAACCGAGAAGGTCCATGACCACCATGCCTCTCGTTGGGCCTTCGGCACATTCGGTGACAAGGTTGAGATGACGCGTTTGTGTCGCAATCGATGGATCAATTGCGTATGCCATGGCAATCGGGTCGGGCATATCAAAACCGGCAAGTTTTGTATCTCGCGCACAGAATTCGGCCACTATCCGTTGGATATCGATGGTGAATTCGGCGCGTGGAGTTCCGATGCTTCGCAGACGGTTGGCTTCCTCGGGAATGATGACTGCGTCGCGTCGAGAAATATCCCAGCCGACGAATTCGAGTGGCAGACCAGACTCCAAGACGATCTGAACGGCATGGGGGTCAACCCACATATTGAACTCAGCGACAGGATTTACATTGCCGATGTGATCGGCTGCTGCCCCCATGAGGACGACACGCGAAATTCTGTCGGCGATCGACGGATCTCTCTGGATAGCGAGCGCAATATTGGTGAGGGGGCCGAGGGTGACAAGGGTGAGCTCGCCAGCGTATTCATTCGACGCTTCCAAGAGTGCGTCGACGGCGTGACCCTCGCTCGGAGTGCGATCGGTGAGCGGCAGTCCGATATCTCCCATGCCGTCGTCGCCGTGCACGTGCTGGGCGGTGCCGAGCTCGTAGATGAGCGGGCGATCTGCGCCGGCGTACACCGGCACATCGGTGCGGCCGCAGAGTTCTCTTGTATACAGCGCATTTTGCAGGGCGGATGAAAGCGGGACATTGCCTGCGACGACGCCGATACCAACGATGTTGATGTCGTCACGTGCAAAGGCCATCACGAGGGCGACGGCATCATCACTTGCAGTGTCGGTGTCAATGAAGAACGGGCGCAGAGTTGACATAGGTTGCGACTCTACGCGAGACACAAGATGGTCATCGGTTTCAGCAGTTACTGGCCGAGATCTCGACGCCGAGCTGCGATTCCTCCGAGCGCCTCCATGACGAGTCGGTGAGCAACATTTACGGTCAGTTCACTGACGTCGTAGGCCGGTGCCACTTCAACGACATCCATACCAACGACATTGTGCTCCCGGGCGAGTTGACGAACGATTCGAAGAATGTCGCTGGTCGCGATTCCGCCGGGTTCAGGTGTGCCTGTGCCTGGTGCGAATGAGGGGTCGAGGCTGTCGACATCGACAGAGATGTAGAGATGGTCAGCAGACCCCAACGCTTCACTCACTGCGTCGTTCATCACCGCTTTAAAGCCGCGATCCCATATTTCTTGCATTGTGTGCCACACCATGCCCTGCTCACGCATCCAATCGAATGTGTCTGCAGGAGGCCAGTAACCGCGGAGACCGACCTGTACGAAACGGTCGCCAGGAATTGCCCCTGATTCGATCAGCCTGCGCATAGGTGTGCCATGGCTTGCAAGGTTGCCGTCGATGATGTCGGCGGTGTCGGCGTGAGCGTCGAAATGAACGATGCCTACGTTGCCGTAGCCATGGACGTCAGCGACCGCAGTGGCAGCTGGCCAGGTGATGGTGTGGTCGCCTCCGAGTGTGATGGGGATGATGCCTCGTCGGGCAACCTCGTGCACCCGGTGGCGGATGTTGGCGAGGCTTTGGTCGGTATTGCCGTGAGGGCAGTGGGCGTCACCGGCGTCGACAACGGTGAGGTGGTCGAAAATCTCGAGGTCAAGGTCGATGTGGTAGGTGCCCGATTCGTAGGCCGATGTTCTGATCGAACGGGGCCCGAACCGCGCACCGGGACGATTGGTGGTGCCAATGTCGAATGGGGCACCCACGATGGCAACGTCGGGCTTCCATCGGTCGAGGTCTTCAAGATCTGGAACGAAGGGTTGTTGCGCAAATGTCGACAAACCGCCAAAGACGTAGCCGAGGTCGAGCTGTTCGCGCATCCCCGGGCTCAAGAGTTCGTCCCGATTCGGCAGTTCTTCGCTCATAGAAAGAGGGTAGTTGGTGAAGCGCTGTTGCGGCGTTGCCGTTGAGGTTGTCGGGGTAGGGGAGATGGTGCGGCGATAGTGTCGGTTATCCGCAAGTGATCCACAAGGTGGTGCGGTTTTTCCACTGGTTATCCACAGTTGTGGCGTGTCGTTTCGTGGCCGATTGTTGATGAGAAGTTGACGTTGCTATCTGTGCCGTATTTAATAGAAGCAATGACTCGTCACATCGCCGCCGGAATTATTATTTGTTAGAGCACACTTCACCGTGTGCTCGTTCTGCCGCCCTCGGGCGGCATTTTCAGTTTTCGGGCCGATACTGATACCAACAACACAAAGAGGACAACTCACATGAGCACTCCAACAACAACCGATCAGCGCAGTATCGAAATTTTTGACACCACGCTGCGCGATGGTCTTCAAGTTGAAGGCGTCACCGCAACGGTCGATGACAAACTCGTAATCGCCGAGCAACTCGACTCGCTCGGTGTTCATTTCATTGAAGGCGGATGGCCGGGCGCGAACCCGAAAGACATTGAGTTCTTTCAGCGTGCCGCAAAAGAACTCAAGCTTTCGACGAGCACCTTTGTCGCGTTCGGTTCAACCCGTCGCCCACGCGGGAAAGTAGACGACGACCCAACGTTGCGTAATCTGCTCGACGCAGGCACGTCAGCTGTGTGCATCGTTGCCAAAAGCTGGGATTATCACGTCACTGAGGCGCTACAAACCACCCTCGAAGAAGGCACCGCAATGATTGCTGACTCGGTCGAATACCTCGTCGGTAACGATCGTCGGGTGCTCGTCGACATGGAGCACTTTTTCGACGGCTTCAAGCACAATCCTGAATTTGCCTTTCGAGCGTTAGAAGCAGCGATCGTCAAGGGTGCGACCCATGTGGTTCTCTGCGACACCAATGGCGGCTCACTGCCTTACGAGGTTGAAGACATCGTGGCTCAGGTCTATGCGCACATCGGTAACGATGCAACGATCGGAATCCACTGCCATGACGACACCGGATGCGCGGTCGCAAACTCGATGGCGGCAGTTCGAGCTGGTGCGGGCCACGTGCAAGGCACCTTGAATGGTCTGGGTGAGCGCACTGGCAACGCAAACCTGACGACGATTATCCCGAACCTCCAATTGAAGCAGGATTACTCCTGCCTCCCTCAAGATCGTCTCGTTCGCCTCGCTCCAGTTTCGCATCGCATCGCGGAGACCCTCAACCGAGCGGTGAATCCTCAGGCGCCATATGTCGGAACCTCCGCATTTGCGCATAAGGCTGGTTTGCACGTCAGTGCGATTGCACGAGCACGAGACGCCTACGAGCACGTCGACCCAGAGCAGGTCGGAAATGGCACGAGGTTCGTCGTCTCCGAAATGGCTGGCCGCGCCACCATTCAGATCAAAGCAGAGCAACTCGGAATTGACCTCGACGGCCCAGCGATCAACCAGGTGATCGACGACCTCAAGCGCCTTGAACATGAGGGGTACCAGTTCGAGGCCGCTGATGCATCGCTCGAACTTCTCATGCGCAGGGCAACCGGCTGGGAACAGGACTACTTCGATGTCGAATCGATGCGAGTGATTACCGATGAATCGGCAGATGGGCCGTTTAACACTGAAGCCACGGTGAAGGTGTGGGTTCAGGGTGACCGCCATGTGCACACCGCAGAGGGAAACGGCCCGGTCAACGCAATCGACACTGCATTGCGCCGGGCGATCAGTGGCGCCTACCCGCAGCTCGAGCAGGTTCACCTCACCGACTACAAGGTACGAATTCTTGACGGAGGAGAGGCGACAGGGGCGGTGACCCGAGTGCTCATCAGCGCAACTGATGGTCGAACCGACTGGACGACAATTGGAGTGAGCCCGAACATCATCGAGGCATCGTGGCGAGCACTGTCAGAAAGCATCGTGTTCGGCCTGCTCCGCGGGTAAAACATTGTTATGGCAGCACCTCGTTTCGCCCCATCTCGTCGTCGAAGTGACCCGTTTTACGAGTCACCGGATGTCGTTCCTAAATCATGGTCGACAGATCGGCCCGCGGAAATCGAAGGATTGCAGCCGGTAGGTCCATCTCTCGGCCATCCGGGACCAGACCAAGGTTTTATCCTCACGATCGCAAAGCGACTGCGCCCCCGCATCTGCACGCAATCGGGCGAGCACATCGATGAGGCCATCAACGGCAGTATCGGTATTGCGCTTCGGAGGGCCTCGATGATGAGCCGGGCGCCGGTTGTTCATGACCTCACGATTGCGCTCACCATCTGGGGTTGGTTCGACACAAATCCGCCAGGAGAGCTCGTCAAGATCAGGTCTGAAGCATTTGCTGGGCTCCGCAATCTCGGTCATCACTACGGTGCAGCCCGCCGACTCGTTGATGCAGTGCCAGAGTCAACGTTGCGGGCAACACCCGACCAGATCTCCCTGCTCTACCCAGCGCAGTGGAAGGTGCTCTCAGGTGCCGACACGCTCGAAAACGACCACGTCTAACAGCGATCGACTGCGGCGGTCTAACGTACTCTCATGACCCAAGAAGGTTCCGCCGCACCGAAAATCAAGTTGTTGAACCAAGAGGGTGACACTGTCGCGTTGTCGTCGTTTAAGGGGCGCAAGGTTCTCATCTACTTCTACCCAAAAGCAGATACCCCGGGGTGTACAACGCAATCGTGTGCCCTTCGAGATATCGCAGGGGAAATTGGCGACACCGTCATTATCGGCATCAGTCCAGACGCGCCGGCGAAACTCAAAAAGTTTGACGACAAGTACTCTTTGGGTTTCACGTTGCTCTCCGATGAGGATCACGCTGTCGCCGAGCAATTCGGCGTTTGGGTCGAAAAGTCGATGTATGGACGCAAGTACATGGGTGTTCAGCGGTCATCATTCCTCATCGACGAGAAGGGGCGAATTGAACGTGCGTGGCCAAAGATCAGCCCGAAAGACACCCCCACCCAATTACTGAAAGCACTCGGCTGAACCGAAGAACGGATCACCTATCTGATGATTGACGATGCTCTGAGGGAGATCCGGCGCATCGTCGGCGAGCAACACGTCTTCTCTGGCGACGACACAGCTGCGCACGTCGTTGACTGGACCGGAAGGTATGTCGGAACGACTCCGGCTGTCGTCCGGCCTGGTTCAACCGCAGAGGTCTCGGAGGTCATTCGTGCGTGCCGTGAGCACGCGGTCGCCGTCGTCCCTCAGGGCGGAAATACGGGGATGGTCGGTGGGAGTGTCCCGCTCAATGGCGAAATTGTGCTGAGCATGCAACGGTTGAACACAATCGGGAATGTCGACCGACTCGCATTGCAGGTGAGTGTTGACGCTGGTGTGACCATTGAGCAGTTGCAGACCGCAGTGGCATCACACGGATTGCGTTACGGAGTTGATTTCGGTGGACGTGGCTCGGCAACTGTCGGAGGAACGATCGCAACGAATGCTGGTGGTCTGAACGTGTTGCGCCATGGAATGACCCGAGCACAGGTCATCGGGGTTGAGGTCGTGCTCGGAACAGGAGAGATCATCGATCTCATGTCTGGATTGGTGAAGAACAACACTGGCTATTCGATCCCCGACATGATGTGTGGCTCAGAAGGAACGCTAGGAGTGATCACTAAAGCTCGTCTTCGACTCATTGCTGACCAACCATTCCGTCAGACTGCGTTGCTCGCCTTTGACAATGTCGAGGCAGCCGTCGTAGCGACCGCTCAGTTGCGGGTGGCGCTGTCTGGTCTTGAGGCTGCTGAACTTATGCTCGCCGACGGAGTGGGCCTCGTCTGCGAAGAGTTTGAACTCTCGGCTCCGCTTGGCGGAACACACCCGGTGTTCCTGCTCGTAGAGACTGCATCGGAGAGCGATGACCTCGAGCGACTCATTCAACACGTCGCTGAACTCGACGGAGTTGCCGACACCGCAATTGCCGCAGATGAACGCCAACGACAGTTGCTATGGCGTCTGCGCGATGACCATACGACGGCGATTAATCGTGTCGGAGTGCCGTGCAAGTTCGATGTCACGTTGCCCCATGACCAAATTGCAGCGTTCATCCCGAAAGTGAAGAACCTCATCGCCGCGTCGGCTCCGATATCGACGACGTGGATCTTCGGCCACGTCGGCGACGGAAACCTTCATGTCAACGTCACCGGACTCGACGGCGACGATGTCCTTGACAGGTCAATTTATGAACTGGTGATTTCAATGGGAGGGTCGATCAGCGCTGAGCACGGCATCGGCACCGCCAAATCGGCCTACCTTCCGCTGCAACGTTCAGCCGCCGAACTCAACCTGATGCGGGGATTGAAAGCGGTGTGTGACCCGAACGGGATTCTTAACCCGTCGGTGATCTTCAATCAGTAACCCGAGCACCTGAGATGTATCACGAGGCGTTGCTTGCGTGAGCCTTCAAGACATCGAGGTCGACGTACTCAAGCGCTGACATGTGGGTTGCCGCGAGCACGACCTGGCACGCGTGTCCGGCCTCGTAGGCCTCAACCCAGCGTGATGCGCACACACACCAGCGGTCTCCATCTCGAAGCCCAGGGAAGCCGTACATCGGCATCGGTGTGGAAAGGTCGTTGCCACAACTTGCCGAGAACGCCAGGAAATCATCGGTGACGACACAACAGATGACATGCATGCCGGGATCATCGCCAAAATTGTCGCAGCACCCAGTTCTCCGGTATCCGGTGAGAGGGTCGAGCGAACATTCTTCGAGTTCGGTTCCAAGCACGTTGAGTTGTGTCACGGTTACATCTCAGCATGTTTCGGCTCGCCACTGCCGACTGAGTGGCGATTATTGACCGAATGGGGCTAACTCAGAGTGATGCCAAAAATTTGCCCGATGACGTAGGTCGCGCCACAGGCGACAAGCACGATGAGTATTTGCCGTGTCGCAGCCCAGACCATTGGGCGTTCGGCAAATTTGCCGACGACCGCACCGACGATGCCGGCAGCCACCACACCGAGCGCGAGCGAAGAGATAGTCGCCGCTGTGCCTGAGCCAATGAACCACGGAATAAGTGGTAATAGCGCACCAACGATGAATGAGATAAGCGAGAGCACAGCGGCTTGCAGTGCCGATGGAAGAGCGCCCGGGTCGATCCCAAACTCTTCACGAGCGTGCACTGCTAGAGCGTTTGACGGCGATCGCATGACCTCAGCCGCAGCCTGCGCTGCACTCGCTGGTTCCATGCCGTGACCCTCATAGACCGCAGCAAGCTCAGCGGTTTCATGTTCTGTGTTGTGTTCGAGCTCTCGTAACTCGATATCGAGCTCACGCTGCACGAGGTCGTTCTGCGCAGAGATGCTGACCCATTCGCCCGCTGCCATCGAAATGGCGCCCGCTACCGCACCGGCCAAACCTGCAAGGCGCACAATCGTGGAGTCAACACCGCTTGCGGCAAACCCGAGAATGAGTGAGACATTTGAAACCAAGCCGTCGTTGATTCCGAAGACAGCGGCTCGAGCGAGACCACCAGATACAGAGCGATGATTCTCGTGTGGAGCGTGTGCAGCCATGCCTGAGATCGTAATCGGGTGCGGGGACTGAGCAATACCGTGCCGGTAACGTCTGCAAGTAATGAATGCTTCAGGTCCGCGTTTTCGCTTCGCTCCCTCGCCAACCGGGTTTTTCCATGTCGGAGGTGCTCGAACAGCGTTGTTTAACTGGGCGCTTGCCCAGTCAACCGGCGGAACGTTCGTGCTCCGAATCGAAGACACCGATGAGGCTCGCAACCGACCCGAATGGACCGAAGGCATCTTGTCAGCACTCGAGTGGCTTGGTATTGACTCGGCAAGCCCCACATTCGAAGGGCCGTATTTTCAAAGCAACTATTCCGATGAGCACCTTCGCGCGGCGACGCAACTGTATGAGTCGGGTCACGCGTACTACTGCGAGATGTCACCAACAGAGATCGAAGAACGAGCAGCTGCCGAAGGTGTCACCGGGTACAACGGATGGTCTCGCGATCTCGGTCTTGAACCTGCTGCGGGGCGGGTACTGAGATTTCGGGTGCCGGAGGGAAGCACAATCGTTCGTGATGCAGTGCGAGGTGACGTCGAATTCGATCATTCGGTCATCGAAGATTTTGCACTCGTGCGCAGCAATGGAACCCCCGTGTTCAACTTGGCGAACGTCGTCGATGACATGTCGATGGGCATCACCAATGTCATTAGAGCCGAAGAGCATTTGCCGAATACCCCAAAACAGCAGATGCTGTGGGCTGCGCTTGACCGTGAGCCGCCCGTGTGGGGTCACGTTCCGGTGCTCGTGAATGAGCAACGCAAAAAGCTCTCAAAACGTCGCGACAAGGTTGCGCTTGAGCAGTATCGAGACGAGGGATACCTCGCTGATGCGATGGTGAATTACTTGATGACTCTGGGTTGGTCAGCGGGCGACGACCGTGAGATCCTCCCGTGGAATGAGATTGTCTCTCTATTTGCGCTCAACGATGTCAATTTGTCTCCAGCGTTCTTCGATGTAAAGAAATTGTCGGCGTTCAATGGCGAGTACATCCGAATGATGTCGAACGACGATTTCCTCGATGCCTGCGATCCGTGGCTTCCGGCAGAGTGGGATCGGTCGACGTTTGCGCTGATCGCCCCGCACGTCCAGCCGCGGCTTGTGACATTTTCTGATGTGTCTGGTGTAGTCGACTTCATTTTTGCTGGGGTTGAGTACGACGATGGATCTTGGGAAAAGGTGATGACGACTGAGATCGCAGGTGCTCTCCTCGATGCAGCGATCGCTCGATATGCGGCCCTCGAAAACTGGCACGCAGTGGAACTGAAGTCGGTGCTCGAAGAGGTGATGGAGCCGTTCGATCTCAAACTGGGCAAAGCTCAGGCGCCTGTGCGCGTTGCTGTCACCGGAAGAACAGTGGGGCCTCCGCTATTTGAGTCGCTCGAGGTGCTCGGGCAACAAGAAACCCTCGAGCGAATGCGCGCTGCGAGGAGCCGTATCTCGACGTGACCGGTCGAACGATGCGCCGTTCAGCGCTCTGGTTGCTTGCGATTGCAGCGCTGTATCTGCTCATCACTCTCGCTCAAGTGGTGCTCGCCGGGCGGCAAAAACCCCCTGCTGAAGCCAACGCAGTCGTTGTTCTTGGAGCCGCACAATATGACGGTCGTCCGTCACCGCAGTTGGAAGGTCGACTGGTCACGGCTATCGATCTGTGGCATGTCGGCGCCGTCGATACGTTTATCGTGACCGGCGGCAGCCAAGAGGGTGACCGGTTTACCGAAGCGGAAACGTCGAAACGTTTCGCTCTCGAGAATGGAGTTCCTGACGACAGCATCTTGTTTGAAGATGTGGGCACGTCCACGTGGGAGAGCATCCAGGGCGTGGCCTCCCTTGTTGAGAGGCACGACATCGGTTCTGTCATCATCGTGACCGACCCCTATCACGTCAAGCGCGCGTCACTCATCGCACAGCGGTCGGGCATCAACGTCGTTGGTGTTGCTCCCGTACGCGACTCGGTCGTTGGTGGAGTGGCGTCTGTGCGCCGCCACCTCGTCGAGACCGCAGGAGTTGCGTTGGGCAGAATCATTGGGTTCGAGCAGATCAGTGGGCGAGGTTAAGCAGGGTTGGTGGGAACGAGCCGAGCGATACAATCCGATTGTCCAGTGGGGTGTGGTGTAATTGGCAACACGGCAGTTTCTGGTTCTGCTATTCGGGGTTCGAGTCCCTGCACCCCAACCACACGATGGCCGGTCTCATTGACCGGCCATCGGCATGTACGGGCGGTGTCGTCGTCCGTCACCGGTGATAGCGTTTGCGCCGCTACTTGGCCCGTTCGTCTAGTGGCCTAGGACACCACCCTCTCAAGGTGGCGGCACGGGTTCGAATCCCGTACGGGCTGCCAAGTCGGTTTTATCCGAACGATTCTCTGGGTCACCCATTCAGGGTGGCCCAGTGGCGTTTTTCGGTGCGTTTTCTTCACTGCGTCGGGTACCTCCCCGAGTGTGATAGGCAACTCCCATGAAAGATCTCGCAACACAGACACGGTGGATGGATGCAACTGCTCAAGCCGAACTCGTCGCCAACGGAGATGTCACCCCCGTTGAACTTGTCGATGCAGCGATTGAGCGAATGGAGTCACTCGACGGCGACCTCAACGCTCTGACCTATCGATGGTTCGATACCGCTCGGGAGATGGCTGGTTCGCCGACACTTCTCGATGGGCCATTTAAGGGTGTTCCGTTTCTATTGAAAGACCTTCACGCCCATATGGAAGGTATGCCGATGTCGAATGGGTCAGCGGCATTGAAGGAAGCGAACTATCACTCGACGATCGACACCACGATGGTGCGTCGATTCAAGGACGCCGGCTTGGTCATCTGTGGTCGCACAAATAGCCCAGAGATGGGAACCGTTCCCGTGACCGAACCGGTTGCATGGGGACCGACTCGCAACCCGTGGAACACAGATCACACGCCAGGAGGATCGTCAGGTGGAGCATCGGCTGCGGTCGCATCGGGAATGGTGCCGATGGCGCATGCCTCTGATGGGGGAGGGTCGATCAGAATTCCAGCTGCGTGTGCGGGTCTCGTCGGGTTAAAAACATCGCAAGGGCGAATTTCGACAGGGCCTTACCGAGCGGAAACAGGCCTGGGTGTTGAGCTTGCGGTTTCTCACTCGGTGCGCGACACCGCGAGACTGCTCGATGCTGTGGCCGGTCCGGGTATTGGCGACTCTGTGATTGCGCCGGACTCGACGATGACGTATACCGAGGCGCTCGCACGCGACCCCGGCACCCTGCGGATCGGAATTCTGGCCCATCACCCGAGAGGAGGAACGATCAGCGATGACTGCGTTGAGGCGGCTGAGTCTGCGGGCCGAATGTTGGAGAGCTTGGGGCATTCGGTTGAGTATTCCTTCCCGCAAATTCTCACCGATCCCGATACGGTCTCCCGATTCATGGCGCTGTGGGCAGTCGGCGCTGCGATGAATGTGAAGACGTTCTCCGAGATGCTGGGTCGAGAAATCACCGCTGACGACATGGAGCTCATGAACTGGGTGCAAGCGGAGTTCGCGCAGAATATGTCAGGAGTCGATTACGCCACCGCACTTGCAGGCGTTGCGTCGTATCGGCGTGACTGTTTGCAATGGTGGGCAGACGGCTTTGACATCCTTGTCACGCCAACCTTGGGGGAAACGCCACCGAAAATTGGCGAACACGACAACAATCCAGGTCGTCCAATGGATCCGATGCGCAGGGCCGCAGAGTGGATCCCGTTTACGCCGCCATTCAACACAACCGGTCAGCCTGCAATCAGTTTGCCGCTCCACGTCGCTGGCAACGGACTTCCCGTGGGCGTGCAATTCGTTGCGGACTACGGGCGAGATGATCTTCTCATCAGCCTCGCCGCTCAACTCGAGCGTGCGTTTCCATGGGGCCACATCGAGGCATAAGACTCATGCTTGCCGTTGGGTCCACGGCCTTGCAGAGCACCCCGCCACCGTTGATATCTCATTGGCGAGAACAGTTAGCCGCGTTGCTGGATACGAGCCCACTCGTCGCGCAAACCGACTGTTCGGTGAAACAGCAATTGCGTTCGGGGGTCGTGAGCGAAATAGCCAAGGCGTTCAAACTGCACCACCTCACCCGGCGCGAGATCAGCCATCGAAGGCTCAAACATGCAGTTTTCGAGCGTGGTAACCGAACTCGGATCGAGATCATCCATCGGGTCACCGGTTTCTGTTCCCGGGACTTCAGCTGAAAACAGGCGTTCGTAGAGCGCAGCCGATCCTGAGACTGCATGCTCTGCAGACACCCAGTGCATCGTCGACTTCACCTTGCGACCATCGGGAGCATTACCACCGCGGGTCTCAGGGTCATAGGTGGCGTAGACGGTGGTTGGAGTGCCGGCGTCATCAACATCGAATCCGGTGCAGATGACGAAATACGCTCCGCGGAGCCGCACTTCTCTTCCTGGAGTGAGCCTGAAATATTTTGGCGGCGGGTCAGCCCGGAAGTCGTCTTGCTCGATAAACAACTCGCCGGTGAAGGGAACCACACGCGTACCGTCGCCAGGATTTTCAGGGTTATTGACAACCTCGACTTCGTTGACCTCACCTTCTGGCCAGTTGGTAATGACAAGTCGCAGCGGGTTGAGAACAGCCATCTTGCGTTGAGCCGTTGCGTTGAGATGTTGCCGCACAAATGATTCGAGCAGTTCAATCTGATGGCGGCTATTGGCTCGCGACACGCCGATGTAGGAGCAGAACTCCTTGATAGCCGCAGCCGGATAGCCCCGTCGACGGAGCCCGCGCAGAGTGGGCAGTCGAGGGTCATCCCACCCATCGACAATGCCGTCTTCAACGAGTGCGGCGAGGCGCCGTTTTGAGGTGACGGTATGGGTGAGTTCGAGGCGGGCGAATTCTGTCTGGCGCGGGGTGTCACTCGGAAGTGGCAACTTTGAGAGGTACCAGTCGTACAGCGGTCGGTGGCTGTCGAACTCAAGAGTGCACAGTGAGTGAGTAACACCCTCAATTGCGTCACTTTGCCCGTGTGCCCAGTCGTAGGTCGGATAGATATGCCAACGGTCGCCCGTGCGATGGTGCGGTTCGTTGCGGATGCGATACATCACCGGGTCGCGCAACTGCATGTTCTCGTGTTGCATATCGATCTTCGCCCTGAGGACTCGAGCGCCTTCGTCAAATTCACCGTCTCGCATCTTGCGAAAGAGTTCGAGGTTCTCTTCAACGGAACGCGTCCTAAACGGGCTTTCGATGCCGGGCTGGCCGAAGCCACCGCGTTGATCTGAAATTGTTTCCGCGCCCTGATCATCGACATAGGCCAAACCCTCTGAAATGAGGTGCTCAGCCCATTCATAGAGTTGTTCGAAGTAGTTGCTCGCGTAGAGCGGCGCACCATTTGGTTGGTACCCAAGCCACTCGAGGTCTTCAAGAATGCCGTCAACATATGTGGTGTCTTCGGTATCGGGGTTTGTGTCGTCGAACCGGAGGTTGCAAATACCTCCAAATTCGTTGGCCAGTTCGAAATCGAGGTTGATAGCTTTTGCGTGTCCGATATGGAGAAAGCCGTTTGGTTCAGGCGGGAAACGTGTTTGGAGTCGCCCTCCGAACCGACCGTTGGCAACATCGTCTCGGACGAGTTCTCGAACAAAGTCGTCTAGAGGTTCGCCTGCGCCGTTTGTCACCCCTCCAGTATGCGTGATGAGGGTCGTATTCCGAACGACTTTCCCTCAGCGGGTCAAACTTCGTAGTCTGGGCACATGCGCGCAATCTTTGACGATGTTCATGACGAGTTCCGACGCTCGTTTGCCTCATGGGTGGCGAAAGAGATCGCTCCTGACTACATGCTGTGGGAAGAGGCTGGTATTGCACCCCGCGAGATCTTTACCTCTGCCGGGTCGAACGGGTTCCTTGCCATGCAGATCCCAGAAGAATTTGGAGGCGGAGGATCAGACGACTTCCGCTTCAACCAAATCGTTGCTGAGGAATTTGCCTATGCAGGAATCGGCGGAGCCGGGTTGGGTATCACCCTTCATAACGATATCGCCATTCCGTATTATCTTGAGCTTGCAAATGACGAGCAGCGTCAACGCTGGCTTCCAGGGATCGCCTCGGGTGATTTGATTACTGCGATTGCGATGACAGAGCCCGGCACGGGCTCAGACCTTGCGAGTGTCGGAACGACCGCGGTGCGAGATGGCGATGTGTATGTCGTGAACGGTTCGAAAACGTTCATCACGAACGGAATCAACTCAGACCTCGTCATCGTTGTCGCGAAGACTGACCCGACTGCTCGTCATTCGGGAATGACATTGCTCGTGGCCGAGCGCGGTATGGAAGGTTTCGATCGTGGACGTAATCTCGGAAAGATCGGAAATCATTCTCAGGACACCGCTGAGCTGTTCTTCGACGATGTTCGCATTCCGGTCGCAAACCGAATGGGCGAAGAGGGCGAGGCGTTCCGGTATCTCTCGTCAAACCTTGCCCAGGAACGGCTTTCGATTGCAATCACAGGCGTGGCGTCTGCGCAAGCAGCACTGAACTCAACGGTTGAGTACGTGAAAGAGCGCACAGCGTTCGGAAAATCACTCGGCGAATTTCAAAACACGAAGTTTGTGCTGGCAGAGGTAAAGACGGCAATTGAAGTTGCCCAGGCATACGTTGACCAGTCGGTGATGAAACTCATCGCCGGCGAGTTGACCCCGACCGAGGCGGCTCAGGCCAAATACTGGTGCACCGACTTGCAGCACGATGCAGCGCATCGTTGCCTGCAATTATTCGGTGGATACGGCTACACCCTTGAGTACCCGATTGCCCGTAATTACGCCGACGCTCGAGTGACCTCGATCTACGGTGGTACGAACGAGATCATGAAGACCATCATCTCGAAATCGCTCGGGCTGTGATCGGGGCGCGCTGAGCCCATCTGGGTTTAGAACGCAATCAGAAGAGAGATCAGATTCGAAGCGTGGTTCCGCCGTCGACCACGAGCACGGCTCCGGTCACGTACTTTGAGCGCAGTAGCCCGAGCATCGACTCGGCGCAGTCATCAGGTGTCGCTGAGCGGCCGAGAGGCGCGGTCTTCGAAATCATTGCGTGCTGGTCATCCCAGTCGTCGGTCCACGGGGTCGCAACGAGCCCAGGGGCAATTGCATTCACTCGCACCGGCCCCGACACCTTGGCAAGCAATTGCGTCATGTGATTGAGAGCGATCTTTGTCATTGCGTAGGCAACAGATGAGCCGACCTGACGAACACCAGCAATCGAGGTGACGTTGATGACATTGCCGTCTTCGGATTGCTTCAAGTGTGGCATCGCGTACTTTGTGAGCCACCACGTTCCGAACACGTTGACATCGAATGTCTTTTTGAAGATCTCATCGGTAAGAGCTTCAAGGTCATCGTGTGGCACGAGCGTTGTCCAGCCAGCGTTATTGATGAGAAAATCGAGTTGGCCGTAGCGCTCGATCGTAGAGTCGATGAGTGCATGGCCTTGTGCCTGGTCAGCGATGTCAGCCTGGATGTAGCACGACTCTCCGGGGAGGGCGTCTGAGACGTTTTGGCCAGCTTCGACTGAGTTGGCCGAGTTGACGACGACGGTGGCACCGAGCTCTGAGAGACGATGGGCGGTGGCCTCACCGATGCCTGAAGATGATCCTGTGACGATGGCGACGCGGCCTGCAAATTCGTTGTTGCTCATAGTGGGAGTGTGGCAGATGCGGTCGTGCAGGCGTGAGCCGGAGAATGATGCATACGGATGAGCTTCTCTGCTCTATTGACGCGTATGTACGGGGCTCGTGTCGTTATGAAAGAATGGGCCTTATGTCGCAGACACTTCCGGAATCATCGGTCGACCGCTATCCGTTCACCCGACCTGCGAGTCGTCCTCCTGTTGTCGTCGAGACCGACGGAGTGGAACTCATCCTCGAAGATGGAGAACGGGTCATCGATGCCGCAGGTGGAGCGGTGGTGACCAATATCGGGCACGGCCGAGGAGAAATTGCTGATGCCGTTGCAACCGCAATGCGGTCGATCGACTACGTGGTTCCAACATGGGCAACGCCGAACCGGGTCGCTCTTGTTGATCGGCTTGTTAACAACTGGCTTCCAGAAGGATTCGGGCACGTGTACTTCGCTGGCGGAGGATCAGAAGCCACCGACACTGCGGTTCGAGTTGCTCGCCAATATCACCTCAGCCGTGGAGATGACCAGCGTTATAAGGTGATCGCCCGACTGCCGAGCTACCACGGAGCGACGATTGCCACGCTCGGAATTGGCGGGCACATGGCACGTCGCTCAGGTCTTGACCCGTTGCTTGCCGAGTGGCCAAAAGTTCCATGGAATGATGCATCTGCGTTGGCGGCAGCAATTGAGGCAGCAGGCCCAGAGACCGTTTCTGCGTTTATGGCTGAACCAATTATCGGTGCCTCGGCGGGAGCGCTCGTTGCGAACGAAGATTATTGGCAGGAAGTGATGGAGGTTTGCCAGCACTATGGAGTGCTCTTCATTGCAGACGAGGTGATGACCGGGTTTGGTCGAACAGGTCTCACATGGGGGCATGAGCACGATCCGGTGCAGCCTGACATTCTTGTGTCCGCGAAGGGCCTCGGGGGCGGCTATGTCCCGATGTCGATGCTGACCGCATCTGACGAGGTCACTGGGTCGATCTCCGATGCTGGTGGAAACGTGATGTTCTTCACCTATTCAGGCCCAGACGCAATGTGTGCTGGGGCGCTTGCCGTTCTTGAGATCATGGAACGCGAGCAACTCGTCGACCGAGCGAAGGTGATGGGCGACCGAATGCAGTCGGCGTTGTCGAGCGCGCTCGATGGCCACTCTAGGGTGACCGAAATTCGCGGCCGTGGCCTCATGATCGGCGTTGAACTCGCCGGCCTGAGTGCGGTGGAAGCCGTTGAAGCGTGCGTGCAGCGAGGAATGTGGGTCTATCCCGCAGGGTCTGGGCCTGCCGTGGCTGACGCGTTGCTGTTTGCGCCGCCGATGGTGGTAACCGACGATCACATCGATCGCATCGTTGACATCACGGTCGACGCACTCAACTCATTTGGCTGATCTTCAGCTCATGTGAGGCGCAACCACACGGTGGTGTTTGGTGCGAGTTGATCTTGGTGCGCCGGCTGAGACGAGGTGAGCATCACCTCACCAGGTGGCAGAGCAATGTTGCTGTCACCGAAGTTGGTGATGGAGGCATACCCGTTGCGTTCAAATGCAATGGCGTTGCGATCGACGTTGAGCCAGGTGAGATCGCCGCATTCAACCCAATGAGCTGACCGTAATGTGAGAGCAGATCGATAGAGCTCGAGTACCGATCCGTCGACTCCGTCTTGGGCTTCGACCGACTGGTCGCCAAAGTGCGCAGGCTGTGGAAGCCACGGGGTGCTCTCACCAAACCCAAATGATGGACCGGTTTGCGTCCATGGAATTGGAACCCGGCAGCCATCGCGCCCTTTGCGAGTGTTCTCTGAGCGGCGCCACACCGGATCGTCGAGAAC
>JAKMEY010000006.1 GCA_022425725.1 Ilumatobacteraceae bacterium
GACCCGCCACCACCGTGTGAATCTTGATGCAGAAACATTCCGTCGATGATGTACGTCACTGTTTCGAACCCGCGATGGGGATGCCAGTCGGTGCCCCGAGGCTCATACGGCGCATAGTTGACCTCACCCATCTGATCCATATGGATAAACGGGTCGAGGTCGGCATCGCTGATGCCGGCGAACGCCCGCCGAACCGGAAACCCTTCACCCTCAAACCCACTCGGTGCATCGCTGATGAGCTTGACTGGACGCGTGACCGAGTCGGGTGAGTGAACAATTCTCGGGAGTGTCAGGGTGTCAGCAGTTACCGCAGGCATGCCTGACAGTGTGCCTGAACGCAATGATGAATGAGAGATTCGGCAGGCATCAACAGGTATGGATGAGCCGTCGGTGTTTGGGAATTGACCTCGCTCAACGGCGGCATAGTGCAACTCGTTGCGCCAGACTGTGGCAATGGATGTGCATGTCGTCGATGGCACTTACGAATTATTTCGCCAGCACTTTGGAGCGACTGCTGGGGGCACCCGCACTCCCGGCGAATTTGATGCAACTACAGGGGTATTGGCATCGACGATTCAGTTGCTCGCCGATGGCGCAACCCATGTCGGGGTAGCGAGTGATCACACCATTGAAAGTTTTCGAAACGAGTTATTCGACGGCTACAAAGATGGCTCGGGCATGCCGCCAGAACTCGCCATGCAGATTCCAGTCGTGGAAGATGCCCTTGGGGCGTTGGGCGTGACGGTCTGGCCGATGGTCGAATTTGAAGCGGACGACGCGCTTGCGTCAGCGGCGGGGGTGGCCATTGCAGACGATCGAGTTGAACGAGTGCTCATCGTGACGCCAGATAAAGACCTCGGGCAATGTGTTGTCGGTGACCGGGTTGTGCAGTTCGACCGCCGCAAAGGGCTTTTCATCAATGAGTCAGGAGTCAACGAGAAATTTGGTGTCGGACCGGCGAGCATTGCTGATTGGTTAGCGCTCGTTGGCGACACCGCAGATGGCATCCCTGGGTTACCCGGTTGGGGTGCTAAAAGCACGTCATCTGTGCTTTCCCGCTACGGCCACCTTGAAGACATCCCCGATGAAGCCGGTCGATGGGACGTGCCAGGTTTGCGAGGCGCTTCCAAACTTGCCACCACTTTGGCCGAACGCCGTGACGATGCCATGCTGTTTCGCACATTGGCCACTCTGATGACTGACGTCGAAGTTGGTTCAGTTGACGATTGGAAATGGAACGGCCCGACAGATGATTTCTCAGCCATCTGCGACCGTATCGGTGCACAACATTTGCTCGCACGCGTCGAACGCCTGCAGCCATAAACGCGGTTCGGGGTTGTCCCAGCGTGCGCCGGAACAACCCCGAGTTGTGTTGTATGTGTCCTCACTGTTAAGAGAGAAGCGGACCATCAGTTAGGAATCGGTACCACCGTGAGCTGGTAGTTGGCGCTTCCCTCGCTCTGTGCGGGGTTGACATAGATCGCAATGCTCCTCTGGTATGACTGGTACGAGACGCTTTGCTCCCAACTGTCACCACAGTGGTACTTGGTGCCGTCAGGGCCACCAACTCGCCAGTCAAAGCCACCGCGACCCTGGTTGTTGGCCTCGATGAAACGATCATCATCGCATGAGAGAACGAATCGAAGTGCCCCACTCTTGATGTTGGAGTTGTCGAGACCCTCAACTTTGAAGTTGTAGAAGTCGCAGACATCGCCAGGGTTTGCAAGGTCGTTCGTAATGACTTCTGCGCCACCGTTGATGTCAAGGGTGTACCGGTTGAGGTCCTTCACTGAAGAGCAATCTTCGCCCTCAACCTCTGGATTCGCAGCAATAGTCGTGAGCTCCTCGGTTTCTGGCTCTTCGTTCATTGGCTCTTCGGCGGGTGCTGGCTCTTCGTACGTTGGCTCTTCGGCGGGTGCTGGCTCCTCTGCAGGTGCTGATGAGTCAGACCGAGAGCTTGAAGCCGAAGTGCTGGCCGACGGCTTTTGAGTTTGGGTGTTCGATGAGACCTCTTGGGCATCACTTAGTTCGCCTTGAAGACGATCGACTTCGCTTTGAAGAGCGGTAACGACCTCTTCAAGCTCGTCGGTGTTGTTATACGCTTCCACTGCGTCGGCAACCTGCTGCTCGGCTGGTGCGATTGCTTCGGCCTGTGACTCAATGAGTTCTGCTGCGCCACCGCATGCGGCGGTTCCGAGTGTTGCGAATGCAGCGATCACGATTCCGGCAGTGCGGAAATTGCGGTTGGTGTTGAGGTTGATCTTCATGGTGGGTTTCTCCCTTGTTCGGGTGCCACTTGTTTGGCACGTCGTTCAAGAGCACCCACCAAGAGTGATCTCACACTTTTTGAAAAGTTTTTTGAAATATTTTTCAGAGGCGAATTGGTGTTGGCTAAGAGATGGCAACACCACCGTCGCAACAGATCGTTTCACCAATCGTGTATGCGCCGGCGCGTGAACACAAAAAGATCGTCAACCCAGCGATGTCTTCTGCTGTGCCGACGCGCTTTCGAGGGTTCGTGCGGGCCACGCCATCCCAGTCGGTATTCTCAACGTCACCGCCACCACCGACACCGGTTGAGAGCATCCACGTCGGGAACGGCCCTGGTGCGATCGCATTGAGGATGATGTTGCGCTTCACGAGTTTGGTCGCCATTTCACGGGTGAGCGCATGAACTGCCGCTTTTGATGGCCCGTACGAATGCGTGTCGAAGATCGGAGCTCGAAGCCCATCGATGGAACCGATATTCACGACACGAGAGGGGTCATCTTCAGTTGCTCCTGCCTCGAGGAGGGGCAGAAGTTGCTGGGTGAGGAAGAAGACACCTTTGACATTGGTGTCGAACACCTTGTCCCATCCTTTTTCTGGGAACTCTTCAATTGGAGCACCCCACGACACGCCAGCGTTGTTGACGAGGATGTCAACCTGCGTTTCGCTCTCGGCGACGGCGCTGGCAAGAGAGGCGATGCCCTCCATCGTCGACAGATCAGCAGGAATCGACACGCACTCTCCGCCGTAAGTTTCTGCAAGGCGAGCCGCCGTCGCATCACACTGATCGGCTTTGCGAGATGAGATATAGACCTTTGCTCCATTAGCGAGAAGTCCGGCAGCGATCATTTCACCGATGCCTCGCGAGCCGCCGGTGACAACGGCGACTTTGCCGGCGACGGAGAACAGAGCGTTAACAGAGAGGGAATCTGGGGTAGCCATTGCCCCATCCTGACAGCAAGGGCGCATATCTCTGAAAGTGGTCGGGGTGAGAGGATTCGAACCTCCGACCTCCACGTCCCGAACGTGGCGCGCTAACCAAGCTGCGCTACACCCCGTAGCGGATACGGAGCCTATCCGGCGTCGACTGTTTCTGCCTCTGCAGTTTCAGTGTCAGCGGGCTCGGACTCGGCATCGTCAGAAGCCTCGACCACCACCTCTTCCAGCGGCACGCCCTCGGTGTACGAATCTCCCGCAACAGCTGCAGAGACCGCTTTACGCAACCGCAGGGCGTCGAGTGGCTTCACGAGCCACGCTTCGGCTCCGGAGCGTTGCGCCAAAAACACATCAGCATCGCGATCGAGCAACATGACGAGAGGGGTCTCAGGGACTGCACCAGACGACGCGTCGAGGCGAAGATCCATCGCAACCGCCATCCCACCCATCGACCCAATTTGAAGGTCGGCGATCACGACATCGATGTTTCCGATCGCAACGAGCTCAGAAACGAGACGACCCTCACGACACACGGTGAATGACGTTTCGTTATCACCGAGAGCTGCAGTGACTTCATCGACTACCCAGTCGGCGTCGGTGGCAAGAAGAATATGCACGCCCAAAAGGCTATCTCAGTGGCGCGTCACTGCAATTTCTCGCGAGAACTGGTTGAGACAAGTTCATCCGCGAGCTGCAACAAGCCATCCACATCGTGGACGTCTTCATGTAAGCGGCCGACCATTGCTACTTCAGGTAGGTCGGCATTTCGTGCCCTCAACACGGTGCGCTCTGACTCTGCCAAATCTGACTGCCACCTCAACCACTCGGATGCAGATGCGGGAAGATGCCCCGATGTCTCGGCGTCGATCGAAACTTCTTTGGTTGCGCCGTTCGCAATGAGCGCAGTGGAAGAAATTCCCGCAGAAACAAGTTCGTCGTTAAACCGTGAGATCTCATTCAGTGATTCAGTGGTCGGCGTCGCAACGAGCACAAACGCAGTCGAGTCGCTGCGCCACATCTTCTGCACTGTGATCGCCCGCTGTCGAAATGACGTTTCCATGCCTGTGAATGCTCGAAGAAACTCGACCACATCATTCAGCACATTTGATCCAATCACCCGGCCAACTGCTCTCAGCAATGGCTGAGTGGCAGCCGACAACAACCGAGCCGCTCTGCCACCAGTTCCCATCAACAGCTTGAACACCTGATGATCGAGAAACTTCACCAACACATCAGGTGCCTCAACAACGGCCATCGCCTTGTCACTCGGAGGGGTATCAACAACAACAAGGTCGAATGCCTCATCTGATGTCAACCGGTAAACCGCTTCAGTTGCCATGTATTCCTGCGTACCGCCAAGCGAGGTCGCAATCGATTGAGTAAAGGGATTCGCCAGCGCCTCATCGGCTTGGCCAGGGCGAACCGCTGTCGTACGAATGACGCGCTCGAGCTCGGTAGCTGGGTCGAGCATCATTGCCCACAGCTCGCCAGAGACATCATCGGGAAGCACTACCCGGGCAGGGTCAGCGCCGAGGCCATTCTCGAGACCGAGAGCATCACCTAAGCGACGTGCGGGATCGACAGTGATGACCACCACCTTTCGCCCAAGAGTGGCGGCAGCAAGCCCGATGCTTGCAGCCATCGTCGTCTTTCCAACACCGCCAGAACCACAACAGACAATCACTGACCGTTCGCTAATGAGATCGGTAATCATGAATCCGGTTCTCCATACGCAGCAGTCGAAAGTTTGGCGACGAGATCTCGGTTGAGGTCGGCAGTCGCAAGCTTCTCAACTTCCATCACACTGTTGCCGAGGGCATCGACGAATCGGCCGATGTTGTGTCGCGACTGTTGATGGCGGGCGATGGCGGCCTCAATCACCTCTGCAACTTCAGCAGGAAGGTGCGAACGCTCTTTCTTCGACAGGTTGATGAGCAGATCGTCAGGCTCAACGGCGTTGACGATGGCCCCGGCAAGGGCGACATCAACACTGTGAATGGCGGAAATTAGCTCGATCGACTCGTTAACTGGAGTCGTTTCTGCCTTGGTGACGACAACTGCACCACAACGACCAGCATCCATGAGCAGCCGCTGAACATCGAGGGCCTGTTCACGAATCGGACCCCCTTCAACAATGTCGAGCAACCCCGAAACCGACGACAGCATCGAAGTTGCATGACCTGTGGCGGGAGCATCAAGAATAACAACATCGTGCTGACCGGCATTGGCGAACTGTTTCACCTTGCCGAGCACCACGAGATCGTGAATTCCAGGGGCAGCAGCGCCAACAACTTCGATCACGCCTGACTGTGCAAGTCGGCGGGCGAAGTTCCCAAAACCCTGGTCAAGCAGGTAATCCTCGAGCGCAGAACCCGCAGACACCGACCGAACATCGACCCCATCAGGACACAAACGATGAAGTGACGATTTGCCGTCGATCGCAACAACAAGCACCTTGAGCCCCGCTGCATGAGCTCCGTGAGCGAGCAGAGCGGTGGTTGTCGTGCGTCCAACCCCGCCCTTACCAAGTACGAGGAGCACTCGCGCTCCTCGCTCTGCCGTCGGTAGTGTTCCATTAGGCAGTAACCACGGGGCAACCGTGTTGCTGGAATCGCTCATCGCAATTTCGACCATTCACATGTTTCTGGAGGCACTCGTGCGCAGATTAGTCATCGCTCTAGGAATCCTGCTCTCTGTGCTTGGATTAGGTGGGGCAGCGGCGTCGGCCGCTGATGATGTCGCGCCGGTCGATGTATTGCAGGTTGACGGCCTTCTTGACCATGTCGTTGCGAATGAAATCATCACCGCCGTTGAACGCTCAGCAACCAATGGGGCGCAGGCGCTCATCTTGCAGGTGAACTCAAAAGGCTCGCTGCTCACCAACGAAGAAATTGATGAAGTGTTGGTCGCCATCGATAACTCGCAGATCCCCGTAGCGGTCTGGGTGGGCCCGACAGGCGCTCATTTACTCGGCGCCTCGGCACATCTTCTTGCCGTTGCCGATGTCAGTGGCATGGCTCCAGGAGCAAAAATCGGTGCCCTTGACCCACGAATCATTGCGCCTAACGCAGAGGGAGCCGCCCGCATCGCTCCGCTCGCCGGCGACATTGTTGGCCTCAGTGAAGCACGGGACCTCGGCGTGCTCGACCAACGCATATCCGATGAGGGCATTGCAACGATTGCGAACATGCTCGATGCCCTCAATGGCTACTCCAACGGTGTGACCACTCTGGTCACCACTGAAGAGGTAGTGACCGAGGAAGGCACGGTGCAACGCAACACCATTGCAACACCTCGATTCTCGAAGCTCGGTCTATTCGACCAACTACTCCATACCGTTGCGAGCCCGCCCGTCGCATACCTGCTTCTACTCATTGGGCTTGGTTTGCTGATCTTTGAGTTCTTCACCGCCGGAGTCGGCGTCGCCGGGCTCGTCGGCGCAGTGTCAACCCTGCTCGCTGGCTATGGCATTGCTGAACTTCCCGCACGTTCATGGGCAGTTGCATTGATCGTTCTTGCAATGGTTGCGTTTGCTGTCGACGTTCAAGTTGGTCTGCCACGTACATGGACCGGAATTGGCATCGTGCTCACCATCATTGGCAGTTTCTGGCTATTCGAGTCTGTTCCGGGGGCATCGTTGCGTCCGACATGGTTGTCGCTCGTCGCTGGCATCGGCGGTGTCATCTTGTCGTTCACCGCCGGTATGCCATCGATGACCCGAACACGATTTGCCACACCAACAATCGGCCGCGAATGGATGGTTGGCTCAGAAGGCACCGTTGTCGAGAGCGTCGACCCTGAAGGGGTCGTCAACGTCGGAGGAGCCGATTGGCGCGCACGAACCAACCGCGCCACTCCGGTCAACGCCGGAGACACCATCAAAGTGGTGGCAATCGATGGCGTCACGCTTGAAGTAGAGCCCCTTGAGGGAGCGGCGCGTGACTACCGGCGCTGACGGCCTCAGGGTCGATGTTCAACGCCTCGACCCCGAAATACCGCTGCCGGCCTATGCCCATCCTGGCGACGCTGGCATCGACCTCCATGCACGGGAAAGCACTGTCATTCGAAGTGGAGGTGGGCGAGTGCTCATGCCGACAGGAATCGCCGTTGCGATTCCGCTGGGCTGGGCAGGCTTCGTGTTGCCACGATCAGGTTTAGCTCTTAAACACGGCCTATCGGTCGTGAATTCACCTGGCCTTATCGACTCGGCTTATCGAGGCGAACTAAAAGTCGTGCTCATCAACACCGACCCAACCGACGACTACGAGGTCTCACGCGGCGACCGCATCGCACAGCTCGTGTTGCAGCGCGTCGGTGAGGTCACTTGGAATGAGGTTGATGAACTCTCAGGCGATGACCGCGGTGGCGGGTTCGGGCACTCCGGTCGCTGACCGACCACATGGAATGCAGGGCTTAGACCTCGGTGATCGTCACCGATTCGATGATCACCTGCTCAAGCGGCGGAACCCCATTTGATTCAGGGTTACCGGCGGAATCGAGTGCCGGAAGAGTGTCGTCAAGACCCTCGGTGACCTGACCAAACAGCGTGTAGTTCGGTGGCAGATTTACTCCGGTCTCACCGGTGATGATGAACCACTGGCTGCCATTCGTATTGGGGCCACTGTTCGCCATGGCAAGCGAACCGATCTGATACTCGCCGGTTTCAGGGAGCTCGTCAGCGAATGTGTAGCCGGGGCCACCAGCGCCCGTTGCGGTTGGATCACCACACTGCGCCATGAAGCCAGGGATGATGCGATGGCATTCGATGCCGTCGAAGTAGCGGTAGCGAGCGAGCGTCACAAAGTTGTTGACGGTGAGCGGTGCTTTGTCGCTGTCGAGCTCAACCACAACCGTGCCTTTATTTGTGACGATCTCGGCGGCGTATTGCGCATTGCTGTCGATACACATCGGTGGAGCACTATCGAAACTTTGCTGCTGGTCAGCCGAGCCATCAACAGGAGGGCAATCAACTGCGGGTTCAGTTGTTGCTGTCGTGTCATCGGGTGAAGTCGAGTTGTCGGTGGCCGCAGATGTGTCGCCCGCGACGTCATCACTTGAGAACGCGCCGCCAAGCGCTGCGATGCCGACAACGAGACCGAGAGCAATAACGATCAGCGTTCCCCACTTCGTTGCGCGTCGGCGAGTGTTGTCAATGCGTTGCTGACGAAACTCGCGTACCTGACGAGCGGCCTTATTTGCTTTTTTGCGTTCGCGTTTTGCGGTTCCCACGGTTGCGAAGGCTACCGCCACCTGCGTTCTCGGAGCCATGTGAGACGTCGACGTCTACGGGTGGCTCGATGCAGATCAGTTGACCTGGCCGGGACCTTCGGAGAATTCCTGAACCTCGGTTGCACTCAAAGGATCGAAATCATGTCCAGGACGCACACGACCACTTACAAGGTGTAGCCACAAACCACCAAGATTCGGGGCGCGTTCACTCGCCCCAGTGAGATGGCGACGCAGGCTCCGAATGACCCCAGAGTGCGTCACGACAATCGTTGGCTGATCAGGCTCTATCGAGCCCAGAAGTTCGGTTGCAGCCTCAAGCGACCGCTGAACAACCGTGTCGTACGGCTCAAAACCATCGGGTCGACGATTCCGCTCAAGAAATCCTGGCCATTGCTCTTTAATTTCTTGGGGTGTGAGCCCTTGCCACGGCCCCGCATCGGCCTCGTTCCAACGCTCATCTGTTGTAGGAGCATCAAGCCTGAGGTGGTCAGCAATAATTGACGCCGTGTCTCTCGCACGCGCAAGTTTTGATGCATACACCCGGTGAAATCCGTGTGGACCACCGGCGAGCTGTGCGGCTGCGATGCGTGCCTGCTCCCTGCCAAGATCGCTGAGATCGATATCGGCCATTCCCTGCCATTGAGCGAGCGCGTTCCACAGGCTTTGGCCATGTCGAATGACAAGCAAACTTGGAACAGGTGTCGGCACGGCCCTTGATGGTACCGGTGCCCCCGCCTAACCTGCGGAGACTTCCTCGGTCAAATGAGTGTCGTCACCTACTATCTACGTCGTGGCAGTGCTTCGAATGTTCGCGTCGGCTCGAGAAGCCGCAGGCACCGGCAGCGATCATCTTGATGGCGCGACAGTTGGTGAAGTGCTCGCAGTTGCCTCGGGGCGATATGGGCAGAGATTTGTTGACGTGCTACCAACCTGCCGGATTTGGGTAAATGGTGACGACGCAGACGAATCAACTCCCGTGGGTGACAACGATGAAATTGCAGTGCTCCCGCCGGTCTCAGGAGGAATGTGATGGCCTCTGAACTCGACCTGCAAGCGCTGTCACTCGATGAACTACGCGCCGAACGAAACCGTTTACAACATGAAGATGATGCAGTCTCGTACGTTCGTCGGATAGCGCAGGCACGCCTCGATCTCGTCGCCGCTGAGCTTCGACAGTCAGGCGACAATTCAAATGAGGACCTCTCCGGGGAACTACAGCGTGTTCTCTCTCAGCACCTCACTGGGCCTCCCTCGGCATCTCGTGCCCCTCGAGCCGACGACGACCATTTGGCAAATGATGCTCGCGCCGTTCAACTTGATCAACTCTGTGCCGAACACGGGTTCAACCGCCTTTCATCGGGGGAAGAGCTGACCCAAGCCGAACTGACGTCCTTGACGAATGTGCTCACCAACTTCGAACGAGAGATCTCAACAGATCGGCGTGAGCGCTTCGAGCAGATCGATGCCCTCGGTGCCGAACTTGTTCGCCGATTCAGAGACGGTGAGGTCCACGTCGACGAATTCCTTGATTCTGAGAACAACTAGCCGAGAACCGCGGGATCGGGAATATCAATCTCAGTAGATAGGTTTCGCTACTAGTGACGACTGAGAAGCAACGGCGCGTTGCGATTATTTCTCTCCACACCTCACCCCTTGCTCAACCCGGGGTTGGTGACAGTGGTGGCATGAACGTGTACGTGCGCGAAATGGCATCTGCACTCGCTCAGCAAGGAACTGAGTGCATCGTCTACACCAGAGCCGATGCGGCTGACCTTCCCCAAGAAGTCGTTGTCGAGCCCGGGCACCGGGTTGTCTACGTGCAAGCCGGCCCGCATCACTTGCCGAAAGAGGCGCTCACCGACATCATCGATGAATTCACGGAGGCCGTTGTTGCCGATATTGACGCCCGTGGCGGAGTTGATGCCGTGCATGCTCACTACTGGCTGAGCGGCGAAGTCGGGCATGCTCTCAAACACCGCCTCGACGTGCCGTTCATCGTTACCTTTCACACCCTCGCCCGAGTGAAAGGTGCAGGTGGAGATCTCGAGCCCGGCTACCGAGAAGCTGCGGAGGCTGCACAGATTGGTTGTGCCGACGCGGTGTGTGTTTCGTGTGATGCGGAGGGCTCAGAACTCATCGAACATTACGGAGTGCCCGCGGGAAGAGTGGTCATCGTGTCGCCCGGTGTTGAGCACGCAATTTTCGGCCCTGGTGATCGCCGCGGTGCTCGAAAGGCCATCGGCGAGGACGACAACGTCCCGTTGGTGTTATTCGCCGGACGTATACAGGCACTCAAAGGCCCCGATGTTGCGATTCGCGCGCTTGCTCTCATGAACGAACCACATGCTCGTTTATTGGTCGTTGGAGGTGCGAGTGGATCAAACGGGCATGCGCAAGAAGAAGAAATGCGCTTGCTCGCAGACGAACTCGGTTTGTCTGACCGCATTCGCTTCGTCGCGCCACAGCCACACCACCTGCTGTCGACGTTTTACCGAGCCGCCGACGTCATCGTCGTACCGAGTAGAAGCGAGAGCTTCGGGCTGGTTGCGCTCGAGGCCGCGGCCTGCGGTACGCCAGTGGTGGCAAGTGCGGTCGGGGGTCTCACCTCGCTCGTCGATGATGGTGTGACAGGAATTCTTGTTGACTCCCGTACACCTTCCGCATTCGCCGAAGCACTCGATGCAGTGCTTTCCGATTCAGCGATGGCAACCTCGATGTCGATGGCAGGCGCAGTCGCCTCACTCGACTACTCGTGGACGGCCGCCGCATCTCGCCTGAACGAGGTGTATGACGAGCTTCGCTCGGCAGGGCTGTTGGAGTGCCGATGAGTGAGCTGCAATCACCATCGGATGTTGCTGACCTCGTCTCGATGATCGACAACTGGCTTAACGAGTTCGCAGAAGCCGGCGAACATGTTCTTGCGATCGATCGAGGCACTAGTGATGAGACATCATTTGGAGAACCTCGCTGGTACGTGCGACTCGCGGGAGAGTCAAAAGAAATTGTGACGATCTGGCTCACCCTTGGACAACGAACCTTGCGATACGAGACCTATGTCATGCCGGCGCCAGAAGACAACGCTGCAGAGCTCGCAGACCAGCTTCTTCGCCGGAACGATCGGTTGGTCGGCGCCCACTTTTCTGTCGGCCACGAAGACGCGATTTATCTCCGGGGTGCAATTCCTGACAGCGCAGTGACCACCGATGAACTCGACCGAGTTGTTGGCACCCTGTACCAAACCGTTGAGCACGCGTTTCCTGCGCTGATCCGCCTCGGATTCGCTCGCAGATTCGCCGACTAACACTTGCCGAGCACGAACATTTCCGGGCGCGGCATCGCGCTCACCTCTTGTAGTTGAGGTGCTCCGGGTGGGCCGTATCGGGGAGGTCGGATTCCCGGCCACCCGGGCACTTCACCCTGCCTCGGCCGGCAAAGAACCCTTGACCGGGAGGCACTCGGTAGCGTCTGCATATGGCTGAAATCGGACACGACTACGAGCTAGCCGTCATTGGTGGCGGAAATATGGGTGCCGCATTGCTGGGCGGACTCCTTCGGGACGGCATCGTGACCGCTGAGCAGGTTGCGGTCGTCGAGCTTTCGGCTGAGCGTCGACAGGTAGTTGCTGCAGAATTTCCGCAGGTGTTGGTGACTGAGTCGATACCAACTTGTCGTGCAGCAGTGCTTGCCGTGAAACCTCCGGCGATCGCGGAGGTTGCGGCTGCTGCGATGGCTGCTGGCGCCCAGCGCGTGTTGTCGATTGCAGCCGGCATCACAACAGCAACGTTGCGGGTCGCATGTGGCGACGGGGTTGACGTCGTGCGTTCGATGCCCAACACGCCAGCGATGGTGGGCAAAGGGGTGACCGCGATCTGCACAGATGCTAGGAGCGACCCTGCGGTGCTTGACTGGGCTGAAGAACTACTCACTGCCGTTGGGATGGTCATTCGCGTCGACGAAGAACACTTCGATGCGGTCACCGGGCTCACCGGCTCTGGGCCGGCGTATGTGTTTGCGTTTGCCGAGGCCTTGATCGCTGCGGGAGCTGAAGCAGGTTTGCCAGAAGAGGTGCTTGAGCCAATGGTGACTCAACTGTTATCTGGATCGTCAGCGCTGCTCACTGCTCAAGGCAACCCTGCCGGACTGCGAGAGGCTGTGACATCGCCAGGCGGAACCACCGCAGCCGGACTCAATGTTTTTAACGAACAAGGCCTCCGCGCCTTGGTAGCTAATGCTGTGACTGCAGCGAAAACCCGTAGCCGTGAACTCGGCGCAAGTTGACGTTTATGCGCTTGTGAAATATTTCCCCAGTGTGGCACTTTTCACACCGTGATTTTCGGTCTAACATGACATTTGTTGAGCCGCACCGGTGATAACCGGAAGCGCCGACGGGGCTAGTGCCATCGGGGGGTTGGCACTAGCCCCAGTCGTTTTTCAGGCCATATTTCACGCCGCACAGGCCATATTTCACGTCGCAACTGATGTTTGCGCGTCTCGAGATCAGTTCTTTTGCAGATGACATCTAGGTTGTGCAGAATGAAGCGCATCGGGCTGATCGGCGGCATGTCGTGGGAATCATCGATCGAATATGAGCGAATCATTAACGAAGAGGTTCGCACTCGTCTCGGTGGGACCCACTCGGCTGATCTCATCATCCGATCTTTTGATTTCGCAGTGATCGAACACTTGCAAGCCTCCGGAGACTGGCGACGCGCCGGTGAATTACTCGCAGATGCTGCTCGTGACCTTGAACACTGTGGTGCCGAGATGCTCGTACTGTGCACCAACACGATGCATCGGCTTGCCGCCGACATCACCGACGCAGTATCTGTTCCGTTGTTGCACATTGCGGATGCGACCGCAGCCGACATTCATCGATGTGGCGTCCGCACCGTTGGGTTACTCGGAACGAAATACACGATGGAGGCAGAGTTTTATGCGGGACGACTTGCATCTCAACACGGGCTTGACGTTCGGATACCGAACGAATCGGCCCGAAATGAAGTGCACCGCATCATTTACGACGAGCTGGTGCAAGGCGTCATCGACGACGATTCCCGGCAGATCTTCATCGACATCGCCAACGAGCTCATCGACGGTGGTGTCGAGGGCATCATCGCTGGATGCACAGAAATTGAGCTGCTCCTTGGAAGTGACGACCTCAATGTGCCGTATTTTCCGACGACTCGGCTACACGCGACCGCTGCAGTCGACCTGGCGTTAGCGTCACAGCCGTGAGTAGGCGCTTCGAGACCATCTCGTTTCTTTCCGACTACGGACTTTCCGACGAGTTCGTCGGGGTGTGCATCGCAGTCATCCGCGATCTCGCTCCTCACGTGAGCGTTGTTGACCTCACGCATTCGATTCCGCCTTTTGATGTCCGTGCCGGTGCCCTTGCGCTCGCACGTTCGACCGCCTACTTGCCCGAAGGGGTCATCCTCGCCGTCGTCGACCCAGGAGTTGGCACTGATCGAAAAGCAATCGCCGTGGAAGTCGCCGGAGGTGCTGGAGTATTCGTTGCCCCAGACAACGGGCTTATCGCCCCGGCTGTCGCAATTGCTGGAGGCGCAGAGCGTGCCTTTCACATCACAAACTCTGACATTGTGCTGAATGGAGCCGGTGGCACCTTCGATGGGCGTGATGTATTTGCGCCAGCAGCGGCCTACCTCTGTAATGGCGGAGCGATCGAAGACCTCGGCCCCGAACTTGACCCATCGTTGTTGATGCCGTCGGCTATTCCGTTGCCGAGGGAAGAAGACGACAAGGTCATTGCCGAAGTGTTGTGGGTTGACCATTTCGGAAATTGCCAACTCAATGTTGGGCCTGATGACCTGCCGTCCACCTGGGGTCCGACAATCTCATTGACCTTGCCCGATACGACCCAGCCCGGAGTCACCGTCGTCAGGTCGGCCCAAATGGCTGCCAACTTCGCTGATATCGGTGGGGGCATCGGCGTCGTAGCTGATTCTCTTGGCATGTACGCAGTGTGTCTCGATCGTCGGTCTGCGGCCGCCGAACTCGCCCTCGATGTCGGGGAGCAGGTAGTCATTGCCCAAGGTGAAGATGAACTCGTGACGACACCAGTCACATTTGGTCGGTAAGGTCACGGCATGCGCCCCGCAACGACCCTTGCCCTCGGACTGCTGCTGTTGGCCATTTTGGTGGCGGGCTCAGTGTCACTTCTGCGCCTCTAGTTTCTGCGGTCGAATTCTCGCAGTCGAGCGATCAAAAAGTATCGAGCGCGACTTTGTGAAGCCGCGCACAAGCGACCTATTATGTAGAGCGATGTCCCCCCATCGAACACGTCGACGCATTCCTGATGCAACCGTCTCCAGGCTTCCGATCTATCTGCAATTGCTGATCGAACAGCTTGAGAACGAGGTCGCAAACATCTCCTCTGACGAACTTGCAACGCTTGCGGCAGTGAACGCAGCGAAAGTTCGCAAAGACCTGTCGTATATGGGCAGTTACGGCACCCGGGGTGTCGGGTACGACGTCGAATATCTCGTCTACCAAATCCGGCGCGAACTCGGCCTCGACCACGAGTGGAGCATCGTCATCGTTGGTGCCGGCCACCTTGGCCAAGCTCTCAGCGGCTACGGGGGCTTCTCAGAACGCGGCTACTCCATCGAAGGCGTCTTCGACATCGACGACAAGAAAATCGACGTCACCGTCGGAGGAGTGCGAGTTCGCCACCTTGACGAACTTCCACAGGTCGTCGCTCAGCGCTCGGTATCAATCGGTGTGATCGCAACCCCAGCGTCAGCCGCCCAAGATGCCGCTGATCGACTCGTAAAAAGCGGGGTCACAAGCATTCTTAACTTCGCACCCGTGGTGGTCAATGTGCCGTTCGACATCAGCGTTCGACGAGTAGACCTCTCCGTTGAGCTGCAGATCATCTCGTACCACGAACAACGACGCCTTACTGCAGCGGCGCAACTTCGCGCTGTAAACGGTGACGGCTCGATCAACGCAACGGCGTAGGGCCTCAGCGTCATGTCTGTCCTTGTCGTCGGTGTTAACCATCGCAGCGCCCCTCTTGACCTCCTTGAACGCATCGCTCTGGATGCACAAAGTGTTGCAAAAGCCGTCTCAGGCCTCGTTGCCCTCGACAGTGTTCGAGAAGCGGTCGTTCTCAGTACGTGTAACCGCACCGAGGTCTACGCCGTGGCCGAACTCTTTCACCAAGGCTTCGATGACATCCAGCATTTCCTCGCCACCACCGCTGGCGTTGACCTCGAAACGATTAACTCTCACACATACGCCGAACATGACGACGCAGCAGCACGTCACCTCTTCTCGGTGGCTGCCGGACTCGACTCAATGGTGCTTGGCGAAGGCGAAGTACTCGGCCAAGTCAGGGATGCCTGGGAGATCGCACAGGCAGAGGGGGCAGCACGTTCAACTCTTAACCTGCTCTTCCGTCATTGCCTCGAAACCGGAAAGCGTGCTCGCACCGAGACCGATATAGCGCGAGGAACCGCGTCAATGAGTCACGCCGCCGTAGAAATGGCAGTTGACCACCTCGGTTCTCTCGACAATGTGAGCGTTGCAGTGGTCGGAGCAGGAATCATGGGCGAAGGCATTGCAGTTGCGCTCCACGGCCATGGTGCCCGCCGAATGACAGTGCTCAATCGAACCGAAGAACACAGCCGTTCAATTGCTGATCGTGTTAATGGCACGGTGCAACCATTGGCAGCACTCGATCATGCCCTCGTTGAATCTGACCTCATCATCACTTGCACCGGCGCTCCAGAACCGATCATTACGACCGAAATGGCCCGGCCTGCAACCTCGCCAGATCGCCCGACCTTGATTATCGACATTGCGGTACCTCGAGACGTGCACCACGAAGTCGCTCGGCTCTCTGACATCACTGTGCTCAACCTCGACGACGTGCAACGCTGGGCCGAACACGGCAGAGAAGCCCGAACCTCCTCTGTGGAAGCGGTGAGGTCGATCATCTCTGAAGAACTTGACCGTTATGCCATCGCATCGTCTGCAGTGCAGGTGGCTCCACTTATCTCGGCTCTCCGCTCACATTTCGACAGCATCCGTCGTGACGAACTCGACCGTGTTGCGGGTCGACTCGATGAAGATGCGCGCAACGCCCTTGATGTCGTCACCACTCAACTTCTCGCGAAGTTGCTGCATGAACCATCGGTGAGATTGCGCTTAGAAGCCGGAACGCCGCGTGGTGAACGACTCGCATCAGCGGTAATCGATCTTTTCAACCTCGACGACCCTCACTCTGGCGACGCCTAGAATCACCACTGATATGGGCGTGGTCATAAGACTCGCGACGCGTGGAAGTCGTCAAGCGGTCACACAAGCAGAGGGCGTACAGCACGCTCTGTCTCAGTGCGGCGTTGAAAGCGAACTCGTCATCGTTGATACCCACGGCGATCGCACTCAAGCAGCAAATACACCGCTCCACGAGATCGGTGGACAGGGAGTCTTCACAAAAGAGGTCCAACAAGCCGTGCTCGACGGTCGTGCCGACGCTGCAGTGCACTCAGCGAAAGATCTGCCGACCGAACGTCCGCATCAACTTGACATCGTTGCGATCATGACCCGACGAAGCCCGACGGATGCACTCATCGGGCGCCGGCTCCTCGACCTTGCAGATAGCGCAACGGTGGCGACCGGTTCGGTACGACGTCGAGCCCAGATCGCGGAGATTCGTCCAGACCTCAATTTTTTGGAATTGCGCGGCAATATCGAGACCCGGTTGCAGAAAATCCCCGATAGCGGATCAATTGTGATGGCAGTGTCGGCACTTGAAGTGCTCAATCTCACTAGCCACATCGCTGAAGAACTAGACCCTGCGGTCTTCGTGCCTGCGGTTGGTCAAGGCGCAATCGCAGTCGAGTGTCGAAACGACTCATCTGAAGTTCTCGAAGCGCTGGCTGGCATTAATGACGAGACCACTGCGACCGAGGTGACGATCGAACGCGCTTACCTTGGGGAACTTGGCGCAGGGTGCTCTGCCCCAGTTGGAGCCCACGTCTCGGGAGGCGTGCTCACCGCTTTCTTAGGCGGCAGTGAATCGAATTTCCGTGGGTCGATCGAACTCATCGGCGATCTCGACCGAGACATCGTTGCGGCTCGAGCACTCGCCAACGAGGCCCGGGCCACGGTTGAGGTGTGAGACGTTCACGATGAGCGACGGGTTGCTCCACTGTCGTCGAGTTGTGACCACTCGACCTGATGCTGGCGACCTGGAACGACGCCTTGAACATCACGGGGCGACGGTTGTGCATCTTCCGCTCACCAACATCGTGGATGTCAGTGTGAATACCTCCGTAGATGAGCCCATCGATTGGCTCGTCGTCACATCAGCGAACGGCGCGCGTCGAAGTGAGCCGTGGTCGTCGCGCGCCTCGCATCGATGTGCAGTGGGCCCAACCTCAGCCGCAGTGCTCAGAGAGGTCAGTGGAGAGATCGTTGATCTCGTCCCCGAGAACGCCTCAGGCGAAGACCTCGTTCGCTCGTTTCCAACAGCACCATCGGGTGGAGGGCACGTGGTCATCATCCGCGGCGAGCAAGCATCGGGCGAGGTTCGCACCGGCATCGAACAACTCGGGTGGCGGGTGACCGATGTCGTGACCTACCGCACCCAGCGCAACGAAGTAGATCAATACATCGCCGAACTTGCTGCGACGTCAGACCTCGTGTTGCTTGCTGCGAGCTCTGCAGCAACAGCATGGGCATCGATATGCCGTACCCACAAGCTGAGCTCACCGCCCGTGGTAGTGATTGGGGCACCAACCGCCCGCACTGCCGAGCAAGAGGCATTGCAAGTAGCTGCTATCGCGGAACCATCAACGATCGATGGTTTCATCAGCGCCACGCTGAAGTACTTCAGCTGACCATAGAACGACTCACAGGTGTGCCGTCGGCGGCCGGTGCTCGTACCATGCGAGTCGTGGTTTTTGATCCCGCACCGTTTCCGGCCCACCGTCCGCGGCGACTTCGTTCTACGCCTGCGATGCGAGACCTTGTTGCCGAAACCCGAGTAGACGTTCAAGATCTCGTTGCTCCGCTCTTTGTTCGAGAGAGTGTGGCCGACGCAATACCGATCTCTTCGCTTCCAGGTGTTGTGCAGCACACCGTCGACTCGTTGCGACGTGAGGTCAACGAACTTGCTGAGCTCGGTGTTCGCTCGGTCATGCTGTTCGGCATTCCTGAACATAAAGATGCGACAGGTTCGTCCTCTTGTGCAACCAATGGCATCGCCCAGATCGCACTTGAACAACTGCGGGCAGATGTCGGCGACGATGTTGTGCTCATTTCTGATCTCTGTGTCGATGAATACACCGATCATGGGCATTGCGGAATCATCGATGAGCACGGCAATGTCGACAACGATGCGACCCTCGAGTTGTACGCCGCGGCTGCCGTCGCACAGGCCGATGCAGGGGCCCATATGGTCGCCCCGAGCGGAATGATGGACGGCCAAGTCGCTGCTATCCGCTCGGCGTTAGATGACGCAGGCCACAGCAAAATTCCGATCATGGCGTATGCGAGCAA
>JAKMEY010000017.1 GCA_022425725.1 Ilumatobacteraceae bacterium
ACGTCACCAACATGAGCTACATGTTCCAGGGGGCGTCATCATTCAACGGCGATATCTCCACCTGGGAGACATCCAATTTAACCTTCATGTTCTTCTTGTTAAAGGTTGAGTATTCATTCAACGGCGACATCTCCACCTGGGACACATCCAACGTCACCAACATGTACTACATGTTCAAGGGGGCGTCATCATTCAACGGCGACATCTCCACCTGGGACACATCCAACGTCACCAACATGAGCTACATGTTCCAGGGGGCGTCATCATTCAACGGCGATATCTCCACCTGGGACACATCCAACGTCACCGACATGAACTCCATGTTCGAGGCGGCAGAGAGCTTTAACCAAGACATCTCCGCTTGGAACACGTCCAACGTCGCCGACATGAGATACATGTTTGACGGAGCGAACGTGTTTGATCAGGACCTGTCATCGTGGGACGTGTCGAAAGTGCCGTGCACCATGATTCCATCGTTCGTTGGCCCCAACTGTCTGCAGGACGGAACCCCGACCACCACTACCACCACCACCCCAGAACCTCCAGCCGCATCAGTTTTGGCGGCTCTACCCCAGGCAACAACACCACTTGTTCCTTCCGGCCAAGTCACAGCCGGCTACGGCATTGGGGTCTCGAGCCCGGGGTTTGTGGCGGGCGAAGAGGTGCAACTCATCGTCATGCCCACACCACAAATCATTGGCACCGGCACTGCAGATGCAGGCGGCGCCGCCACCCTGTCTGGGGTGATTCCTATTGACCTTGCAGACGGGACGCACACCATCGTTGTCTATGCACCTGAATCTGGGGCCGGCTTTCGGCAAGAGATCACAGTTGCTCAGCAGGTGCTTCCGCAAACAGGTACCGGCAACACGGTGGCCGTGAGTGGGGTCGTCATGCTGCTGGCAGGGTCATTGATTCTCAATCGTCGACGACTCAGCAGAGCCACTTGCGAGTAACTCCCCAACAAACAGCGGTTGCCTTAGCTTCTGACAACCCCCGGCGAGCGCCCTCGCAAATTGACTCGGCTAACGTTTGCGTGCATGAACGGGACATCACTGAACTCATCTGCGAACGACGCTGCTGCCGTGCGCAGGTTGGTGGTCGAAGCGGTCGAGGCAGCAGCAAAGTTGATGCGTCGGCCTTCGATTGGTGCCGCATGGGATACGCCATCGGCACTTGAGGGCATGACCGTCGGCAGTTTGGCGGCTCACCTCGTGCGAGCAGCCGGTGCCACCATCGCCTATCTCGACCGCACGCCCGTCGATGCGCAACCAGAAGACGACCTGCTCACACCAGTCACCTACTTTCATGCCGCGGTGAACTCGCCGATACACGACCAGGTCAAACAGGTTTCAGCAGATGAGTCAGCGATCGGCCATCAGGCAACAGCAGCGAAGTGCGCTGACCTCGCCACCGAACTCCGTCGTCGATTGGCCGATGAACCCGCTGACCGGCTTGTTGGCGCACTAGGTGGCCGCATGCTAACCCTCGATGACTTCTGCCGCACACGACTGATAGAGGTCTTGCTCCACCTTGATGATCTCGCTGTCAGCGTGGGTGAACCACGGCCCGAAACCGACCCGTTGGGGGTGTCGATCGTGATCGACATCATCGGCAGTATCGCCCGCCATGTTCATGGTGATTGGAAGGTCGTGTACGCGCTCGCCCGGTCTGAACGAGTTGGCGAACAGGCTGTATTCCCCGTCTTCTGAACTAGGCCCCATCTATGTGAGCCAGGAACACCTGCCCCAACCAGTAATCACAAAACCTCGGTAATCGAACCGTCGGAAACGTTGTAAACGAATCCTCGAATACTCTCCGCATTCGGCAAGAACGGTGAGTTCTTCAGCCTCGAAATGGATTGACGGACATCCTCAGTGACATCTGGGAATGCCTCCAACGCGAAATGCGGCCTGACGCCAACTTCGGCAGCGATCTGAGCCTTCACTTCGTCGTCACTAAACGTCACCATTCCACAGTCAGTGTGGTGAAGAAGCACAATCTCTCGAGTACCGAGCAACTTCTGACTGATCACTAGCGAGCGAACAGCATCATCTGTGACGACCCCACCGGCATTACGAATGACGTGCGCATCACCGTTGGCCAAACCCAAGATTGCAGCGGGGTCGAGTCGGGCGTCCATGCAGGCCAGTACGGCCACTTTTCGTGCTGGCGGCAACGGCAAGTCTCCATCTTGGAATCCCTCAGCAAACACAGAATTGGCGGCAACGAACTCATCAGTAACACTCATCTCGGTTCCTTTCGGTTTGGTTTTTTATTTATGACTATTCTGGTCAACTTTGTCGAGTTTAAGACAGGGTTGCTAAAAAACAACCCCGCTAACAAAGAAGTTGATGACAAATACGCTCCGACAACGAGGAAGTCGTTCATGAAAAGGCGCGGCAAACCCCAAGACGGCTCGCCGCATAGGCAACAAATCAGTCGGCCGACATCCACCGGATCCCTCTGTACAAACCACCGGCAGTGAGGAGTTAGGTAATGAGAAGCGAAATCAAGAGCGAGTAACCAGAACAAGCAAGCTTCCGTTGCAACACAACAACAAACCGCCAGTACCAGTCGACTACGTCAACAATGTTGGGAGCAGAGGGACGGCTTTCGAACCCTCCCGAGCGACGCCTCTCCCCGCCGAGATCAACGATCTCGTGCAATGGTTGCCAGTTACACGAAGGCGATGTCAGCAGAACTCGCCATCAACGAATTCAGAGCGGACAAGTGGTTGTACACACGAGATTTTCGAAGCTGACGCAAGTGCTACTCGGCACAGTACGGGCTTTTGGCAACACTGCTATTGGCGGAGTTCTTGTCAGGAATCGCGCTCTGCTATTTCCTTGGTTCGTTGCAATCCGAACGCCAAGGCGCCTGTGAAAACTACGAAGAATATGACTGCTCCGAATCCGAAAAGGGCTCCTTGAGACATGTCTAATCCTTGCGACCCGAGTCAGAGGTAATCAGGAAGTTGCCCAATGCGAGAATCGATGGCACCCACACACCTACGAAAATTCCATTCAGGCGGTCGTCGATTGACGCATCATTTTGAAAATACAGCCAAACGCTCATGGCAAGGCTTGCTGCCGCTGCAAGCAACGTTGTTGCTCGGAGGATTGTGGTCGAGTTCATATAGCACCGTAACACGGATTGATAAGAGAAATTGGTTAACCGCACTGATCTTCCTGCCTAAAGGCAGTGGGTTTGTCATCCGAGGACCACGGATGCCGCACCCGCGTTTCGCATCCGACCAGTGTT
>JAKMEY010000050.1 GCA_022425725.1 Ilumatobacteraceae bacterium
GAAGAGCAGATCGCCGAAATTGCCCGCACGATTCGAGAACAGTACGAGACACAAAGCGACCCGTATTACGCAACGAGCCGTTTGTGGGATGACGGGCTGATTGATCCGGTGCACACGAGAGACATCCTCGGCCTCTGTCTCTCGCTCGCCGCACGACAAGACGAACCGGCCGCAGGCCCGGGCATCGTGTACAGGATGTGAGGAAAAGACCATGAAGATCCTCATTGCAAACCGCGGAGAAATCGCACTCCGTATCGCCCGCACCGCGCAGCGACTCGGGCATGAAGTCGTCGGTGTGACCACCGATGTCGACAGTGCCTCCCGGCACGCCATCAGCCTAAATGCCATCACCGTGCCGTCGTATCTCGATGGGGCGGCAATCATTTCGGCCGCTCGTGAATCTGGCTGTGGCGCCATCCACCCCGGATACGGATTTCTCTCCGAGAACGCATCATTTGCGAAAGATGTCGTTGAGGCAGACCTCATCTGGATCGGCCCGAACGCAGATGTCATTAATTCGATGGGCTCCAAGATCAATGCGCGAGCGATTGCCGAATCTGCGGGAGTCCCGCTCATTCCCGGCTATTCAGACTCACAGGCCGAGGACGACCTTCGTGGTGCTGCCGACAACATCGGTTACCCGGTGCTCATCAAAGCCTCCGCTGGTGGTGGAGGACGCGGAATCCGAATTGTTGAATCGCCTGAACAGTTTGCGACCGCTCTCGACGAAGCGCGAACTGAAGCCGAGCGGGCGTTCGGCGACGGCAGTGTGATTGTCGAACGGTACGTGCAGCAACCGAGGCATGTGGAGGTGCAACTCATCGGCGATCGACACGGTCGGGTCGAACATCTCGGAACCCGCGAATGTTCGGTGCAGCGTCGATACCAGAAACTCTTCGAAGAGGCTCCGGCACCAAATCTCCCGGATGAAACCCGTAACGGGATCCATGAGGCTGCTGTCCGCCTCGGGTCGACCGTTGGATACGACTCTGCAGGAACGGTCGAGTTCGTTGTCGACGGAACGACCGGAGAGTTCTTCTTCCTCGAGATGAACACACGGCTGCAGGTTGAGCATCCGGTAACCGAAGCGATTACTGGACTCGACCTCGTCGAACTGATGATTAACGTCGCAAGCGGTCAACCGTTGCCCGCCGAGGTTGATGAGGTGACTTTCTCTGGGCACGCCTGCGAGGCTCGTATCGCTGCAGAGGATGCAAGCCAAGGGTTTATGCCATCGATTGGCACAATCGACATCCTTGACGTGCCAGCAGATGTTCGCTGGGACTCGGGCGTTGTTGCAGGGAGCACCATTACTCCGCATTTTGACTCGATGGTTGCAAAGCTCATCGTGTCAGGTCACGACCGGTCGGCAGCTCTTGCTGCAATGCGTGCCGCACTCGATGAACTACTCATCGCCGGCGTGAACACCACCGCAGGATTCCACCGGTGGCTGGTTGACCGACAAGAACTCATTGATGCCACCTTCACCACTCGGCTTCTTGACTCGATCGAACTTCCGGCGTCGCCGGTGCCAGCCGTGGAACTCGCAGCAGCACTCTGGCGTGAACATCGCCGCGGAGAAGCATCGAACGTCTGGACCGACATCGGTTCGCTGCCGATGACCCCGCACCGTCATCAACGCTCGATTGGGCTTCAATCAGCAGACGGTGAAATCCATGAGATCAACGACACCAGCAACGCTCAGCGCGGTGGGGGATTGCGAAGCCTGGTCGACGGCTCTCGTCGGCGCGTGGCGATGAACATCGATGGACACACCCATGCGTTCACCGTCGTGCCGCGAACCGAGCGTTGGGCCGCCGACCCCACAGGCCGAGCATCGGGTGGAAACGCACTTGTTTCACCATTCCCAGCGGTCATTGCAGAAGTGCGTGTGGCGGTTGGTGACGAACTAAAGGGTGGCGACGTCGCCGTCGTCATTGAAGCAATGAAGATGCTGCACTCGGTCACCGCCAGTGGTGCAGCAACCGTTAGCGAAGTGCTCGTCGCGGTCGGCGACCAAGTTGCCGGCGGACAAGAACTCATCAAATTACACACCGAAAACGATTGATCATCACCGAGGAAAGGACACCGAAATGACTCACAGAAACATCTACATGACCGATGAACTACAGGCGATCTATGACCA
>JAKMEY010000032.1 GCA_022425725.1 Ilumatobacteraceae bacterium
TTGGTCGCTCATGACGACAACTCCTTCATCGTGGATATGCCCGAGGGCCAGTTACTCAGCAATGTATGTCGTGCGGTTTGTCGCTCTCGAACCAGCACATCCTGACTCACGGCTAGATCACGGGTCCCTGCGACATAGCAACGACGTTTGCAAGTCAGTTTGGCCGCTGGTTCTTTTCTGATCGCTCTTTCCATTTCTTCGCCAACACAAACCCAAGAGCGATTCCAGACAGGATGATGAACAACGAAGAGGTTGTCATGCTCGCACCTTAACTCGTTCCACTTCGGAGTCTCCGAAAGAACACTCCAGACCTTTAGGCCCGACAGTTCACGTCGTCGGCTGAGCGAGCCCTTCGACAACCTCAGTATTCGCCAACGCGGCGAGCATCTTCGGTGCACCAATTATTTTCAGCGCTCGACTTCCACCACCAACAACGATGCGTTCGCGCTCCATCACCGCAGCATCGATCCACAGCGGAATCGTGTCGGGAAGGCCGAAGGGCGTTACCCCGCCCATCACCATTCCCGTCACCTCCGCCGTGAGGTCAGCCGGAGCAAATGAGACTTTTCTCACCCCAAGCCGTTTTCGAACGGCCCCATTGACGTCGAGCCGGCTCGTTGCGAGTACGACACATGCGGCAAACACTGGCGACTCACCCTTCGATGCGATAACGATCGTGTTCGCTGAGTCGTCGGGCGAGAACCCATAGTGCTCACAGAACTCGGCCGTATCGGCGAGATCGGGATCACATGGCATTGCCTCAAATGGCACACCCGTCGCAGTCACGACGTCAAGTACTCGCTGTTCAATCTCGCTCATTGCCACATTGTCGCAAGTGTTGACCTCGCTTGACGAGTTTCGTACCGTTCAGATCATGAGTCGTCACCACGGACATGATCACGGCCACATTGAGCCGCCTGAAGTCGTCAATATCGACGACGGCGTCTTTGCATATATCCAGCCAGATGGATCTTGGTGGATCAACAACTGCGGGATTCTTGCCAACGGTGGTGACACCGTCATCGTTGATACCTGCTCGACAGAACGCCGCACAAACCTCTTTCTTGAAACGGTTGAGCGCCTCGACTCAGGCCCGATACGAGCCGTGGTCAACACACATCATCATGGCGATCACACCCACGGAAACTGGCTGACAAAACCAGCCGCAATCATCGGTCATCGTCGATGCCGAGAGGCAATTCTTGAAGCCGGTCTGCCACATTTTGAGGGCGTGTTTGAACCCGTTGATTGGGGCAACATTCAGATCGAACCGCCGATGGTGACGTTCGACGATCACATCGATGTGCATTGTGGCGACATTCGAGCAGAACTTCACTACATCGGAACACCTGCTCACACGACCAACGACATTGTGGTCTGGTTACCCGACCGAAAGGTGCTCTACACGGGAGATCTCGTCTTCAACGGCGGAACACCGTTCATGGTGATGGGCTCGGTTACTGGCTCACTAGCGGCACTCGATCGGCTCAGCGAATTTGATGCCGATGTGGTCGTCCCCGGGCACGGACCTGTCTGCGATCTCACGGTCATCGATCAACTTCGGGCCTACGACAACTTCATTCTTGATCTCGCCCGACGCGCGATTACAGATGGGGTAAGTGCTCTCGAGGCAGCGAGGGAAACTGACCTTGGCGAGTTCGGAGAGCTCTCTGACCCGGAGCGAATTGTCGGCAACCTTCATCGAGCAATGTTTGAACTCAATGGTGCTGAGCCCGGAAGCACGATCAATATCGCTGCCGCAATCGGTGACATGGTTGCCTACAACGGCGGCAAACCACTGAGTTGCCTCGCCTAGGCGAGGTCCGCCTTGACATCGCCGGCTACCTATGAAGGCGACGATTAGTTGGGCAGCACTATCGAGCCTGAGGGGCCGGACAATTCGACATAAAGCCCTGGCGAGTCAGCGCGTTCGACCGCCATCGTCTCGCCAAGTGCCGCAAGCAACTCGGACACTCGAGTCGGCTCGGGGTGACATCCATGAATTGTCGCCACCGAAAGACCGGGGACCGCAGTCTCTGAAGGATGCCGTGAGGTTCCCCAATCGATAAAGAATGGAAGAATTCCTCCCTCGTTATCCCCCGTTGGCAGACTCAAATGCCAGTCAAGAGTCATGTCGGGGGCAACCCGTCGCATCGCTACAGGCTCGGTGTAACCAAGACCCACCTCTGCGCCTGAGGCAACCACCGATGACAGATCGTGTTGTCGAGCACACCATGTGACGACCCGATGAGTCTTCAACTCATCAATCCCGAACGAGCGCGGTACACCGGGGTCGCCTTGCTCTGGGTCAGGCCCGATGATCTCGAGGTAGGTATCGCCAAAGGAACACAACCGATTTCGTGTTCCGTTATTGACATGAGGGCCACCCTCAGTGGCGGTGACGCCAGTGAGGTCGGCGATCCACTCTGAGCTCATAGCGATATCCGGCGTTGCAAACACGATGTGGTCAAGCATCTCTTGAGAATAGACACCGAGCGGTCCGAGCGCCGATGCCCAACGAAAATTCGCCTCTCCCAGTGTGACAGTCTTGGGAGATGGCAGACATCTTGAATGCTCACGCTCAGAACTTCGGCGACCGTCCTGCGGTCATTGATGACCGTCCAGATGGCAACGTGCTCACGATCACGTATAGCGAACTTGATCACTACACCAACCAGCTCGGCCATCTTTTAGTAGGCCACGGTGTGAAACCTGGAGACCGCGTGGTCTGGAGCGGACAGAATTCGATTGGCGTTGTCGCAGTCATGTCTGCTGCGAGGAAGATTGGCGCCACCGCGGTACCACTGAACTACCGGCTCTCTGACGACGAAGCGGCATACGTCATTGACCACTGCGACGCTGAGATCGTGTATGTCGATGCAGACTTTGCTCCGATGCTGGAACGGGTGCGTGAGAGCATCCCAAAGATCAGAGAAGTTCTCGTCTTTGATGGCGAGCTGCCTACAGGCGATTCATGGTTCGTGTCCGTCGATGGCGAGATCAGTTCAATGCCAACATCATCTCCGCCTGAGCCTCCGGCAGAAACCGCAGACGGCGCAACGATGATTTACACCTCGGGAACAACCGGAAAACCAAAGGGCGCATTTCGTCAGAGGGCGACAGACCCAACGCAAATGCTTGCCATGCTGGAACACATCGGATACCAGGTAGACGACACCTACCTCACAACCGGCCCGCTCTACCATTCAGGCCCTGCGGGGTTCATGAGCATTGCCGTCAACATGGGCCAAACCGTCGTCGTTCAACGCAAGTTCAACGCCGAAGACTGGCTTCGGCTCGTCGACAAGTATCGCTGCTCCTCAACATTCTCCGCTCCGACTCCAATTCGGATGGTCTGCAACCTCTCGGATGAGACGATTGCGAACTACGACGTGTCATCGATGCGGGTGATGATTGCAAATGCCGCCCCATGGAGTTTTGCTCTGAAGCAGCAGTATCTCAGCCGGTTCCCCGCTCACTCGCTCTTTGAGGTCTACGGCTCAACCGAACTTGGGGTTAACACAATTCTTCGGCCCGAAGACCAGTTGCGTAAGCCCGGGTCATGCGGCAAACCCTCCCCAATGGTCGAAATCAGGCTGTACGACGATGATGGCAACATTGTTGACGGCATAGGCCCGGAACACACCGGCGAGCTCTTCGTTCGTTCACCATCAGTGTTCAGTGACTATTACAAGCAGAACGACAAGTTCATGGAAGATCACCGTGACGGGTTCCAGACCGTCGGCGACATCGCCTACATCGATGATGAAGGGTTCATCTACATCTGCGATCGAAAGAAAGACATGATCATCTCGGGTGGAATGAACATTTATCCGGCTGAGATTGAAGCCGCCCTAGAGCAGCACCCCGGCGTCTTGGAGGCCGCAGTATTTGGAATTCCAAGCGAAGATTGGGGAGAAATCGTTCACGCTGTCGTCGTGCAGAATGGAACGACAGAATTGACCGAAGAATTGCTCGATCAACACGCTCGAACGCATCTCGCGAGTTACAAGATTCCTCGGAGCGTTTCTTGGACAGACGAACTTCCCAAAACAGGTTCAGGGAAGATTCTGAAGCGAGAGCTACGCCAGCCGTACTGGGATGAGTTCAACTCAGCGATCTAGTAGTCCTGTTCCAGACGGGTGCTCTCTACCATCACCTGGGTTCGTCGATCACCGTATTGACGAGCGTGCCGACTTCGGTGACATCTACCGAGACCTCGCGGCCGGGTTCAAGCCACAACGGCGGCTCTTTCACATAGCCGACACCGCCCGGAGTGCCGGTGGCGATGATGTCGCCAGGCTCGAGCGTCGTAAACGTCGAGCAGTAAATGATGACCGCCTCTAAGTCATGAATGAGCAGGCTGGTCAATGCCTGTTGAACGACCTCGCCGTCGACTCGTGTGGTCAACGTGAGTGCGTACGGATCAACGATCTCATCAGCGGTCACCATCCAGGGACCGCAAGCTCCAGAGCGATCAAACGACTTTCCGGGCACGAACTGTGACGTATGACGCTGGAAATCTCGCATCGTGCCATCCATAAAGCAGGTGTATCCGGCGATCGCGTCGAGTGCGTTGTCTCGCGTGGCATACCTTGTCGGCTGGCCGATGATGATGGCAAGTTCACCCTCATAGTCGTAGCTCGTGCTTGCTCGAGAACGCTCGAGATGTTCACCATGGCCGACAAGAGAGCTGGGGAACCGAGTAAAGATCGCCGGATGTGGCGTGGCCGCCGCCGCTTGGTCAGATTCTGCGATGTGGGCTGCGTAGTTCTTGCCTACACAAAGGATTCGGCGCGGAAATGGCACCGGAGGCAACAACGTCACATCATCAAGATTGAACCTTGGCGCTTCAGCGGCCATCGAATCAATACGACTACGACCACCTTCTGCGTGCACTTCAGCGACGAGCTCTTGAGGAGACGAGAACGACGCACTGAGATCTGCGAGTTCGTGATCACTCACCACTCCAAAAATGATGTCGGTGCCTCGCCTTGCTGATGTGATCTTCACTTCGGTCTCCTTTTGCGGATAATCCGCTTCAGTATGTCGCACAACATGAGATCAAGGTGACCATGTATCTGAGACTCCGTTGCAAAAAATTACTCGCTCAAGAGCGACGCAAAAATGACAAAGGCGCCCGGATGTCCGAGCGCCTTTGCAGAGAGCGGACGACGGGATTCGAACCCGCGACCCTCACCTTGGCAAGGTGATGCTCTACCAGCTGAGCCACGTCCGCGTTGTGTCAGAGAAATCTACCAGCCCGGTGCCCTGAGCGGACACCCGCCAAACCGATCAGGTTTCGGAGTCGCCACCCGGGCGAAGATCTACCGTGAGCGTCAACACACCGTCGGTCAGCTCCCAAGATGCATCGCCGAGGATTGCAAAATCCATGTAGTCCTGCTTTGCCTGATCGATAAACGCTTTTCGCTCATCGCCGGCCACCGGCGGAAGAGGACGTTGCTTCACGGCAAGAGCACGCTCCTTGAACCGCTCCAACATTCCGTCAACATCAAGACCTGGTTGAGAATCGCTCATTCTTCAGATCGTACTTGGTCGTCAATCTCGGCGTCATCTGCGGTGACCGGAATCGCTGAAGTTCGAAGTGCGGTTCGCTCTTCGTCTTCAGCATCTTGGTACCGCCGTGAGCTCATCTGCTCAAGCACCATCAGCGAAGGACTATCGACTGCCGTGACCCTCCACAGCCACACGGCCAGCGCGCCAAGTGCGACAGCCAAGCCGAGGAGAACGACGACAATGACAACAACCGTGGCCGACGCCGAAGAGTCACCAACCGATACATCGGCTCCCCACAGTGCGACCGTCTGGCTGACCTCCACTCTTTGAGTGTGCCAGACCTAGCGCTGGTGGAGCGAACAAAAGATTGTGGTTCGCCCAGAGACCTTCACACGCGAGAGAGGAGCCCCGTCGACCGGGCATGCCGGAAGGCTTCCTCGAACTTCTGGGCTCAGCACTCCGGTATGGCTTCCTCCGCGTTCACCCAGTCGAGTAACGACTGCCGAAATATGAGTCGAAAGTTGGCGTCGTTCATCAACGCTAAGGGATGCAAACGCCCGACAAGGCTCGATCCCCGCCGAGAACAAAACTTCATCGACCAACATGTTCCCAAGGCCGGCGATAACCCGTTGATCGAGCAGCACTGACTTCACCGCGGCCGTACGACGCTGCTGCCGGTCGAGCACATCATCAAGTTGATGTGCGTCGGAGATGAAGTCGACACCAAGAGTTGACCAGTCAGGGTTGAGCGTGAATCGAGCCCAACGTCGCGGATCGTTGACGCGCAACGAGCCGACATCGGTTGTCAACTTGAGCCGATCCCATTCTGGGCGCTCAGATGACGGCCCATATTCGAGCGCACCGATTGGTGCAACATCGTTGATGATGACACGTCCGGTCATGCCAAAGAACAATTCCAGTTGATCGTCATCGAGCACGAGCGCAACCCGCTTGCCGTGCCGACGCACATTCTGTACTCGCTGACCGACAAGGATCGCCAACTCTTTCGAGTCGGCGCAGCGGTCATCAACCTCGATGGACGAAACCACATGCCCAACGAGTTCAGTTGCAGCATCGGCGTATATTGCTGCTTCGAGTCCTTCGGGCATGCCAGTTAGCCGAGACGGTTCAAGAAAGCCGCAATCGGAGCGCTCATCTGCTCAGTCTCCATGAGGAACGCATCGTGCCCGTGAGGAGAGTCGATCTCCACAAATTCGGTGCGAGCGCCGGCAGCAATGAATGCATCAGCGATCTGTTGCTGCTGGTAT
>JAKMEY010000041.1 GCA_022425725.1 Ilumatobacteraceae bacterium
TGAGATCAGCACAGTCATAGTCCTGACCGATCACATATGAGGTGCCTGTCCCGTCAGCAGCCGAGTTCCAACCAGCAAACGTGTACCCATCACGAGTCGGCGCAGCAGGCACAGTGAACGACCCACCTAGTTCGCACGTCAGGTCACCAACTTCAGATCCGCCCTGCTCCTCGAACACAACAGGAAGTGCCGGCAGCGGAGTTGTGATACCTGCGTCGGCAGCGTGGGATGAAGAGTCAGCTGAGACAGTGAAACCACCGATTGACGTCGCGGTAGCGCCTGCTGTCACGGGCACATCTGAATCAGTTCCAGTTGAGCCACCCTTGACGGTGTAACCCTCAGGAGAGAAATCTGTCGGCATGGTCGCGCCGGTGTAATCGAACTCGACTTTGAATGTTTGAAGAACACCAGTTGGATCAGCCCCAGCAGCCAAACCGTCAACAGACCATTTACCGTCAGCGTCCACTGTTGCCGGGTAGCGGGTGCCCGCAGGAACGGCAACAACACCTTGCAGAGTTGTCCAGTTTGTTTCCGAGATCACTGTTGCGGTGTAACCAGTGATGACTGCTTCATCACCAAACATTCCGTCGGTTGGTTCAACAGCAGTGCGAGAACCGTCACCGTCGATATCTGCCCACATCCAGCCATGCAGACCACCGAGCGGGTCAGGGAGCTGCAAACCACATCCCGCCATTGAGGCGCCGTCGTTTGATCCCGTCACCGGGGTCGGTGTCGACTCCAACAGGACAAGATCATCTGAAGTGATCCCATCGAGAGCATCAGCGACAGCAAGCTTCACTGGACGTCGTCCCGCAGCGTTATCAGGATCCCATCCAGCGTTCGGAGTGAAATAGATCGACGCACCTGAATAGTCGAGTGTGCCGCCATCTGAGGCGACACCGTCAACAAACACTGCGCCGTAGTCACCTGGGCTTGCGGTGCCGGTGGACACTGACGCGTTCGTGCCCGAGGTCCACGTATTTGTGGTTGAATTCCACGTACCCCAGTACAAGGTGTTCCAAAGGAAACCAACGGCCAGATAGCCGTCGGCTATCGGGACGACAGCGATATCGGAGACCGAGCCGAAGTTCCCGGAGCCGATGGCGTCGAACACCATTGGGGCGGTGACAACGTTGTAATCAGCGAAACCTTCGTATGACGACATTGGCTGCTGCGACCGGTACAGAGGCCCTGAACTGTCCTTGATCCAGTAGTGGCCTTCAGCGTCCACAAAACCATTGGCAGTGTTAGAAATGGACGCCCCGTTGCCGTCGACCCTGTCCTTGCTGTGAAAGACCGGGCTTTGGCCTGGAGCGAATGACGCGACGTAGGCAACGCCATCTACGTTGGCGGTGCCGAACATGATGTTTGAGGTCGGGTCAACGCCTGTGGCGTTGATAGCGATGTCATACCCGAGAGCCGTGTCGTCGTACACCCATGTTGATGCGTCATTGAGACCGTCGGCGTCAAGGTCACCGGATCCAGGGTCGAACATAAAGAACTGTGACGTGTTGGCGGCCTGATAGTCGTTCGTGGGTGTACCACTCTGGTTTTGCACCCAGATCAAACCCGGCCATGCCGCACAGGCCAGCGGAGACGATGTCTGTGGAAGTATCGCCTCAGGTGCTTCAGCAGCAGGGACGCACCCAAAGCCATCATTCGATGAGGTTGACACCGTCGACGTGACGGATGTTGCACGCATGATCGTTTCTTGTGTCTCGACGTTAATGTCGGCGGCCGAAACCGCGAACACACCCTCACCGTCGTTACGTGAAAAATAGACAGTGTCGCCAGTTGACCAACTCGCCCCAAGGTTCTCACCTGACGTAGTAAAGGAACTTGGGAATGTGGTCGTATACACAACCGGGTTACTGAGGTCATCTACCGGAGCGAGAACAACCTTGTTTGTGCCGGGGTTATACCCAACCACGTACTCAGAGTTGTCAGACAGCGTGATCGACGCAAGGTCACCATGCCAGCCAAAAACGTTTGTCTCGTGCACGGTGCCGAGGGTCACTCCGCTCGCTGCCTCAGGTGAGCCGTAAGTCGTGAGAGACGAGACATTCGGAATTTCAACAAGACCCGTGATGTAGTAGTTCATCACGTAGGTGCCGTCTGACGTCACTGTGCCAGAGAAACCGCCCTCCGTACCCGGATGTTGTACTTTACCGAGGAACGCAACATTCGGGGTGGGCTCTAAATCGAACTGCACGAGCCACAAATCCGCTCCGTCATTGATTGTTGCGAACATTTTCCCAGTCGCCTTATCAATCGCTGTTGCGTTGAACCCACCAGCGCCCGCAAAGCCCAGTGCTGCAAGATCCAAAGAAACTGCCGGGTCCATGTCGACGTAGTCGCCTGCATCAAGGTCCAAAAGTTTGAACGACACGATGTCGTCACCCTCAAGACCCTTGATGGCCTGGATTAAACCAGTCGGACCTGATGAACATGAGGCCGTACCAGGAGTTTGCGACCACTGCGCGTAAACGGTGTCAACAGCTCCTGCAGTGCCAGGGAGCGTGTAACCCTCACCTGCGGCATAGCCGGTTCCTGTTCCATCGGTGGAGGTGTTCCAGCCAGCGAAGAGGTAACCGTCGTAGGTTGGGGTACCTGAGTTGATCAAGACGTCAGTTGATGTCTCATCTGTTTGTGTGTCAGGTGCTGTGTCCTGCTGGCCATCGTTAGCGTCGTAGACGAGGTGGGAGATAGCAGGAAGTTCCGGAGGAAGATTGAACGTCTGAGCGGCGGCTGGAGCCTGGATTCCCAACGACACACGGTTTTTCATCTCGACATCGGTGAGATGTGAAGTGACATCCACCGTCATTGCGTTGAGATCGATGTTGGCTTCGGTGATCTTGCCCATTGCGTAACGGCCAGCCACTGGGCTGAACGAGCCAACAGTGTCAGGGGTCGAGTAGACCAGGTAGGCGTCGCCGCCGATAGAGGCAGTGGCTTCCACCTGAGGCCCTGAGGCGGTTGTCCAGGCGTTTGCTTCACCTTCAACACCAGTGGAACCAGCAGGGTCGAGCTCACCAACATAAGCCAGTGTTGATGCGTTGAAAAGGTGAATGCCGTAAGAAGGCGGTGAGTCCGAGTCGATAACCAACACATACTCAACACCATCGACGTCGATAACCGCTGTCTGGAGAATGCTACCGGCGCTGTCGAATGTCGGCTCTGTCATTTCTTGACCGGCCTGAGTTTCGCTTTGGATGGTGAGCGTCGGTGAGTTGTTTTTCGTGTCATGCGTGTAGTTCTCCGTCAACGAGCGAAGATTTCCGTAGTTGAGTAGCTTGCGGGTAGGGGAATCGAAAAGAACAAGGTCCCCGTTAGACAACATCGTCCACTCGTGATCAGAGTGCGCAGTGCCAGAAGGACGGTCAACATGGGCGACGATAGAAAAGACGCCGTTGTTGTCAACCCGGCCGATGTAGCTCGCGCGGGTACCCGTATTGCTTGTCTCTAAAACGAAGTAGGCGTACTTGGAACCGGCAGGGGCAGCGGCGTCGTACATGAATCCTTGGAGGTCGGTGCCCTGGTCGCCCCAGCCGTCTGGAGAAAACCACCAGTCACTTGAATCCCCCTGGAAGTCGACAATCAGGTCGTGGCCTGGGTAGCCCGCATCCGCGTCAGAGACCGTTGTCCCCTCGATGTTCATGATCTGATAGTGCTGAAACCCCATCGCGTTGGTGTAGCCACCAACCGCAAACGGCATGCCGCGACCGTCAAGGTCGAGGATGAACTCTGCTGGGGAGCCCGCATTAGGGGCGTACACAGCGGCGGTAGCCGTATGTGAAACGGCAACTCCGGCGAAAGCTACTGCCGCTGCGGATGTCAGTACCGCAACCTTTTTGACAGCAGAATGATTTGAAAAATTGTGCATTGGTTGCGATTCTAATCAAACTTTGTTGTTTTGTCGCAATTTTGATTGACAAATGTCTAATCCAATATCTTTCAACGGCCGAAACCCCTAATTGAAAAGGGGGGTCGCCAACACAGGGCTTTCAATGCAACTCCCCTACTTGCACTTCAAGTTTTTGTTCTAACGAACACGACTCCGCTGCGCCCCCGCTCCAGTGCACATACGTTAACGTTTACTCCAATGAAAAAAAGGTTCGCATACGGAACAGTTTCTGCAGTTCTCATCGGCCTCGCCTTAGGCGCCCCTGCGAGCAACGTCACCGCTGAAAACGGAACGGTTGACGCAATCGATTGCTCAAACTCGCTCGGTCTCGTTCAAATGTTCTTCAATGCATCAACGCGGACCGCCACAGCAAAACAACTTGTCTTAGACGCTGACGCAGGATCATCTGGGGCATCAAACAACTACACGGATTTCAGCCCAGCGTGGACTCTCAGCCTCAACGTTCCCGGCGACGACGACCTAAAAGAAATCAACGGATCATCTATCAACCCGTTAGATGGCAAAGCCTACGGAACTGCTCGAAGCGACGCCGGGGTCGAATATCTTGTCCGCTTTGATCGCGACGGCGATCTCGAGTTCCTTCATTCTTATTCGGCGACGACTGTCAACAATGGAACATTCGACTCGGCAGGACGTTTCTACTCTGCCGCCAGCGTCGCCGGGTCAGCAGTTGTTCAACGCTGGGACAACCTTCACCAGTCAACTGGCAGTACCGACCCCTCGTCCACTGCCGTCACATATCGGGCAGCCGATGCAACCGGACCACTCGTCACTAACGTCCCAGCCGACCTTGCCCGAATCGAAGTTGGTGGCGTCGAGTACATCATCGGGGTACCTAACGGAACCAGCAATGCGCTGATGATCTTCAACACTGAGACATTGACGAGCACTAGTTTCAATGCCTCCTCTTCTGTGAACCGCTCAGGCGCCACCGGCCTGCCGACAGGTAATGGCTACGGCGCAGCGTGGGCCTTCGAAGGAACGGCATACCTGTCACAAAACAATGGCCAGGGGCTCTGGTCGATCACAGCAGACGACATCGACATCAACGCTGAAACAGCAACCCTCCGACAGATACTTCAGAGCACACAGTCGACTCAAAGCAACGATGGATTCGGGTGCCCGAGCGAATCGCTCACGGAAGACGAAGCGTTACCAGGTTCCGCTGGAACCGCTTTTTTGGTATTTCACGCGAACGGTGGCACCGGCGACCCTGACGACCTTCAAACAACCCCTACAGAAAATGTGACACTCTCGGCGCAACAACCATCTCGAGAGGGCCACAACTTTCTCAAATGGAATTCCGACTCTGAGGGCAACGGAGATACATATTCACCGTCTGATGCGTACGTGATGCCTGGTGACGGAGAAACCGACCATTTGTACGCGCAGTGGCAAGTGGTCCCCGCCACAACCACGACAACAGTTGCTCCAACAACAACCACAACGACTCCAACAACAACCACAACGGCTGCACCAACAACAACCACAACGGCTGCACCAACGACGAGCACGACCGCTGCGCCAACAACAACAACAACAACAACAACTACAACGGCTGCATCAACAACGATTCCAGAAGTCACCTCAACTCTCAGCGCCACAGAGGCCGATGATGAGGGCCCAGTTCAACTGCCCTCAACAGGCGCGTCACCGTTCAGCGGCAGCGTTCCAATTCTGATCGGTGTAGTTGGCCTCCTTGCACTCGTGGCAACACGCCGCAGAGTGCACTAATTCAAATGTAGGTGACCCAAGCTCAGAACCGCCGCAAGATTTCTGGGTCAACAAATAGACAATCAGTGCAGTACTCGGTGCCAGCAGGGTGCACGCATTCTTCTTCGTCGAAACCCCAGTGATCCCCCATAAGTGAACGCGGAGCGTCCGAGGTAAACGATTCGAGGAATTGAGGTGGCATGAATGTGGAGTTCGGCTCTCAAAGGCAACCAGAGATCATTCAAATGTCACTTCTTGCGCTGCCGCAGCATCACTGAGCGGCGCAATCACTAACTCGAAAACCTAAAAATCTGTCAATTTCGTTCGGACCTCTTCCCTACGAACTTGACCGAACGCTGATCGCCTGCCCACGCGCAGGCAAGTAGCGTCACACAACAGTTCTTAACCAACGAGAGGAACACATCTCCCATGTACAGCGAGTTCAACCATCTCAACATCACGGTCAATGACGACGGAGTCGCCACCGTGCTCATTCCCTCGCCGGGGTCAGTCGGCAGGCAACAAGCAGAAGTCCATAAAGAGGTCGCAGCAATCTGGCGACATCTCGACGACGACGATCATGTTCGCGTCATCATCGTGACCGGCACCGATGACGAGTTCTATCGAAGCGCCAACATCCAAGGGCTCAAATCGATTCCAAATCTCAGCAAAGACGACACCTTCGAACTTGCGCAACGCTTAGGAAAAGAAGGCAACGACATCGTCTACGGCATCATCAACATCGACAAGCCCGTCATTGCAGCAATCAACGGTGCCGCTGAAGGCGGAGGGCTCGCAGTGGCGCTGCTCGCCGACATTTCAATTGCCGCAGACGACGCCCTACTCGTCGACCCGCACATCGCAATGGGACTCGCTGCAGGCGATCACGCCGCCATGATTTGGCCCCTGCTGTGCGGCATGGCCAAATCGAAACTGTACTTATTGACATCTGACCCGCTGAGTGGCACCGAGGCCGAACGCATCGGCCTCGTCAGCCTCGCCGTACCCCGTGACGATCTCATGGCTGTTGCCCGTGACTACGCAGAACGACTCGCCCACGGCCCGAAATATGCGATCCGCTACACGAAACGGGCACTCAACCAGTGGCTGCGTCTCGGCGGGATCACCTCTCACGACTACTCAAGCGCCCTTGAACTCTTGAACTTCCTCGGCCCTGAGTTAGGCGACGCAGTCGAGAATGCAGAAAAGACTGGCGATCACTAACACCGTTTCTTTGCTCTCAGACCAGCGCGAACGATGTTTCATCTCGGCCACCCGTTACTCTCACAACCATTAGTGGGCAGTTTCACCATTCCCTTAGAAAGCAGGGTTCGACATGGCATTCACCGCCGACACAGCACAGTTTGATTTCAGTGGAGTTCACGCCGACGCCTTCGCAGGCAAACGAGTTCTCATCACCGGCTCAGGCAAGGACGGCGGACTCGGTCAAGGCGTCGCACTCGCCGCCGCAATGAACGGAGCTGAAGCCGTTGGAGTGCATTTCAACAGCAGCTACCGCGACGGCTTCGACCTTGTCGACGCAATTCGCGACCAAGGCGTTCACGCATTCGCACTACAGGCCGACGTGACAAGCCACACCGACCTGTGGGCATCACGCTCGTACACCATCGAGCAGATGGGCGGCCATATTCCTGACATCATCATCTGCAACTCGGGTCTCACTGAAAGTGGCTATCGCTTTGGGCGTTCACTTCCAGAAATTGAAGATGAGAACATGGCAGAGCGCCGCGCCCGAGTGCGCTCTGCTTTCATGGAAAACCTCACCGAATCTCGGCTCGTCATGAACACGAAAATTGACGGCTTCCTGTCATGGACACACCTGTGGGCAAGTGAGGCGATCTACCACAACAGCCCCCTGCAACTCGTCTACGTTTCGTCGTCTCAAGCGATCGACCCCGGAGTTGCGGTGCCTGGCTATGTCATTGCGAACTGGGCTGTTCTGCGCCTACCTGAAGTGCTTCGCGTTAATCTCGGCAAATCGGCTGAAATGGTGAGCGCCTGCTCGGTGATGTTCCCATTCATCCGAACATCAATGACCGAGGAATACGCCGAAAACGAAAAAGTATTCGGCAGATGGCAGTCCCGCATGCTCGAAACACATGAAGCTGCTCTCTCTGTCGCCCAGTTGCTGTCACGCCCAGCATCTGAACTCGATCTCGGGTGTTTCCGCCTTAACGTGAGCGGCGACGCCGACAATCTGAGCACCGAATGGTCAAAAGTTCTCATCACCACCGATGAAGAACCTGTCAACTGGGGGCCGTGAGCAGCCCCAACGCAACACGCGGCTCACCGCACTGCTGCGTTCCATTGCGGGTTGCACTACTCAGGCGACAACAACATCAAAGACCAAGCCGGGTGAACTGGTCGCTTGGAGCATCAACTTCCGCGAGAGCGTCACGAAGCAATGCTGACAACCGTTCATGCGAAGACGACTGAGACCGATCTTCCTGCTCGAACGGGTCATCGACGACGTTGAACACCAAATCTTCACCGGTTGACGAGCTCGCTGACTGAGCCCAGTACGGCACCGCATCACCCTCTTCAAACGGCTGCCGAATTACCGGAACGTTTGAGCCCGGCATGCAGTCCAAGACGGCACGCTCATCTGGCCGCGGCAAGCGAATGTTCGGATACGCGTGAATTGGCATCGTTGACCATCGATTCGACCACATCGACAGCGGCCTATTGCCATGACGCGGAGAACGGACAAGTTTTTCGTCACCGGTCAACAATTGCACCGACCTCCCCCACACTCCAGTAAGCACATACTCTCGGACAGAAGCCGCGCTGCCCTCAATCAATGGAATCAGCGATACACCATGAGTGCGCTGCTCAACGCTCACGTCAAACACATCGCACAACGTCGCAAAGATGTCAACCGTCGTCGTCAGCGCTGAAACCTCAGAGGGCGCGGCTCCGGGCCACGAAATCATCAGCGGGATATGTCCCAGCGGTTCGTACACGGGAACCCCTGGCTTACCGAAAATGTCATGCTCACCGAGGTAATGGCCATGATCAGTGCAGACAATCACTGCCGTTGAATCCCACAACTGTCGTGACGAAATGGCGTCCAACACCTTTCCGAACCAATGATCGATGAACGACAGCTTCGCTCCGTAATTCGCTCGAATGTGGGCTGCTTCGCGTTCGGTCAACACCCCCGACTCAACGGCCTGAGCAGCATACGGCGGCCAAATCATCTTCGGATCAGACCAATCCGGGTCATACTTCGACATCCAAGGCTCCGGAACGTCAAACGGTTCATGAGGGTCAAACTCGTCAATGAACAACATGAACGGCTCATCGTCGTTTGCGAATTCAGTCAGCCATCTGGCTGCTTCCGTCATTGTTCGAGCCCCAGGAAAATCGCTTTCGTCACGGAACCATGTACGTGATGTGTCGTAGTGACGTGACACCCATGACTCGTCGGCAACGACCGCCGGAGCACCCACCCACGAGGGGTCAGGTGCTGTGCGCCACGGATCATCTTCATGACCCCGCACGTACTCCCAAGCAGCAAAATCAGTGTGATAATTCTCTCCACCAACTTCAAATAGGTGAGGGTGATCTGAAACAAGCATCGTCGTGACACCCTGTTGCCGAAGTTGCCTGGTGAGGGGTTCTTCGAACACTTCAATTGACCCCCAGGGTTTCCATAAGAAATCGAGGGAGCCGCACAAGATGTCATGCCGAGCTGGCATACACGGCAGCGAGCCGGTGTAGTGACGGTTGAACGTAACGGAGCGCTCCGCGAAGCGATCGAGATTTGGGGTTTCGAACTCGTCTCCCCCGTACGCGCCGATCATGTGCCGATTCAAACTGTCGAGGAGTACAACAATGACGTTTTGCGGTCGCTGGCACTTCACCATAACGTCACCTTAGGTCACCCCCTGAACCGTCTTTGACGCGGATCGCAACGTCTTTTGCTGTGCAACTCGCCATCAATACTCGGTATGATTGTACTCGTGTCTAATGTTTCTAAGTCCTTCGCTATCCTCGCTTCGTTAGCCCTCGCCGCATCTGCATGCGGTTCTAGCGACGAGTCCGAACGAACCCGTGGCGCCGCCACGACTGAAACATGTGTTGACCCGCCAGCTCTCTCACATGCCTTGGTGCTCTTCGGCGGGAATACCGAACCCACATATTCATCTGTGAACCACACGTTTGGAAACAGCGGATCCCAGTATCGACGCGGCGTATCAATTGATGGCAACGCCAAGTTTCCTAATTTCTCCACCTCATTCGATGCGGGCGGCTCCACCTCCTACCTCACAGGCAGCCACACAGGAAACCGACCGAACGCCAACAACGGCAGTTGGTCGAAGTCCGCCCCTCCGTACAGCCAGGCACAGTGGTCTGCGTACGCGAGTGCTCTTGCCGACGCCGCTGAAGCAGACCCAAGCGAGTACCCAAATGTTCGGGTCTATCGACCTGAAGGGGGAACGGTCGCCGCCACCAACGATGGAGGCGACTATCCATCGACCCAACGTCAGACTCTTCATGTTGTCGTTGGATCGGGCACCATTCGGCAACCGGCTGGCCAGAATGACAAGTGGGACGGCATGGTGCTCGCCCCTGACGCAACGGTCAGCGTGACGAAGCAAAATCTCGGCTACATCCACGGCGTCGTCATCGCCGAGCGTTTCATTGAAACGATCAACGGTCAGACACCTCCGCAGAACAACACTGGGTTGCAAGTTCACGGTCAAGTGCCCGAGGCCCTAGTCAGTGTTTGCACAGTTGAAATCACTTCAGCAACAACGACAACAACCGAGGCCACAACGACAACAGTCGCCCCGACAACGACAACAACCGAGGCCACAACCACAACAGTCGCCCCGACAACGACAACAACCGAGACCACAACCACGTTGCCTTCGCCTCCACAAACCACAGAAGTCCCGACAACGACAACGACTACGACAACGGTTGCTGCGACCACAACGGCTCCGACTCTGCCCGCCACCCCAGCAGAAGAAGACTCAACAACCACCACCGTTGCCGCCACGACAACGACTCCAACTCTTCCTGCAACACCTGCAGAGGAGGAGTCAACGACGAGCGAACCTTTGGTCGAGACGACGGCAACACTCCCTGCGACGGGCAGCAGCCGTTCTACCTCAACCTCTCACACTGCCGCAATATTTATCGTGATTGGTACTGCGTTGCTCGGCATTGCAGCACGACGGCGAGCATGAGAGTTGCCCCTAGATAGCTAGCCTTCTATGACTCTTTAGTCCAACCCGCGTGGAAGTACGCGAGTTGTAGCCGATTGATCAGGCTGCTGTTACCGCGGTCGCGACGTCACGCCATTTCGACACGTTGTCAGGGTTTGCTGCGACATCGTCAACGGTGAGATACGAGATCACCCGCTCAGCCAAACCTTGATAACGGTCAATCACACGATCCGCAATTTCATCCCACGGCCCAACGATTGCGAAGTTGTCAAGCATCTCATCGGTGATCGTCGCGGCAAGCCCATTCATGTCGCCAGCTTTCATGCAGTCGTTCAACCGGCTTGACACACCCTCGAACCCAAGGTCATCAAACTGAAATGCGTAGTTCTTCGTCGAACCGTAAAACCCAATCTGTGTTCGCGCCCTATGAGCCAGCGCCTCGCGTTCCTCAGGAGTGTCACCAGGCACAATGAACGCAGGGATTAACAAATCAACTTCGGCAGGGTCACGATCTGCACTCGCAGCGCCCTCAGCAACTGCCGGAAGCAAACGCTCATTGATGTAGTGAACCGAGTGCAGAGGATGAACGTGCACCCCGTCAGCAACCGCTCCCGCCATGCGAGTCATCCACGGCCCTACCGCAGACACATCAACTTTCACATCACCATGGTCGTGCGAAAGCGGCATCCACTGCTGAGGAAGCATCGTCAACTCGTAGTACGGGCCACGATGGTCAAGCTTTTCGTCGCCTCGGAACGCAGCGAGCGTCGCTCGCACCGCATGCAGGTAATCGCGCATGCGTGGACCGGGAGGATCAAACTCCATGCCGTAGCGCCGCTCAATATGGGCTCGTACCTGGCTGCCGAGTCCTAAACGAAACTGGCCTTGCGTGTTGTCAGCCAACTCCCACGCGAGGCTCGCAGCAACCATCGGGCTCATCGGGAATGCGACAGCAATACCTGTCGAGTAGGTGAGGCTCGGCGCCGCCATCGCTGCAGCCGCAATGCTCATCCACGGCGTCTGCCCGGTCTCGGTGAACATCAATCCAGAAAAACCTGCACGCTCTGCCGTTACCGCAAGTTCTGCAGCATCGTTCCATCGGCGAGGACCAACCATGATGTCGAAATCCATGACTCTCTCCTTTTCCCGCTCCCCAGCGGGAATGCCCCGCAGCAACGATCACGGTACGCAACTCATCGGGCAACGAACGAGCCGGTAACCACAGCGTCAACACAAAGCGGAAGTCATTGTCGAAACGGCTCGACTTCGAAAATGAGGCCTTCTCTGCAATGCTGACATGAGCAACCCAAAGTCAAATGAAACACGTTCAGGCTGCACACAACTTTGATAGCGAGCAACCCATGACATCTCCCGAACTCGACCCCAACGTCACCGCAGCCATTGAAGACAGCTTCGCCAAACAAGGACTCATGACAACCATTGGTGCTGAACTGCATCGCGTTGCCTCAGGTGAGGTGCGGCTTCGCATCGACGCCAGCGAGTCACTCACCCAACACCACGGATTTCTTCACGCCGGCATCATCGGAACGATTCTCGATTCGTCATGCGGTTGGGCTTCACAAACTCTGATGCCGTTAGGCACCGAAGTGCTCACCGTCGAATACAAACTCAACCTTCTTCGCCCAGCCGCTGGAGCACATTTTGAAGGTCGTGGCACCGTCGTCAGAGCTGGCACCACGCTCACCGCCGCAGAAGCAGCGTTCTACACAATCGACGACCCCGACAGGCTCATCGCAACGATGACCGCCACGTTGATTGGTGTGCGTCCTCAGTCCTCTGATTAGGAAGCGCGATCAGAGACCGACAGCGGCACGCTCAGCGGCAACTGCTGCGTCCATCTGGCTGAGCACATCACCACGCAACGCCCGCACCGTTGACGCATATGCTCGAGCATCGAGTTGCTCTGCGAACCCTTGCGCCACTTCGATCGCCCGGCCAACAACCTGATCTGCTGCGGTGACTTCATCTAGGAATCCTGCATCCGCTGCGCCTTGGCCATCGAAGAGTTTTGCGTTTGCAACCGATACCTGAAGGTGACGCTTCGATAACCGTTCTCGTGCGATGAGCAGTGCCCATTCGGGAAGCGTCAACGAAATCGCGACCTCATTCAGCCCAATTTTCACCGGGCCATCGACTCCGACGCGGTAGTCACAACCGAGCAACAACAGCGCCCCAGCGGCAACTGCATGACCGGTAGATGCCGCAATCACCGGCAGCGACGCGCCGTACACCTGTCGAATGAACGAACCCCCAGCTGATACCAGACCGGTAATCGCTTTCGGGTCACCCGAGTTAATGACGTCTAAATCAAATCCCGCAACAAAAATTTTGGCGTTACCCGCAAGCACCACGGCACCAATGTCATCATCGGCTTCGGCTTGCGTGATCTCCTCACCGAGTGCTTCCAGCAATGAAATGGAAAAAGCGTTTGCTTTTCCGTCGTCAACAGAGACACAAAGGACGTTGTTGATTTTTTCGGTCGTGATCGATGGATGTGCCATATCGATGACCGTAGCCATCAGAGTTGGAGCGGAGCCAGTTCGGACGACTCAACAACGTTTATGTAACAGCACGCAAATAATCAGATGGCGAAGATCTCGTAACGCACACCCTCGTCAGTGGATGAACCAACCGAGACGCAAAACAGTCTGTTGATGCTGTCGTAGCGCTCGTCACCAGTCTCAAACCGACAGGCGGCACAGATACTGCTCGTGCCGTCTTGGGCTGGCTTTGTGAAGCCGGTGCAGGTGTCGAAGAGAGCAAATGGACATCGCTCGGGGCGCTCGTTTCGCGCCCTAAATAGCTGCCGGCCCAACAGTGAACGCGCGACGTTCGAGCAAGCGATCCGCCACTCGAGCGCTCTTGTCCAGCCGCACCATAAGCGCCTCCCGAGCCTTGTTTCCGACGTCGCCGAGACCCGACATTTTGTCGACTGCCCACTGATGCAGTACTACCGGAACAAGGATCTGCTTGTGGTGAACGGCCAAATCATAAATGCCGGCTGAAGCGATACGCCTGGCGTGTGCAGCAAAATCTCGAATGCCAACCCCTGGCATCTCAAAACCTGTGACTTGACGTAGGACCGCTGACATCATTTGGTCTGGAGCGACTTTAAACGCTGCGGCTGCAAGGTCACGGTAAAACAAGTGGTGCAGATTTTCGTCAGCAGCGACCCGTGACATCACTTCGTGTCCAGCTGGGTCGCCGATCATTGCGCCGGTCGCGCGATGCGCAATACGGGTCGCAAGTTCTTGCAGCGAAAGGTAGACAAGCGCGTCGCATACCGATTCAGGCTCAGGAATTTTCCCTGATGTGACCTGAGCCATTCGGTCACGTTCAAGTGCAACCGGGTCGACCGCTCGTGTGGTCATGAGATAGCCGTAAATTGCCATCGAGTGGCGGCCTTCTTCCGCAGTCCAACGCCGAACCCATTCACCCCATGCACCGTCCTTACCGAGAGTGCCCTCGACGGTCCTGAAGTAGTACGGAAGATTGTCTTCGGTAAGCAGATTGACGATCAAAGACGAGCGAACAGCTCCATCGATTTCTGCTCCACCAAGATCAGCGTCTTCGTGTTGCCATCCAACAGTGCTGTGCTCGCGGCCACGTTCATACGGCACGTACTCGTGAGGGAACCATTCTTTGGCCCATTCGAGGTGGCGCTCTAAGAGCCGCTCAACATCTGAGTCGAGCTCTCGGAGCAATGATGCTTCAGCACTCACAGCTTCACCCTAAGTGATTAAAGGCAAGAGCACACGTTCTCCTACCAAACACTTACAAGATTTGCGGTTACCGACTGTTCAACATTCGGACGGGCGTCTCGACGCCCGCCTCATATTTCACCGCGATTGTTTATACGGCGTAGATCTCGTACACGACGCCTTCGTCGGTAGTGGTACCGAGAGCTACGCAAAATAAACCGTTGAGCCAGGCGTAGCGTTCGTCACCGGTCTCGAAGCGAGGGGCCGTTCGAATACTGCTCGTGCCGTCTCCGTTAGGCCTCGCAAAGCCGGTGTACGTGACATAAATATCCGCGCCATCATCGGTGCGGAACGAGAGACGGACATCAAGAGAGAAACCGCCATCGCCAAGCATGGTGACCCAGTCTCCCGCAGCTACACCAGGAAGGAGCGAGGCATTGATCTTCGGCCCGACGAAGGTGCCGCCGGTGACAGTTGCGACGACCTTGGTACCGAACGGGCCACGAGAAACAACAGGTCGGTCAACCTCCTGAGTACTTGCGGTAAGAGTGCCGATGAACTCGGCTGGGAGAGCGTCAAGAGCCATACATCGACCGTAGGTGAAGCGATGCCGCAAGTTGCAGTCGAAACTTCGAACTCGCTGACGGATAGGGTCGCGTCAACATCGCCACAAGGGGGTTCCTATGGTTGTTAGCTCAAGCGTTTTCGATCACCGTATTCTCTCTCGGGAGGTATGTGTTTTAGGTGACCTCCTCGAGCGATGGGCCGAGGTGAAGCCCGACGACGAAGCCTTCATCTTCCAGAACGGGCCGACATGGACCTGGCGCGAAACCCTTGACCACACCCGCCGGATCGCTAAAGCCCTATCGGATCTCGGTGTCACCAAAGGCGACCATGTGCTCTCTTGGCAACCCAACGGACCCGATGCTGTGCTCACCTGGTTTGGCCTCAACTATTTAGGGGCGGTCTACGTACCCCTGAACACCGCCTATAAAGGTGGCATCCTCGAGCACCAGGTTCGAATCTCCGACGCTCGCCTCATCGTCTGCCACGCTGATCTTGCAACGCGGCTCAACGACGTCGACACGGCATCGCTCACCGACATCGTCATCGTCGGAACTGAAAACGTTGACGCCGATGCAGTGGAAAGACTCACCATTCACCCCGCGTCAACACTGACGCCACCAACCGGGCTGACCGAGATGCCCGAGGCTGTCGACCCGTGGGACACGCAATACATCATCTTCACATCGGGCACGACCGGGCCTTCCAAAGCTGTTCTCTCCTCGTATCTTCAGGGCTACTCGATGGGGACCGAAGCGCATCCCCGCTTCGACGGCGATGACCGCATCTTGGTCAACCTGCCCCTGTTCCATGTGGGAGGCACGGTGTTCCTCAACATCACCCTCGCCACCGGCGGATCATGCGTGGTCGACACCCACTTCCGAACCAACGAATTCTGGTCAACCGTCAACGACCACAACATCACCGCAGTGTGCCTACTCGCAGCCATGGTGCCGTTTCTGCTGAATCTGCCCGAGTTCGAGGGAGAGCAGGAGCACACACTGCGCACGACAGTGATCGTGCCGTGGACCGAAGAAGCAATGCGCGTAGCTGAGCGCTACAACCTGGATGCCCTGACCACCTTCAACATGACCGAGGTCTCCTCGCCGCTCATGTCAGACCTCCACCCAAACATCCCCGGACTATGCGGGAAAGTACGGCCAGGAATTGAGGCCCGCGTGGTTGACGAAAACGATTGCGAGGTCGCTCCCGGCCAGACCGGAGAACTGATCTTGCGAAGCGACCGCCCATGGGCGATGAATCACGGGTACTACAAGAACCCTGAGGCGACTGCTGACGCATGGCGCAACGGCTGGTTCCACACGGGTGACGGCTTCCGATACGACGAAGACGGCAACTTTTTCTTCGTCGACCGCATCAAAGATGCCATTCGACGTCGGGGCGAGAACATTTCGTCATTCGAAGTTGAAAACGAAGTCGTTACCCACCCTGATATTGCTGAGGCTGCAGCGATACCAGTGCCGAGCCAACTCGGCGAAGATGACGTGATGATCGTTGTCGCACCCGTCGACGGAGCCAATATCGACAGCAAAGAACTCTTCGAGTTTCTCGAACCACGCATGGCGCATTTCATGCTCCCCCGCTACATCCGCGTCATCGCAGAGCTTCCAAAAACACCAACCCAAAAGGTCCAAAAACATCTCCTGAAGAGCGATGGCGTTACCACTGACACTTGGGACCGCGACGACGCCGGCATCAAGGTCAAACGCGAGCGCATCGGATAAACAGCTCAGGGATCTTCATAACGTGAAAGTGAAGCACCAGGGACTCACTGTCACGTCTCCGGGGTCATGACACTGACCCCACGGGCACCGTGACTTACAGCTCGGTAATCAGATCATTTAGATCTCTACTGCGGCACCCGGCTTGTCCGGCAAATTAAGTTCAAGATCGAGACGAGGCTTCCAGAACGGACGGAAGAGCTCGATCTTCGGACAGCGATCCATCACGACTCTGAGGCCTGCGGCTTCGGCGAGGGCTGCCGCGCGATCGTCGTACACTCCGATCTGACCCCAGAGGACCTTCGCCCCAATCGCAATGGCCTCTTCGGCCCACCTGTAGAGCTCCTCCTTGGGGCGAAACACGTCGACCATATCGATCGGGCGGTCGATGTCTTGGAGCGATCGATACACCTTCAAGCCCCGAATCTCGACAGTTTTCGGGTTCGGGTTAACCGGCAGAATTTCATAGCCGACCTCGCTCAGCTGACGCAGCACGCCGTAACTGAATTTGGTCTTGTCGTCACTCGCACCTACCATCGCAATGGTCTTTACTGATCGCAGAATGTCAGAGATGTATTCCTGGTCATAGTGGTACCGATGTTCAATTGTTTCCGGGATATTGAGATCAGCCTCAGCCATTAGCGCTCTCCTATCGTGGTGGCTATATCGGGCTTGAGCTCGTGAGGCTCAAGCGGATCGAGGAACGGATTTCGATAGAGCTTGTCGTGGCTCTCCACTCCTACTTCGAGAGTGCAATCTGAGACGGGACGGGCCACGCACAGCACGGCGTACCCGTTATTTAGTTGACGGTTGTTGAGTGCGACCTGCCCTGACTGATCGACCTTGCCGGACGTCACTTTCGCTGCACAGGTGATGCACCCGCCGTATCGGCATCCATAAGGCAGGTCAACGCCTTGTTCTTCTAGCGTTTCGAGGAGCGGTCGACTTGCGTCAACGTCGAATGTTGCCCCGCCTTGGTTGGCAACGGTGACAGTCCAGGTACCCATTAGAGCCAGATATCGCTCGTGCAGTCGCCACCCGGGTAACGGGTCTCATGGCAGCGGCTCGGGCCGTTCGGCTCCTGACCGAAATCGACAATGAAGTCTTCATTGATCGCCATGCCCCCGTTTTCGACGTCGCAGTCAATCATCACCATCACCCCGCCTTTGGTCCGAATCTCAGGGTAGAACTGGTTGTCCCAAGTCGAGAGCAATGAAGTAGTGACGTACAGGCGCTTGCCGTCGAGGGAGAGCTGGAACATCTGTGGACCGCCAGCGACTTCCGCACCGTTCACCACGGGAGCCTTCCCGAGCAGGCCACCCATCCAGACTTGACCGGTGAGCACTGGGTTGTGCGGGTCGGTGATGTCATATTGTCTCATGTCGCCGTGAAGCCAGTTGTTCACGTAGAGATACTTGTCGTCCATCGACACAAGCAGCGCCGACATCACACCGGGCAGCGGAATGGGCCAATCCGGGAGCAGTTCGTTCTCGACGTCGACCGTCTTCTCCCACTTCCATTCAGGGTCGTCATCGTCTTTCCAGAAGTGGATCACATTCGAACTCAGTGCAGCGCAGCAGAAGCCGTGAGTGCTGTCCGGGTTGTGGTGAAACTTGACTTCAAGCGGCATCAGCCCGTCTTCGCCGAGGTACATCGTTTGCACGGGCTCACGCTTTTCGAAGTCCCACACATGCAGGCGCCGCCCGTACTTGAGATGCCCCACTTCTTCGAGGTCGAACCCAGGCAGAAACGTGTTCGGGGCTGCCCACTCTGAACTGATCATGACGTTGTGTCGCGGTTGATACCAGAAGTCGTATCCATAGGGAATGTCGCCCATCGAGTTGTCCCAGCGGCCAACGATCTCAAAGTCTTCGTTGACGTGGAGGTAACCGCCGGGCGCTTCACCCTTGGCGTCTCCGAGGAACGAGATGATGATCTCTGAACCGAGGCAGTGGATGGTGTGTGGGCCTGAGAGGTTGGCCTTCTCTTTGATTTCATCTCCGTCGATGATCTTGTGCAGCGACGGCGCTTTCGGGTCAGTTGCCGTGTCGACGACGTAGATATTGTTCGAACGCACTCCCGGTAGTAGGAGATATTTGCGGCTCATCGAGGCGTCGTCGTGGCACGATGAGCAGGCGTTCCATCCGGTGTGATGGAGCTCGTCGCCGATGCCAGGCATCTCGAGGCGATGAATTACCTGGGAGTAGGTCGGGCTCTCGGGATCGGCATCGATGGTCGCGAGGTAGTCGGGCTTTTGGATGCCGGTGCCGGTGTAAAGCGCAACGGTGTAGAGCAGTTTCTCTGCCGGGGCCGCAATCGCCTCGTCGGGACTGGCATAACCCGGACCACAGCACATCATCTCGGTGTCAACTTCATCAACCATTGCCTACGTTCTCCTAGGTTGGGATCATTTTCGACCTTATCGAATTATGAGGCGGAAGAAGAGGTTGAATCCCCTTGTGCTTCTCCATCGTGACGTTGTTCATCTCCCGAAGATGCAGCACGACGCATCCCGTCACCGGCACGAAACAGCGTTTGTGGCACTCACTGCGTAATCGATTATGCGTCGTCTGTGTGTAGGTGTTCGAGAAGCAACTGCATTTCTTGGTCGACGTTGTCGGGCACCACGTAGTTATCTTCGTCGCATATTTCGTCTATGCGTTCAGCAACCGATTCAAGGGTGAGGTCCTCTTCATATATTCCCTTAGTCACTCCCATAAACGCCCGACCTACTCTGCCTCCTGATGCAGACAGCGTTTCGCCATTTAGCTGGCATGATTCGTGTGCGAGGTACACCACGGCGGGCGAAACCTGGTGTGGACCTAACTGCATCATGAGATCTTCTCCAGTGAGGCCAGTGATGCCAGCGATGTCGCCGTCGTCGCCAAGGACGTCGCCGGTCATTCGTGTCAATGCTCCTGGCGCTATTGCGTTGACATGTATCCCATACCGAGATCCTTCGATCGCAAGTGTCCGGGTGAACCCGTAGATAGCGGCTTTAGCTGCGGCGTAGGCGCTTTGTCCAAATGATCCGAACAGACCTGAGCCTGAGCTTGTGTTAACAATTCGTCCATACCCAACTGACTTCATATGTTCATATGCGGGGCGGCTGACGAAGAAACAGCCTTTGACGTGAACGTCAATAACTGGTTCGAATTCGTATTCGCTGATATTCAGGAACGTTCGGTTGCGGATGATTCCAGCATTGTTAATAACAATGTCGAGTTGTCCAAATTCTTTCAGCGTGGCAGCGACCATCGAGTCAGCACCCCCACGTGTGGCTACTGAATCGCTATTTGCAGCTGCTATCCCACCGGCGACCCGAATTTCTTCAACAACTGCCTCCGCCGGGCTTGGGTCACGGTCTTGACCTCCCATAGTTGGTGATCCCAAGTCATTCACCATTACCGCTGCGCCACGAGACGCAAGCAAAAGGGCATGTTCTCGGCCGAGCCCACCACCGGCACCAGTTACCAAGGCGACTCTCCCATCAAATCTCAATTCGCTCATAGCTTCACCCTAGATTGCAAAGGCTGACGCAAGCAGTGACAAACTCTTTGCATGATCAGCGATCTAGAGGAACACGTCATTCAGGGCAATGGAATAGAAATCCATTACGTCACCAAAGGACAAGGCCCCGCAGTAGTGATGTGTCATGGCTTCCCAGAGAGTTGGTATTCGTGGCGCCACCAAATAGACGCCCTAGCGCACGTCGGATACCAAGCAGTTGCGATGTCGATGCGTGGATATGGAAAAACCAGCGCCCCTCAGGCGATAGAGGCCTACGACCTCAATCATCTCGTCGGCGATGTCGTTGCGGTAGCTAATCACCTACATCAAGGGCCAGTGGTCGTCGCTGGTCACGACTGGGGTGCACCCGTTGCTTGGTTTGCCGCCCTCATGCGACCCGATCTATTTCGCGCTGTGGCGTGTTTGAGCGTTCCGTACACAGGACCGATTGGGGCCCTACCTGAAGGCATCGACGTAAACGGGTTAATGGCTCAAACAGCGGGCCCTGACCGTGACTATTACCGCTTGTTCTTTCAAGAACCAGGCAAAGCAGAAGCAGACCTCGAAGCAGACATCTATAACTCTTTGCGTGGTTTTCTATACACCATCAGCGGTGATGCTCTGCGAAATCGCGATCTCAATGAACCATTCGATGGTCACTTCCCGGCCGGTGAAACTCTGACAGACCAGTTCGTATCAGCAGACGAGCTACCTTCGTGGCTCACTGACGAAGATCTCAGCTTTTACGTGGAAGAGATCACCCGGACGGGATTCCGAGGTGGTCTGAATTGGTATCGCAACATCAACAGGCTGCCCGCCATTACCGCTCCTTTTCTCGGGGCCACTATCAACCAGCCCTCGTTCTACATGGGTGGTTCAACAGATTTGATTGCAGGGAACACCCCCGAAGCCATCAGCGGCATGCAGCAAGCTCTCGGGGACCTGCGTCACTGCGAAATTATCGAAGGCGCCGGTCACTGGCTTCAACAAGAATGCTCCTCAGAGGTCAATTCTGCAATGATCAGCTTCTTGAAAGGGCTTGGCTGACCTTCTTCTGTGGTGTCGGAGGGGCGACTTTAACCACTGCGCTGCCCTGCGACTCGTCAAACATGATGTTATTCACGTTGTGAAGGTGTAGCACGGGGTCTCACCGTCACCTTTCCCTAAGGGGCTCGATTGACCTTCTTCTGCCGTGTCCGAGGGTTCCGGCAGGAGCCAAATCGTCATCTCCTCAGGTCTGTGTACCCCCGTCTTGAACCTTGGCATTCATCGAGGGTCTTCAGCCAGTAAGTTTGAGGCCAAGGACACAATTACAGACGCAAATGCCGAACCTCTTACATCTATGAGCCTCCTATCTCTCACCCCATTCGCGGCTGGCCTCGCCGCCTGTGTTTGGTGGAGCAAAAGGAATGAAGACCGACCATGAGGCGTGTCGTCGTCGTTCTTTTGGCTGTTCTGCTCGCCGCTCCCCCACTCGCTGGAGTAGCTGCGCTCGCAGTCACTGCCCCCGTCGCTCTCGGTCCAGCCTTTGCCATAGGGCTTGGAGCCTTTGGTCTGTGGCTCGGGACGCGGCACAAGCGTCGAAGCTCTGGTGGTTAAGCAGATCGACCCTGGAGCCCGGCAGACCAATCCCATCGAGTTTTCAGAGATCTTCGCAATACCGGTTTGGGACATTTAGTCGCCCTAATTAGAGGCAGTAGTCGTTCTTCAGCTTGACTGCAGTCACCGGGCTACACATGGACCGCATTGCCTCTCTTGCTTCTTTCAACCTCTTTTCGTGTGCTTTCCTGTCGACGGAGCCGTCGATTCGAGTCTTTCCGCTCCCATCGGGAGACGCGTTGAAACATGACGGTTTCAATGATTTCCCAGAACCAGAACCCCGCTAAAGGCGATTAACACAGTATTTCCTCGGAGTCCGGCTAGTCCTGTGACGAAACGAACGCTCTTGATAATTGGGCAGTGAATCGCTCAAAGGGATAGAAACTGTAGATGACCGATCGTATCGAGCTCAACAAAATACAGGCTCTCGGAAAAATAGGTGTTCTTCCTGAAGAGAAGAATAGAGCACAACCCTTTGAGGTGGACCTAGCTATTGAAACGGATCTCTCAGTTGCTGGCTCATCTGACGATCTTGATGACACCATAAATTATGGTGCAGTCACGGAGTTGGTTGCAGCCATTATTCGGAACGAAACACACCAACTACTTGAAAAAGTAGCGACAAGAATTGCTACAGAGGTGTTAGCAATTCCTGCTGTAACTGGTGTTCACATCACCGTAAGGAAGATGCGTCCGCCTCTTCCAGAGTTCCTGGAATCCTCAGCAGTTAATATCTACCGCTCCAAGTAGTCTCAACAGATCCTGCAGGGCTGTCGCAGCGGATGCTGTGCTTCACTGCAAGGGCGAACATGTTGCGGAGCGCAGCCACACAGTTCTCAGGTATCACTCAGTTTCTTGAGTTTCGGCGCTTCACTCTGATGTTCTTGATATCTGTGGTGAACCCGTGAAGATCAGCGTGACGCACGCAACACGACGGTCTCCGTACTTCGCAACAAACCCGACAGAACACCTAAAAAATGGGTACCGGCACCCAGATATGGATTCAGATAGTGAAATCCGGGGACAGAATCCGCTGAGGATTCAACAAGAAACAAATGGTGTCGGAGGGGGGACTTGAACCCCCACGCCCATTAGTAGGGCACTAGCACCTCAAGCTAGCGCGTCTGCCATTCCGCCACTCCGACGTGGTGAGAAGAGGCTATCGGCAACAACAGCAACTGCACATTGCCGACGACACACCTCTCAGCGAATGTAAAGGAAGCTCAACGCGAGGACCGACGAGATCCAGGCAAGAGCAAACACCGTAGTGATGCGGTTCAAGTTGCGTTCTGCCGCGGTTGACCCGAGTGCAGCTCCACCGCCACCACCAAACATGTCAGACAGACCGCCACCACGACCAGAGTGCAACAACACCCCAGAAATCGTCCCGATCATTGACACGATGTTGATGACCAACATCACGTACAGCATTACATCACGCACGTCTAAGAGGCTATCGCCACCAAACGGGGTGCGGTCAGCGAAGTTCGGTCACAAATGGAGCTTGGCGCACCAACGATGAATGCGTGATCGTCACCCCGTCATCAGTGGTCCAGATGCCAGGCACCGCCAGTGCCCCAATTCCATCGCCAAACCAGCCATCTGCACCGCAGCTCAGCACTGGGTTCGCACACGCAGCCCATTCTTCAACCCCAATAAAGATCGTGCCATCACCGTCAAGATCTTCAAGTGCGATCAACTGCTCGATCGACAACAACCCCGATTCACCAATCGCAGAAACAGCCTCCTCAGGACCAACCGTGTCAGGCCGCCACGCAACCGTCGACGGCAACCTCACCAACGGCAGCACATGATGAGTCTTCGCCATCCGACCGAGAACAGCCTGAATATCTGCAACCTGATCATCTTCATTTCGAACCGTGAGCGCTCGATCGAGCAACGCATCAGACTCAGCATCGCAGAAGCCGTTGACGTTCCAGCCCTCACGCTCAGCAGTCGAGAACTCAGCACACGAATGCGCAGCAGCAAACAACCCGACATCAGCCAAGCCCGACTGCGCATACACCGCGAGATCCCAATCACCAGCGGCAAGCCGATCGGAGAACTCGAACTCACTTCCCACCGACTCAACCTTCAAACGGAAGCCCATATCTCGCATCATCGGTACGAGTACATCGACAAGTTGATCTTGGCGGGCTCGAGCACCGGCGACCAGCCACGTGATCTCGTGCGGCTCACCAGTTTCGTCTTGCCAGTAACTGTCACCATCAAACGTCCAGCCGGCCTCCGTCAACATCTGTGCAGCAGCATCAGCGTTGTACGACCCGGCGAACGGAGTTTGCCCAGAACACCATTCGTCAAAGGTCACCGGGCCACAGTTCCACACCTCGGTTGGCCCCAGCAGAGGCGCGTACACCTCGTCAACTAACGCTTCGCGATCAACCGACAACCAGAATGCTTCACGGAAAAACGGATCGCTAAAGACACCAGTCGAGCGAAGATACATGTCTTCGTGTCGTCCCAAATCAAATTGCTCGAAGCCCAAATTGGGGTCTGATAACCCGTCGACTGTCTCAAGCGACACGTCTGGGATGATGACATCAATCTGCCCCGACCGAAGAAGATCAACTTCCACCGCGGAGCTTCCCACCGGCACCACCACGAGACGTTCGAACCCAAACGACTCCGATTCTTCTTCGCCAGAATGCGATGGCACCAACATCATCTGAGCGGTATTCCACGCTTCAACCGAGAACACACCCCACCCCGCAGGAGCCTCATCGTCAAACGCAGTGGTCACATCGCTGCACGATTCAATAGCGGAGGCCTGCAGCAGTCGATCGAACAACACTCGATAGTTGCCGACGAAACGGTCGAAGTACACCTCGACGAGATCTTCAGCACGTCCCTCTCGAACATCGATCACCGCGTCATACGCCTCGACACCGACCGAGCCCGGCGTCGATCGCAACGCATCAACCGTGCAACGCACATCATCGACACCGATCTTGGCGCCATCGGGCCAATAGGCATCAGCAGCGAACTGAAACGCCAATTGCATCACTGCGGTATCTGGAATCGGCAATGTCGTCGTCGGAACAGCACTGCTCGTCGTTGTTGATACGTCGCTCGACGCAGCATCGTCAGCGGTTACTTCTTCGGGTTGCGCAACGGTGGTTGTCGTTTGCACAACAGCGCTCGTTGTGGATTCGACCGCATCTCCGCCTGAACATGCAGCGAGCAGCAGGGCTGCAGACATGCACAGCACACCAGTTAGCGGGCTTCGATGCCGCGAAGGAACTATCGAGTGTTTCATGCTGATACTGAACGTACCAGTGAGTGACGTCGAAGATTCGGCGCGTCAAACCTAGCCAGCAGCAATTTTGACGATCTGCGAAAAATCGTCCGGGTCAAGACTTGCCCCACCCACCAGTGCACCATCGATATCAGGCTGTGCCATCAACTCTTCGGTTGTTCCAGGTTTCACCGAACCGCCATATTGAATGCGAACCGATGCACCAGCATCAGCCCCGAACGACGCCGTCACCGCCGCACGAATGGAGGCACAGACCTGCTGAGCGTCATCAGCGGTCGCAGTTTTACCCGTGCCGATCGCCCAAATCGGCTCGTACGCAATCACCATCGAGCCAACTTCTGCCTTCTTCACACCCTGCAAACCGTTGACCACCTGACCAAGCACCTTCGCCTCGGTCTCACCCGCTTCACGCTCAGCCAACGACTCGCCCACACACATGATTGGCGTCATGTTGTGCTTCAAAATCGCTTTCACCTTTGCGTTCACCATCTCATCGGTCTCACCGAAAATATCTCGGCGTTCGCTATGGCCACAGATGACGAGTTTCACGTCAAGCTTTTGCAAAAACACCGGGGAGACCTCACCAGTGAAGGCTCCGGTCACTTCGTGATGACAATGCTGAGCTCCGAGCAGAATGTCCATCCGGTCAGCCTCAATCGAGGTCTGCAACGTACGAATATCGGTAAACGGCGGGTGGATGCTCACATCTGACCGCTGATAGATGTCTTTCGGCAGCAGCCACGCGAGTTTCTGCAAATTTCGAAGAGCCTCAAAATGGTCGAGGTTCATCTTCCAGTTACCGCTGATCAGCGGAGTGCGAACATCAGGCATTAGGGGCACCTCTCAGTGCAGCAAGACCGGGAAGGTCACCGAGTTCGAGCAGTTCGAGGCTCGCTCCCCCGCCAGTTGACACATGATCTACTTCATCATCCAAACGGAACTGGGCAAGCGCAGCGGCAGAATCCCCACCGCCAACAACCGTGAACGCTTTTGTTTCAGCCATCGCCTCAGCAACCGTTCTCGTGCCACCAGCGAATCGTCCGTCTTCGAACATGCCCATCGGTCCATTCCAAAACACCATTCGAGCATCCATCACCACATCGCTAAATGCAGCCGCCGAACCCGGCCCGATATCGAAACCCTTCGACCCTTCAGGCAGACGAGTTCCGAACGTTGCGAACTCTCCAGAGGCGTCGACACCGACCATGTCATCCGGCAACACGATCTTGTCGCCCGCGGTTTCGAGGATCCGTCGACAGGTCTCCACCATTTCAGGTTCAAACAGCGAATCACCAATGGGTTTGCCCTGAGCCGCGAAAAACGTGAAGCACATTGCACCGCCGATCACAAGTTGATCGACCACCGATAGCAACGCCTCAACAACCCCCAACTTGTCGGAGATCTTTGCCCCGCCAAGCACCGCAACAAATGGTCGCTTCGGCTTGTCTCGCAGCCCCGTCAACACTTCGACCTCTTGCTGCAACAGGCGGCCCATCGCAGAAGGCATCGACCTCGGCGGACCAACGATTGACGCATGAGCACGATGCGACGCACCGAACGCGTCGTTCACATAGAAGTCAATTCCATCGGTCAGCGACGCAACAAAGGCATCATCGTTTGCTTCTTCGCCAGGGTTGAATCGAAGGTTCTCCAGCAACTCAACCCCGGGGGCGAGTTCGCTCAGCCGTGCACGCACCGGGTCCATCGAATACTGATCAACTGGTTGGCCCTTTGGCCGACCGAGATGACTCGCACACACCACCTGGGCGCCACGCTCCAACAGCCACGAAACCGTCGGCAACGCAGCACGAATACGAAAATCGTCAACAACGACCTGCGACCCCGCACGCTCCTCTAACGGCACATTGAAATCTGTGCGAACCAGGACCCGACGTCCGGTGACATCACCGAGATCTTCGAGTATGGGGATGCGGAGTGACTCGTCTGTCATTGCAGATCAGCGACCGCGGCTGACGTAGCGAACCAGGTCGACCAAACGGTTTGAGTAGCCCCACTCGTTGTCGTACCACGAGCACACCTTCACCAGGTCGCCCATCGACATCGTCATGCCTGCATCGAAAATCGATGAGTGCGGATCGCCGACAATGTCGCTCGACACGATTGGGTCTTCGGTGTACTTCAAGATGCCCTTCAGGTCACCCTTTTTGGCTGCCGCTGCGAACACAGCGTTGATGTCGTCAACCGAGGCCTTCTTCTTCAAGGTCGCAGTCACGTCAGTAATCGAACCCGTCGGCACCGGCACTCGAAGCGAGGTGCCATCAAGCCGGCCCTTCATCGATGCCAACACCAAACTCGTTGCACGAGCTGCACCGGTCGATGTCGGAATGATGTTGATCGCCGCTCCACGAGCACGACGAAGGTCATTATGTGGGCCGTCAACAAGTGATTGGTCGCCGGTGTATGCGTGCACGGTCGTCATGAGACCCTGCTTCACGCCAAACGCGTCATCGAGCACCTTGATCAGCGGAACAAAACAGTTCGTGGTGCAACTTGCGTTCGAAATGACCTGATGCTTCTTCTTGTCGAAATCAGTGTGGTTGACGCCATAGACGATCGTGATATCCGCTCCATTCGACGGCGCCGACACGATCACTCGCGGTGCGCCACCCTCAAGATGCATTGCGGCTTTGTCACGATCGGTGAAAATACCCGTCGATTCGACAACGACATCGACACCAAGGTCACCCCACGGCAACGCTTTCGGATCACGCTCCGACAACACCCGGATGGTGTGATTGCCGACCTTAATTCCACCCTTGACGACCTTCACGTTCTGATCGAGACGACCCATCACCGAGTCGTACTTCAACAGGTGAGCCATCTGATCAAGCGAACCCAAATCATTCACTGCAACGAACTCAACGTCTGCGCCCTGGGCAAGCACCGCACGATAAAAGTTGCGGCCAATACGTCCAAATCCGTTAACACCAACACGAACAGTCATGGGAGGTCCTTTCACATTTTCTGACCACACGGTCGTTGGCAAGAGTAGTCAGACGCGCAGCACAAGATGCAGATGCGACACAACTCTCGGAGCGAACAAAAGGTTCAGCGTCCGTCGACATCGCGATGTGAGGCAACCGCCTTCACCTCGTGGTCACCGAGGCGACCGACCAGATGCTCAACGATGGCCACCGAGCGATGTCGGCCACCGGTGCAACCGATAGCAATCGTGAGATAGTTGCGGCCCTCTGACTGATAACTCGGAATCACATCGAGCAACAACGCCTCGAGATGGCTCAAAAACCGCTGAGTGACCTCGTTGTTCAACACAAACTCACTCACCGGCTCATCACGGCCTGTAAACGGACGCAGTCGCTCATCCCAATGAGGATTCGGCAAGAACCTCACATCCATCACGATGTCAGCATCGAGCGGAATGCCGTGTTTATAGCCGAACGATTCGACCGACACCTGCATCGACGTTGAACCTGTCTCAGAAAACGCCGACACGATTCGATCCTTCAACTGATGCACATTGAGTTCAGAGGTATCAACGACAAGATCAGCGGCACCTTTCACTTCTTCAAGAGCCACTCGTTCTCGTTCGATCGCCTCCAACACCCCGGAACCATCGGTATCGAACGGGTGCCGGCGCCGGGTTGCCTCGTAACGCTTCACCAACATCTGGGTTGACGCCTCCAAATAGAGCATCGAAACCCGGTGGCCTGCCGCCTTCAGGTCGTTGACATGTGTCAACAACTCCGCATGATTGCGACCTGACACGAGAACCAGATGGTCAATACCGGCACCCGGCTTTGCTGCAAGCTCCACAATCGTCGGCACCAGAGACGTCGGCAAATTATCGACGACGAAGAAGCCAAGATCTTCTAACACCCCGGCCGCCGCAGAACGACCCGCTCCCGACAGCCCGGTAATGACGACGATCTCAGCCACGCCCAAACCTTAGACCGGCGATCAGCGGCACAACCTTCAACACTGTCAGTTCACGACTTTTCGAAGCCGAAGATGCAACAACCGTGGTACCGATGCTGCTTCGAAATATTCAGGGGCCTGAGCAAGAAAACGCTCAGGAGGGGCCGGTTCGTCCATGCGCTCGAGCAGCAAACCATTATCGGCGAGAGCATTGAGATAGCGCGACAACGGCCGATGCAAAAACCTGATGTGCACACCCAATTCGACCTGCTCAATCGTCTCGGCCTCATCGAGATAATTACCGATACGCCAGTACTGCTCTGGAGGCTCGACCATATGGTCATCGATCCATCCGCTATCTGGGGTTTGCAGTAACGGGTGATTCAACAAGAAATTGAATGAACCGCCAGGGCGAAGCACTCGAGCAACCTCGCTGATCGCACCGTCAACATCATCAATATGTTCGAACACTAAGCAGGCAAGAGCTCCATCAAAACTCTCGTCATCAAACGGAAGCGGACACGCCCCCGACTGCACGTAGCGCGGCCCGCCGCCCCGCTCAACCGCAACCGAAATTTGCGCAGATGTCGGATCGACGCCGGTCACTTCACAACCGGTCGCAGATAGTGCCCGCGCTATCTGACCGTCTCCGGTGCCGATATCAAGAACTGTCTCAACCCCTGCAAGTTCTCGCACCACAAGCGGAATGATCTGGTCTTCATACTCAGGGTCGGCGCCATCGGTGAAACCGTCAATCCACCACTCAGCATGCTCTTCCCACAGACGGCGCGATAGGTCTCCAGACACAGAGCCCACACTACGGTTCAGAACATGAAGTTTTCTGTGTGGCCAAATATCAAATACCCGGTTGATGAAGTGCTCGATCTCGCCCGCTGGCTCGACGACGGGCGCTGGTATGGCATGTGGTTCGCCGACCACTACATGCCAAACACCGGCAAGACAAAAGTGAACGACGGCGATTCACACGAAGTGTGGGGACTCTTGCCTGCGGTGGCCGTCGTCACCGAGCAACTCCGTCTCGGACCGCTCGTCGCCCCCACATCGGTGCACCACCCGGCGCTCCTTGCGAACCGAGCAGCGACCATCGACCACGTGTCAGATGGCCGATTCGTCCTCGGCCTCGGTGCAGGCTGGCAAATCAATGAACACGTCGCCTACGGCATCGAACTCGAAGCACCCAAACCGCGCGTCGACCGCTTCGAAGAAGCGATCCAAATTATTCGGTCGCTGCTCAACGAGCCACGCACAACCTTTGCAGGATCTGTGTACACCATCACCGACGCACCTTGTCAACCAAAACCCGTGCAACAACAACTACCGATACTCGTCGGCACCGGCGGAAATCGCATGCTGCGCATCACCGCACGCCACGCCGAAGAGTGGAATACCTGGGGCCACCCCGACAGCGCCGGCGAGCGACTCAACGCAATGCACGCTGCCTGCGAACGCGTCGGCCGCGACCCAGCGACTCTGCACACCTCAGTGCAGGTGGCCGTACACCTCAGCGATGACGCTGCGGCAAACGCAAAGGCACTCGAAGGGCCTCTCGGCGCCCGCACCATTGCCGGCGGAGCAGACGAACTCATCGGAATACTCAACCAGTACCGCGAACTTGGCTTCGACGAGTTCATCGTGCCCGATTGGCTGATGGGGTCAGAACCTGCAGCCCGGAAAGAGCACCTCGATCGGCTTCACACCGAGGTCATCAGCCAACTCTGAACGCCCGCTACTACGTAGCGTCGGAGTGAAACTTGTCGTACACCGCCTGTGCCACCGCATCGGGCAGAAATGACAACGCTTGCAACGACTCAAGATCGGCTGCTTTCACCGCCCGCACACCACCCAGCGCCTTCACTAGGCGCTCTCTGCGAGCTGGCCCAAGGCCCGGAATGCCGTCGAGGCTGCTCGCCGTCATTCGCTTCGACCGTCGCTCACGGTGGAACGAATTCGCAAAGCGGTGAGCCTCGTCACGAATGCGCTGCAACATAAACAGCGCCTCAGAACCACGTGTAATACGAACTGGCGCTGAGGAGCCTGGCACATACACCTCTTCAAACCGCTTTGCGAGAGCCGCAACAGGAATTTCATCGGCCAACCCAAGTTCGTTCACCACTCGCTCAGCAACCCCGAGTTGCCCCTTACCCCCATCAACCACGAGCAACTGTGGGGGGTACGCAAACTTCCCTGGTTTCTCACCACGCTCTTCGATCGGCTGATCACGCTCATCGAGGTAGGCCTGCAATCGACGCGTCAGCACCTCCTCCATCGCCGCATAGTCATCATTGCCATCGATGTTGACTTTGAAACGTCGATACTCCTTCTTCGCGGGCATGCCGTCTTCGAGCACCACCATCGAACCGACGTAATCAGTGCCCTGCAAATGCGCCATGTCGTAGCACTCGATACGCAACGGCGCCTCAGGAAGCTGCAATGCGTCTTGCAACTCGGTCAAGGCTCGACTTCTCGTGTTGTGGTCACTCGCCCGACGCATCCGATGCCGCACAAACTCTTCCCGAGCATTATGGGTCACCGTCTCGAGCAACTGCCGACGATCACCACGCTGCGGCACCCGGATCGCAACCTTCGAACCTCGAAGCATGGCAAGCCACTCTTCATAAAGCCCCACGTCATCGGGCACCGTCGGCACCAACACCTGCTTCGGCACCCCAGTTGGCGGCTCATCGCCATACATAGACTCCATCACCCTTCCGACAAGCGCACCATCGGAGAGTTCTTCAACCTTGTCGAGCACAAACCCCTTGCGGCCCACAACCCGTCCACGACGTACAAAGAACACCTGCACCGATGCCTCCAACTCGTCATCGGAGACGCCGATGATGTCGAGGTCTTCATCACGTTCAGCCACCATCTGCTGACGCTCAATCGCTCGCTCGACCGACTCGAGCCGATCACGCAACCGTGCCGCTTTTTCAAACTCAAGGGCCTTTGCGGCATCACCCATCTCACCGGCAAGACGGGCCACCACCTCATCGGTATCACCACCGAGAAAGCCGCACAGTTCGTTCACCATCGACTCGTAGTCGTCTGCTGACACCTCTCCGACGCACGGCCCTGCGCACTTCTCGATGTGAAACAACAGGCACGGACGGCCGAGACGCTCGTGCTGACGAAACTTGCCCGGCGAGCAGGTACGAACAGGAAACGACCTCAACAGCAAGTCGAGCGTCTCACGAATCGCATAGGCATGGGCATACGGCCCGAAATACCGAACTCCTTTTCGACGAGCACCCCGAGTCACCATCGCCCTCGGCCACTCCTCATCGGTCGTCACCGCAAGAAACGGGTAACTCTTGTCGTCACGTAACCGAACATTGAACCGTGGTCGATGCTGCTTGATGAGCGAATACTCGAGCATCAATGCCTCAACCTCATTGCGCACAATCGTCCACTCGACCGACTCGGCGGTCTCGACCATTTGACGGGTTCGAGGGTGCAACCGATCAGCTCGCTGGAAATAGCTGCTCAAGCGATGCCGAAGACTCGACGCCTTGCCCACATAGATGACGCGACCATGAGCATCTTTGAATTGGTACGACCCCGGCTCATCCGGAATCGATCCTGCGGGCGGTCGCTCAATCACTTCAAAGAGACTACGAGCAGAGACTGCACACAGCGTTGCGGTGCCAGTACCGTGGAGACGTGGCACAACGATTCAATTTCGGCATACCAGGCCCTCGCTCTCGCGATGGCTGGTTCAAACTTGGCAACATCGACGTGACAACGACCGCATTTCTCGTTGGCTCGGGCATCATCTCGATGTTTCTGTACGCCGTCAGCATCGAATGGTTCGCCAAACTCGTGTTCCACCCGTCAGCGGTGCGCCAATTCGAAATCTGGCGCCTCATCACCTGGCCAATCGCAACCCCGCCAACGAGCGCCTGGGTGCTCATCACCCTGTTCTTCTTCTGGTACTTCGGACACATCGTTGAAGAAATGGTGGGCCGAATTCGATTCACCCGGCTCATCGTCGCCATCACCATTGCGCCCACACTGTTCGTCTCGATCATCGGAGACCTTCCAACCGCGGCAGAAATGGGGCTCGGGCTGCTCGGCACCGTGATGCTGGCTATTTTCGCCGCCGAGAACCCAGACGCTCCGTTCTTCTTCGGCATCCCGGCATGGATCATCGCCTTGATCTTCGTGGGCATCGACATCCTCCGCTTCGTCGGCGACCGCATCTGGGGGTCACTCCTGGTGATGCTGCTCGCCATCGGCACCGCCCTCGTCACCGTGCGTCAATGGGGGTTCGCCGATCGTCTCGACATGATTCCTCGATTCACCAATAACACACGGCACAAAAAGCCAACCCGTTCGACTCGAGGAAAAGTCCGCCGCCCCAACCGGAGCCGTGGAGGATCGCAAGTCGTAAGCGGCCCATGGGAACCACCTGCGGCCTCGCCTGCAACCCAAGCGCTTCAAGACGAGCTCGACGGCTTACTCGACAAAGTGTCATCAGGAGGGCTCGACGCCCTCTCATCAGATGAGAAAAAGCGCCTTAATGAGCTATCGAAGCGGCTGCGTTAGACGCTGCCCGCACGTACAGCGCATACAACAACATCCCGCCGGCGAGCACCGTCGCCAGGTCGGCAAGAATGTGATATTCAAACGATTGCTTCACGAAGCCTGACCCCAGCGCAGCAATCGCTCCACACAAACTCAACGTGAGATCTCCTGTGCCCTGAGCCTCGACTCGGGCATGCACTGGCACCGACGACGTCAGCAAAGATGTTCCGGCGATGAGCCCGATGTTCCAGCCGAGACCCAGCAGGAACAGACCAATAAACACAAGTGCCGGCACATACCCGGCAATCTGAACAGTGATCGTGCTCACTCCGAGCAACACAGCACCAAAGAGCACCGACTTCACCGCTCCAGTGCGGTCAACGAACCGTCCAACCAGCGGAGCAAGGCCAAACATTCCGACGATGTGCAACGCAAGCACCATCGCAGAGAGATCAGCATGACCATGGTCAGCCATATGCGGAGGTGTCATCGTCATCACACCGACCATCGACGCCTGCGCGCCCGCCATCGCCACCAATCCGAGCACTGCGTGTTTTGACTTTCGAATCTCACCGAAAGAGTTACGAACCTGTTTGATCGGCCGAGCTCGCTCAGCAGTTGGGTCAACCGCATTCGAAACGACTAACGGGTCAGGTCGCAAAAACACGAGGTATGCAAGCGCCCCTAATGCGAACAGCGCCGCCGCGAACAGATATGGGCCCACATATTCGTCAAGCCCGATCGCAATACCGAAGCGTTTCTCTAACGGCGTGAACAGCGGACCGAACACTGCGCCCAAGGTGCCGATCCACACCACAGCACCAATGGCTTTTGCGCGCTCATCATCGGTTGCGAGATCAGCTGCGGCATACCGGGCACCCAACGAAGCGGCCTGGCCGGAACCGAACAGCAACATGCCGATGATGAACAGCCAGAACATACGTGTCTGACCACCAGCGGCCGCAACGAGCGAACCAAACGACCCGATGCCAAGCGCAAGAGCGAGACCCGGGCGCCGCCCACGTCGACGCATAAATGCAGCCAATGGAATCGACGTCAACGCCGCACCGAACGTGAACGCCGCTGACCCAAGTCCGGCGAGTCGGTCTGAACCCAACATGTCTTTTGCGAGCAGCGATACGACCGCAACGGTGCCAGCAACTGCAGCCTGCCCGGGCACCACTGCAACCCGCAACGTCGTCAATGTGCGCCGCTGTAACTCGGCCCGGTGTTCGAGAGTGTCGATCGACGGTTGGATCACGCGAGCAAGTTTCGCAGGAAACCCCCCGTGTGAGAGGTATCGACAGCGGCGACCTGCTCTGGCGTGCCTTCGGCAACAATGGTTCCGCCTCCAACCCCGCCTTCGGGGCCAAGGTCGATCAACCAGTCAGCGGTCTTAATCACATCGAGATTGTGCTCAATCACGAGCACGGTGTTGCCCTGGTCGACAAGACGGCCCAACACCGTGAGCAGACGCCGGACATCTTCAAAGTGCAAACCCGTCGTCGGTTCATCGAGCAAGTAAATGGTGTGACCGGTGGAACGCTTCGCAAGTTCGGTCGCCAACTTCACTCGCTGGGCTTCACCACCCGACAACGTCGGAGCCGATTGGCCGAGCCGAACATAACCGAGCCCAACATCCATCAACGTCTGCAGATAGCGGGCGATCGAAGGCTGATTACTAAAGAACTCAACAGCCTCAGCCACCGGCATATTCAACACATCGGCGATGTTCTTGCCTTTGAACTCAACATCGAGAGTGTCGCGGTTGTAGCGGGCACCCTTGCAAACCTCACACGGCACATACACGTCGGGCAAGAAGTGCATTTCGATCTTGATCGTCCCGTCACCTGAGCAGGCGTCGCAACGACCACCCTTCACATTGAACGAGAACCGGCCGGGAAGATAGCCACGCATCTTCGCCTCATTTGTTGCCGCAAACAGTTTGCGAATGTGGTCAAACACCCCGGTATACGTCGCCGGGTTTGAACGCGGAGTGCGGCCAATCGGCGACTGGTCCATATCGATCACCTTGTCGAGGTGTTCAATGCCATCGATTCGACGATGCTTACCGGCAGGGGTCTTCGACGAATAAATCCGCTGCATCAACACCGGCAACAAAATGTCACGGACGAGGGTTGACTTTCCAGAACCTGACACACCCGTCACCGCAACAAAATTTCCGAGCGGAATATCAACATCAACATCTTGCAAGTTGTGTTCACGAGCACCAATGATTCCTAGCGAATGCTCCCCTCGGGCACGCCGCAGTTCGGGCACCGGAATCTCCCGACGACCCGCAAGATAATCACCGGTCACCGATGCAGAAGCCTTTTCAACACCAGGAACTGGCCCCGAGTACACAATTTCGCCACCGTGCTCGCCGGCCCCTGGGCCGATGTCAACAATCCAGTCGCTTTCACGAATGGTCTCTTCGTCGTGTTCGACGACAATCACCGTGTTGCCCAGATCACGCAAACGCGTCAACGTGTCGATCAGCCGGCGGTTATCACGCTGGTGCAGACCGATCGATGGCTCGTCGAGCACGTACAAGGTGCCCACCAGACCAGAACCAATCTGGCTTGCAAGCCGAATGCGTTGCGCCTCTCCTCCCGCCAGCGTTCCCGCCGATCGCGCCAAGGTGAGGTAATCGAGACCGACATCGAGTAAAAAGCCGAGTCGAGCATTGATCTCTTTTGTCACGCGCTCGGCAATCATGCGATCTCGGTCAGACAGTTCTAGACCCGCAAGAAATTCCGCAGAATCGGCGATCGACATCTCACAGACCTGCGAAATATTCCGGTCGTTAATCGTCACCGCAAGCGTGAACGGCTTCAGTCGGGCGCCGTCACAGGCCGAACACGGCACCTCACGCATGTACCCCTCAAACTGCTCACGAGTCCAGTCACTATCTGCAGATTCGTGGCGACGTTTGATCCACGGAATCACTCCCTCGAACTCCGACGAGAACGTTCGCGACCGTCCGTAACGGTTGCGGTATTTCACCGTCAGCCGCCCCCGAGCACCGCCAAGAAGAATCTTCTGATGCTTCGCCGGCAGATCTTTCCACGGCAAAGTGAGGTCGATGTCGTTGGCTTCAGCCGCCGATTCAAGCATGCGGGTGAAGTACTGCGTGTGGGCCGATCGCCACGGCGCAATCGCTCCATCGACCACCGATACTTCGACATCAGGAATCACAAGTTCAGGGTCGACCTCAAACGTCGTGCCAAGACCATCGCAAGTCTCGCAGGCTCCATACGGCGAGTTAAACGAGAAATTGCGCGGAGCAGGTTCGTCATAACTCGACCCACACGCAGGACACGCAAGGTGCTGGCTGAACGTCAATGTCTCACCCTCGTCACCATCGCGGGGAACGATGTCCACCTGAGCCACACCATCCGCAAGCTGCAACGCAGTCTCGAGCGAATCGGTGAGTCGCCGCTCGATTCCCTCGCGAAGCACCAAACGGTCGACAACAACCTCGATGTCATGCGACTCATAACGAGCAAGCCGGTCTTCGCCCTTCAAAAACTCATCGATCTGAACCGTCTCACCATCAATGCGAGCACGCACATACCCCTGACCTGAAAGGTCTTCGAGGAGCGTCTCGTACTCACCTTTTCGTCCACGAACCACCGGCGCAAGAATCTGGAACCTGGTGTCGGGTTCGAGCTCAAGCACCCGATCGACGATCTGCTGTGGGGTTTGGCGCTGCAGGCGCGAACCATCATCTGGGCAGTGCTGCACGCCGATCCGGGCGTACAGCAAACGGAGATAGTCGTAGACCTCGGTGATCGTTCCCACCGTTGAACGCGGGTTTCGACTTGCCGACTTCTGGTCAATAGAAATCGCGGGCGACAAACCTTCGATCACATCAACGTCAGGTTTATCCATCTGTCCTAGGAATTGCCGGGCATACGACGACAGAGATTCGACGTAGCGTCGCTGCCCTTCTGCGTAAATCGTGTCAAACGCGAGGCTTGACTTACCCGAGCCCGACAACCCGGTGAACACCACCAAACGATCTCTCGGAACTTCGACCGACACATTCTTTAGGTTGTGCTCTCGGGCGCCTCTCACGGTGATGACCGGGGCGTCTCCAGCTGCGGCCCGAGCCGCTGACCGCCGGGCACGATCGGCTGCTTGCGCCTTCGGAGAGGAGGCCGGCGCCTTTTTCGCTGCACCAGATTTTGCGGCAGCGCTCCCCTTATTCTTCGCTGCGGGACGAGACCCAGCCTTTGAAGCTGTTGTTGAACGAGGAGCCACGACTGGCGAGGCTAATCGGCCTTCAGTCACCGAGCGTCACGGAGTTCACGGCGAAGATCCGCGATCTCATCTCGCAGCCGGGCCGCATACTCAAACTTCAATTCGACAGCAGCCTCATGCATTTCCTCTTCGAGACTTTGAATGAGACGGGCAATTTCCTTCTCAGGAAGTGACGCCAACTCACGCTGCACCTTTTCTCGCTCACGCTTCCGACGGCGATCTTTGCCAGGCACCGGAGTCGTACCCGCATCAGGCCGCAACATCGACAAAATATCGCCCACCGCTTTTCGGATCGTCTGCGGATCGATGCCGTGCTCTTCGTTGTACGCAAGCTGCACATTGCGACGACGTTTCGTCTCGGAAATCGCTCTCTCCATCGAATTGGTCACCCGGTCGGCATACATCACCACCTGCCCGTCAACATTTCGGGCGGCACGACCAATCATCTGAATGAGTGAGGTCTCACTTCGCAAGAACCCTTCTTTGTCCGCGTCGAGGATGCACACGAGCGACACCTCAGGGAGGTCAAGACCCTCACGCAACAGGTTGATGCCCACCAGCACATCAAACTCACCGAGGCGAAGTGCCCGAAGAATTTCGATGCGTTGGATCGTGTCAATATTTGAATGCAGATACCTGACCCGCAACCCTTGCTCAAGCAAATAATCAGTGAGGTCCTCGGCCATCTTCTTCGTCAGCGTCGTCACCAACACACGATCACCTTTGGTCACCCGCTCACTAACCATTTCGATGAGATCATCGATCTGGCCTTTCGTCGGCCGAACAATGACCTCAGGGTCAACAAGCCCCGTCGGGCGCACGATCTGCTCTGCGACGTTGTCAGAGATCGACAATTCATAGTCACTTGGTGTCGCTGACAAGAACACACATTGATTGATGCGTTCCATCGTTTCATCGAAGGTCAATGGTCGGTTATCTCGGGCGCTTGGCAAACGGAAGCCATGTTCGACGAGCACATTTTTTCGACTGCGGTCACCCGCATATTGGCCATGCAACTGCGGCACTGCGACATGGCTCTCATCTATCACGAGCAGATAATCGTCAGGGAAATAATCAAGCAATGTAAACGGAGGCTCGCCAGACTCACGCCCGTCGATGTGCATCGAATAGTTCTCAATCCCCGAGCAGTAACCGACCTCCGCCATCATCTCGAGGTCATATTGAGTACGCATCCTCAACCGCTGCGCCTCAAGCAACTTCTGTTCACGTTCAAACTCACTCAGACTGGTTTGCAATTCGGCCTCAATGCCCGCAATCGCTCGAGCCATACGCTCGACACCTGCGACATAGTGCGTCGCCGGAAAGACATACGCACGAGACAACTCTTCTAGCGTCTCGCCCGTGATCGTGTCAATACGAGTGAGACGATCGACCGTGTCACCAAACATCTCGATGCGAAGAACCGATTCTTCGTACGCCGGATGCACCTCGATCGTGTCACCTCGCACCCTGAACTTTCCACGAACAAGCGTCATGTCGTTGCGGTCGTATTGCATATCGACCAAGCGACGAAGAATCGAACGCATGTCATAGTCGATACCCACATTGAGATCGAGAAGTTGCCCACGGTACGCGTCGGGAGAGCCCATACCGTAAATACACGAGACAGAAGCAACGACGATCGTGTCACGACGAGTCAGCAACGCCGCGGTCGACGAGTGGCGCAACCGGTCGATCTCATCATTGATCGACGAATCCTTTTCGATGAACGTGTCACTCGACGGGATATATGCCTCTGGCTGGTAATAGTCGTAATAAGAGACGAAATATTCCACCCGATTATTTGGGAAGAACTCTCTCATCTCTTGAGCCAACTGAGCGGCAAGACTCTTATTTGGCGCCAAAATCAGCGTCGGCCGCTGCACCTGTTCAATCGTCCACGCAATCGTCGCCGACTTACCCGAACCAGTGATGCCCAGCAGGGTCTGGAACCGATGACCGGCCTCTACACCCTCCGCGAGTGACGCAATCGCTTTTGGCTGGTCTCCCGCTGGCGCAAACTCAGAAACGACCTCGAACACTTCCTTGCGTTCTGCGGTCACATCGGCACTCATTCGATCCTCGACACATCAACCACCGGCACATCGGGCTCAGGTGTTGAGGCCCGAAAACGCTCACCCGCCCCCGGCAACAGCTCATCAAACGCAGTAGTCACGAGGTCCCAATATCGAACTTCGATGCCAGCTCGACCACGATCTCGGCCATCGACATAATCGGCAATAGGAGCATCTGTTGGAACGTACGTGATCACCGCATCAATCTCGAACTCAGCTGCATTTCCCTCGAGCAATTCCACCGCATCGGTCACGTCGACCCGCTCGTACCGCCGCTCACGCTTATCGAGACGAGCGAGCTCGCTGTCAGACACCGATGCGATCACACCGTTCATCACGGCCGACGGAGCCAGCACGATACCGAGGGCGACGACGGTATCGATCGACGACACTTCGCTCCCGGTGTAACGCTCAGGTGAAATGAGATAGCCGTAATTCCAGCGACGTTCCCATCCCCGCAATTCAGCAGCCAGAAAATCGCGGCCACGCACTGGCAGCCGGCCAATCGTCGAACCCAGCGACACCGGGCTTACCAACGAGCCATAGCCAAACACCCAGGTACTCACCCAGTGATCTGCCCCCACACATCTGCAACCTGAGCGCGCAGCGTCTCAACGTCACCAGAGTTATCAACAACATGGGAGGCAATCTCAAGACGCTTTTCCCGCGACGCTTGATTGGCAATGCGATTACGCGCATCGGACTCATCCATGCCACGAATGTTCACGAGTCGCTCAATCGCAATCTCAGAATCGATGTCAACCACGATCGTTGCGTCAAGGTCATCTCGAGGATTCTCCGCAAGCAACGGGAAATCGAGCACCACATGCTGGCCACCATCGTGACCAACTTTGATCTGGCGCAAAATTTCTGCCTGCATCGCCGGATGCACGATGCCATTGAGATCTCTCAGTGCGGCCTTCGACTCATCGTCGGTGCCAAACACGATTTCGGCTACCGCCGCACGATTCAACGAACCGTCATCGTGCAAAATCGAGTCGCCGAAACGTTCAGCCATGGCAGCGAGCACCGGGGACCCAGCTGATTGCAACTCACGGGCTACCTCATCAGCATCAACGATGCACCCACCAAGATCGGCGAGCAATGACGACACCGTCGACTTACCCGCGCCAATGCCACCGGTCAACCCGACCAGCAGCATGAGATCACTCCTGCTCTGCAGCTTCGGCGTCGGCGGCTGGCGCTTCTTCTACCGCAGTGGCGGTGGGTTCTCCGCTGTTTTCATACTCAGCCCACGCAGCTTCCATCTGCTCTTCGCTGTGCATCCAGTTGCCTTCGTCGTCGACGTCAAAGTGCTCGCGATACTCGGCGGCGAGTTCGCCACCCTCTGCAGCCTGCTTGATCGACAGGCTGATGCGGCGACGATCGAGATCGAGATCGATGATCTTCACCCAGAGCTCTTCACCAGGGGTCACAATATCGCCAGGGTTCTCAACGTGATGTGCTGACATTTCTGAGATGTGCACAAGACCTTCGATGCCATCGCCGACCTGAACAAATGAGCCGAACTGAACGAGCTTGGTGACACGTCCGTACACCAACTGTCCAACTGCGTGACCCTCTGCGAACTCGGCCCACGGGTCTTGCTGAGTGGCTTTCAAGCTCAGGCTAATGCGCTCACGTGAGAAGTCGACATCGAGAACCTGAACAGTGACGGGGTCGCCGACTGCAACTACTGAGCCCGGGTGGTCGACATGCTTCCACGACAACTCGCTGACGTGGATGAGGCCGTCCATTCCGCCAAGATCGACGAATGCACCGAACGAGACCACCGACGACACGGTGCCCTCTCGGACCTCTCCGATCTTGAGGTTGGTGAGGAAGCTATCGCGGGTCTCCTTCTGGTTCTCTTCGAGGTAGGCCCGGCGGGACAGCACGACATTGTTGCGGTTCTTATCGAGCTCAATGATCTTGGCCTGCACAACGGTGCCGATGTAGGGCTGCAGGTCACGCACACGGCGCAATTCAACGAGCGAGGCCGGGAGGAATCCGCGGAGCCCGATGTCGACGATGAGTCCGCCCTTCACGACCTCGATAACCGAGCCTTCAACGACAGCCTCTGCTTCTTTCTTGGCTTCGATGTCGCCCCACGCCCGCTCGTATTGAGCGCGCTTCTTCGACAGAACCAAACGACCTTCTTTGTCTTCCTTGGTGAGCACGAGAGCTTCGATGGACTCTCCCAACGACACCACTTCTGCCGGATTCACATCGTTGCGAATGCTGAGCTCACGAGAAGGGATAACGCCTTCACTCTTATATCCGATGTCGAGCAGAACCTCGTCTCGGTCGATCTTCACGACGATGCCGATCACCATCTGCCCATCGTCGACTTCGGGGATCCCAGTGACCGCCTCGGAAAAGTTGGTGTCGTTATCTACGACCTGACGGGGTGTGTATGTTCCCTCATCATCGAACGTTCCCATTGCGGGGTCGATAACTGGGGTGCTCGTGGTGTCGGACAAGGCTCGGTACTGCTTTCAGGAATATTGATATAAGAACTCACTGCGAGAATGCAGTGCGATGAGAAGACTATCAGTGGTCTCTGCGCATCACATCCGACGGGCAACAAGAAGAAATTCGGGTGAATCCACGTGTGCGTGATCGCTTCCGTAGTCGCCTGGCTCAACGCTCGAAATCGACTCTGCCTCAAGGCCGTAGAGCGCACAGAGCAGCCGCAGTTCGCGGGGCGTGTAGCAGGCTGTCCACAGGTCGACCTCAGCAGCAACGCCATCGGGGTCACGAATCTCTGTCCGTTCGTGATTGACCCCCGAATTGGCATCAAAATCAGACGGATATTCCCCTTTGGCTTGAGCCTGCACCACGAAATAACTGCTGAATGCCGACAGGGCGAGGCACCCCCCAGTCTTTACGCAAGCCGCCAAACCCGAAAACACCACAGCGTTTCCATCAACGCCCGAACGCTCAGCATTACGCGGGCCATCAGATGCAGTCATCAACCCGAACGCCCCCTGGCAAAGACAGATCACCGCATCAAACGCTCCGTGAAGGTCATCTGCGTCAATGAGGTCACGAGCATCGCGACGCTCAAAGGTCGCTCCCTCAGGGGCACCAGCTGCCGCAAGGTCGATAAACGTCTGTGAAATATCAATGCCGTGCACCTCTACACCTCGTCGAGCCAACTCATGAGCATGGCGGCCTGGCCCACACCCCACGTCAAGCACCCGCATTCCGGCATCGAGAGAGAGCACATCGACGAGATGATCACATTCTGCGACCGTTCCCTTCGTGAACGAATAGCGCAAGTATGCAGAACCCAGATGATCCGCTAAGCCTTCGAACCAATGATCGTGCGTCATCGCCGAGAGACAATCAGCCTTTGGCGTCAGCCCAGGTCGAACCCCACGCAACATTGACTTCGAGCGGCACATCAAGTTCAACCGCAGAGCGCATCAACCCGGTGACCAGTTCGCCGACATCGTCGTGCTCGGCTTCGGGCACCTCAACAATGATTTCGTCGTGCACCTGGAGGACGATGCGAGACGCAAAGCCGCCATCGGTCAATGCCCGATCAACATCGACCAATGCGATCTTGAAGACATCTGCCGCAAGGCCCTGAATCGCAGCGTTCATCGCCTGCCGCTCCCCTGCCTGCCGCACCCGCCAATTCGAGTCGAGCAGCTCAGGAATTGAACGCCGGCGGCCGAACAGGGTCTCGGTGTAACCCTTGGTGCGAGCTTCGCCCACTGCGCGATCCATATAGGCCTGCACCGCCGGAAATGCTTCGAAATACGAATGAAGGATCACCGCCGCCTCATCGGTTGGAATTCCAAGACGCTGACCAAGGCCATACGCCTCCATGCCATAGGCAAGCCCATACGACACCATCTTCGCTTTCGAACGCTGATCGAGTGACACCTCGCCGGCATCGACCCCAAAGACTCGAGCTGCAGTCGCGTTATGGATATCTATCCCATCGTTAAACGCCTCGAGCAACCCTGGGTCAGCCGCGAGATGAGCGATGCAACGCAACTCGATCTGGTTGTAGTCGGCAACGAGCAATTGACAACCATCGGCAGGAACGAACGCCGTTCTAAACACACGACCTTCATCGGAGCGGACCGGAATGTTATGGAGGTTCGGACGGTCAGAACTCAATCGACCCGTTCGAGCAACCGTCTGATTAAACGAGGCGTGTATGCGATCGTCAGCAGCGACTTCACTCAACAGCCCCTCGCCGTAGGTGCCACGCAGCTTGTCGAGTTCACGATGCCGCAACAACGGTTCAATAAATTCGGGCCACTGGTCACGCAACTTCTCAAGAGTTGCTGCGTCAGTCGAATACCCGCTCTTCGTTTTGCGAACACCCGCCGGACTCAATTCGTGCTGGTCGTACAACAACGCACGAAGCTGCGTTGGTGAGTTCAAGTTGAGATCAGGAGCATCGGCAACCGTCCGCAACTCATGTGCGAGAGCGTCAACACGATCACGCAAATCACGTCCGATCTCTTCAAGCGACACACGCTCAACCGCAATTCCAATGTGTTCCATCCGCGCCAACACCCGAATCAGCGGAACCTCAGTGTCGTTGAACAGCGCACCGACCCCTGAGTCGTCGACACCACTCGTCAACGGCCCCGCAAGCTCGCGGACTGCCAGCGCAACACCCGCCGCCTCGGCGTCGTGCCGCTCGCCGTCGAGAGCAAGTTGACCCGATGGCGTTCCCGAGGTGAGGTTGTCGTCAAGCACGCGCTGAGCGAACCTCTCAAGAAGGTCAGACATCGTGAGCTTCGCATAGCCAGGGTCGATCAAATAAGCGGCGACACCCACATCAAAGGCGAGGCCGGGGAGGTCACCGCCCGCCTCGAGCAGTGAACGAATCAGTTCTTTCGACTGATGTGAACGCACACACCCGTGCTGTGACAACGCTCCCAGCACCGCTGAATCAGTCAACAATGTTGATTCCACCCACAACACATCGTCGCCTGAACCAGATGCCATCGCAACTCCCTCAAGAGAGGAACGACCTGCGTCACCAGACCACGCAGCCGCAATATCGAGCACGTCTGTGCCCTCGATCAGTGACACCACCTCATCAATCGATGCTGCACGAGATACCACAGGCTCAATCAGGCTGTCACCATCTCGGAGCGCCTCAGCATCAGAGGTCTCGGGCTCCCCCACCGCAATTGCCGAGAGAATTCGCGTTCGAAGTTGAGCAAATTCGAGCACATCAAACAGACGATCAACCTCGGCCCGGTCAGGAGTGATGCGCAATGTGTCGGCCTCAAGATCACCAATCGGCGCATCACGCCGCAACTCCATCAGTTCAAGGTTTCGACGAACACGATCAGCAGATTCGGAAAGGTTGGCTCGCAACTTCGGCGTCTGCTCATCGATAGCAGCCAAGATCCCCTCGACACCCCCATACGAGTTGATGAGTTTCGCCGCAGTTTTCTCACCAACTCCAGGGACGCCGGGAAGATTGTCACTCGGATCACCACGCAACGCCGCGTACTCGACATACAACGCCGGAGTCACCCCGGTGCGTTCAAGAATGCCGGCCTCGTCATACAGCGCGTAATCGCTGACGCCACGCTTGTTGTACATCACACGAATATGCGGATCAGCAACGAGCTGATATGAATCACGATCACCAGTGACAATGATCGCCTCATCGCCACGCGCCGCAAGCTCAGTCGCCGCCGTCGCCAAAATGTCGTCAGCTTCCCAGCCAACGAGTTCAACATGATGAACACCGAGGGCGGTCAGCACCTCACGAACGATCACCATCTGCTGCTTCAGTTCGTCAGGAGATGACTCGCGTTGCGCCTTATATTGCGGTTCAGCCTCGTGGCGGAACGTGGGCTCAGGACGATCAAAAGCAACGAGCACACCATCAGGCTCCTGATCTTTCAAAACGTTGGTGAGCATCGAAACGAAACCAAATACAGCATTCGTGACCTGGCCAGATGACGTTGCCATGTCAGACGGCAAGGCAAAAAATGCCCGATAGGTCAGCGAGTTGCCGTCGATGAGCAGGTACTTCGCCACGGCGATATCACTCTGGACGAAGTTCGCCGTCGATAATGCGATCAGCTACGTCACGCATTCGAACGCGCTCAGTCATTGCAGTGCGCTGAATGAACGAAAACGCATCGGCCTCCGACAATGCGCATTCATCGATGAGGATCCCTTTCGCACGATCAACAATTTTTCGTGCAGCCAACTGCTCGCCAAGCGCATCAATCTCTCCAGTGAGATCACGCAACTCTCGGAACCGTCCGATAGCGACTTCGATCGCAGGAACGAGGTCACTGCGTTGAAACGGCTTCACCAAAAACGCGAGCGCCCCCGCATCACGGGCTTGCTCGATGACTTCTCGTTGAGAAAACGCGGTCAACATCAACACCGCACACAACTTTTCTTCGGTAATCGTGGCCGCAGCCGACAAACCATCTGCCCCAGGCATCTTCACGTCAAGCACTGCAAGATCTGGTTGCAAGTTGCGCACCAAATCGACGACCTCGTCACCTCGACCAGTCTCACCAACGACCTCATAGCCCTCTTCTTCAAGGGTTTCTCGAAGGTCCATGCGAATAATGGCTTCGTCTTCTGCGATTACCACTCTGATCGTCATGCTGACCCACTCATCGAATCGAGCAACTCGTCTTGACGCCGCTGAAGCTCTTGAATTGAAGAAAGAACATGCTCACGGTGCCTCATCAGCGCATCTGCGTGCTTGCGGGCCTCACCCGCATCACGGCTTGCCAACGGGGTTTCTGACACCAACGCCCGAAGTTCATGGTCTGCAGCCTCATCGGCAACCACCGTCAACTGCTCATCAATCTGCGAAAGCTCCTCACGTAGCGAAGCCAAACGGGAAGCATTCTGCGACAACCGACGTTCGAGGAGCCATTTCGACATGCCCCCATGCTACGAGGTTCGTGCCCCGAGTCGGATTCGAACCGACACTGGACGGTGTTTGAGACCGCTGCCTCTGCCGTTGGGCTACCGGGGCGACGCCAAGCAGGCTACCCCGTCACACCTGCGACCCCAGTCTCGGTTCACCGGAAATCTTGAAGTAATCACCAGCGACCACTCGGCGCCGTCTAGCCTCGTGACGTGCTTGCATTCACCTTCCCCGGTCAGGGGTCACAACGACCAGGCATGGGTCGGCCTTGGGCAGACCACGACAGCTGGGAACTCGTACAGGAAGCCTCAGAAGTAGTCGGACGAGATGTGGCGCATCTCCTTCTCGACGCCGACGCCGACGAACTCAAAGACACCCGAAACGCCCAGTTGACAACATTTGTGTCAAGTCTCATGGTGCTCGACGCAGTTGAACGCCTCGGCGTCTCACCCGATGTTCTCGCTGGACACAGCCTCGGTGAATACACCGCCCTCGCCGCCTCAGGAGCACTCGGCTTCCCTGAAGGCGTAGCACTCGTACAAAAACGCGCCGATGCAATGCACGATGCCGGCAACGAACAACCGGGGACAATGGCAGCAGTGCTCGGCCTCGACGACGACCAAGTAGAGGTTGCCTGCAACCTTGCCGACGACGAGGTATGGGTTGCGAACTTCAACGCCCCAGGTCAAGTCGTGATCGCTGGGTCTCCAAGTGGAGTCGAAGCCGGCGGGGTACATGCGAAATCACTGGGCGCAAAGAAGGTCATGCCCCTCCAAGTTTCAGGTGCATTTCACACCCCCTTCATGTCAGCTGCGCGAGACCGCCTTCGAAGCGCAATCACCGCTGCCGACATTCGCAACAGCGAAATCGCCATCGTTTCCAATGTTGACTCGCAACCCCACACACTCGGAGACGAGTGGACTTCACTGCTCTCAGCCCAACTGTCAAGCCCGGTGCGGTGGAAGCACGGGTTACAGGCCATGTCAGAGATGGGCGTCACCGCATTCGCCGAACTCGGCCCGGGCGGAGTTCTCACCGGAATGGCAAAGCGCACCATTAAAGAGGCGAAGACGATCTCGGTAGCCACGCCCGACGAACTCGACAAGCTGCTCGAATGGCTCGGCGGTGAACCCGCTGCCGCAGCCCACGAGCACGAAGGAGAACACCTCTTCGCTCACGAGCGTCTCGTCGTCAGCCCGGCCGCCGGAATTTTCTCAACCACAGGCCTTGACGACGGCACCGCGATTTCGGTTGGCACTGTGCTCGGCACCGTCGCTAACGAAGAAGTTCGTTCACCCTTCGCTGGCGTTCTGCAGAGCTATATCGCCGTCGACACAGAACGAGTGGCGGCACGACAACCGATCGCCTGGCTGCGCACCAACTGAGCACGAGATCGGAAGGAGAGCACTATGCCCGCAACCCGACCAGGAGCACAAGGAGCCGTCATCACCGGATGGGGAATGGCCCTTCCTGAGCGAGTCGTCACCAATCACGAGCTCGCCGAAACCCTCGACACCAGCGACGAGTGGATCGTTGCACGCACCGGAATTCACGAACGCCATATCGGCGGAAGCACCGTCAGCCTCTCTCTCGAATCTGCGCAACAGGCACTCGACATGTCAGGGGTTAACCCCAGCGACATCGATGCCCTTATCTTGTCGACCACCACCCCCGACCGGGCATGGGGCACCTCGGCAAGCATCCAAGACAAACTCGGACTGAAATGTGGTGCTTTCGATCTCAACGCCGCATGCGCTGGCTTCATGTACGGCCTCGTCAACGCTCATGGCCTCGTCGCTATGGGAGCCGAACGAGTCCTTGTCATCGGAACCGACACCCTCTCTCGAATCGTCGACTGGAACGATCGTGGAACGGCTCCGCTCTTCGCAGATGGTTCTGGCGCGATGGTGCTCGAAGCAGTCGATTCTGGTGGAGGTCAACTACTCGGATGGGATCTTGACGCCGACGGCAGCGCAAGTGAAATTCTCTGGGCAGATGTTGGCGGCACCGTCAACATGGAAGGCAAAGAGGTCTTCCGTCGGGCGGTGCGCATCATGATGGATTCAGCCGAAAAATCGATGGCCCACGCAGGCATCACCTCGGACGACCTCGCACTGATCGTGCCGCACCAAGCAAACATTCGAATCATCCAAGCCGCATGCGAACGCCTCGGCGTCGAAATGGACCGAGCCGCCGTCACCATCGACCACACCGGTAACACCTCATCAGCATCGATTCCAATGGCACTTTGCGAAGCCCTCGATGCGGGTCGAGTTGCCCCCGGTGATCACGTATTGCTCGTCGGATTTGGTGGTGGCATGACCGCCGCAAGCGCAGTACTCAAATGGGGAGGAGCATCATGAGCAGAGTTGTTCTCGTCACGGGCGGTTCACGCGGTATCGGTCTTGCGATCGCACACCGATTTGCCGAACTCGGCGACCACGTCGCAGTCACCTACAAAAGTTCTCCCCCACCGGAGGGCCTCTTCGGAGTCAAATGCGACGTCACCTCCACCGAAGAGATCGACGCAGCCTTCACCGCAATCGAGGAGCACTTCGGATCACCCGTTGAGATCCTCGTCTCCAATGCCGGCATTACCCGAGACACCTTGCTGCTTCGGATGGGTGCCGACGACTTCGGAGACGTCATCGATGCCAATCTCACCGCAGCATTCCGGGTCTCAAAACGGGCGGTGCAACAAATGCTTCGGGCAAGAAAAGGTCGCATCATTTACGTGTCATCGGTGGTTGGGCTACTCGGTGCCGCCGGACAAGCGAACTATGCAGCCTCAAAAGCGGGGCTCGTCGGACTCGCTCGATCGCTCGCACGAGAACTTGGTTCACGTTCGATCACCGTGAACGTTGTTGCCCCTGGACCAGTAAGCACCGACATGACTGCAGCACTCGGGGAAGACCGACTCGCTAACATCACGGCCGCAGTCCCCCTCGCCCGCATGGCCGAACCCGACGAAATCGCCGGCGTGGTGACCTTCCTCGCTTCCCAAGACGCCGGCTACATCACCGGCGCAGTGATCCCTGTCGATGGTGGCCTCGGCATGGGGCACTGAACGTTCCGCCACCCGGCGTCGCAGATTTCGTAGAATTATTAGCGGTCAATTGACCAACGACAAACCAAGGAGTAACCGTGGACCAAGAATTGTTCGCCCGTTTCAGCAAGTGCGCAGTAGAAGTGCTGTCAGTTTCTGAAGACCAAGTAACATTAGAGGCACGATTCGGTGACGACCTCGACGCCGACAGCCTCGACCTCGTCGAGCTCGTCATGGCACTCGAAGAAGAGTTCGGTATCGAAGTTCCCGAAGAAGAACTCGAAGGTATTGAAACCGTCGGACAGGCCTACGATTTGGTGGCCGGCAAACTCTGATGCAAGGCAGCGGTCGGCGTATCGCCATCACCGGTCTCGGCGTTGTTGCGCCTTGCGGTGTCGGCAAAGAAGCGTTCTGGAACGGTCTTCTCGGGCCTGGACTCGTTGACGTTGGACGGCGCACGTCCATCGAAGACTGGGATCCATCGCCATGGTTCGACTCTCCTAAAGACGCTCGGCGCGCCGACCGCAGCGAGCAATACGCTCTCGCTGCAGCGACCGAAGCCCTTGAACAATCGGGACAACCCGCAGCGAGCGATGATCGCATCGGCACCATCTTCGGGACAGGCGTAGGCGGCATCCAAACACTCGAAGAACAAATCGCAATCCGTCTCGACAAAGGCGAGCGCCGAGTGTCGCCGTTCCTCGTTCCGATGATGATGGCTAATGCCTCTGGCGCCGCCGTCTCAATGCGGTATGGCTTCAAAGGACCAAACGAGACAATTTGCACTGCGTGCGCCGCAGGCACACACGCAATCGGCTACGCAGCCCGCCTCATCGCGTGGGGGCTTGCCGACGCTGTCATCGCAGGAGGAACTGAGTACGCCGGTACCGACACCTCCCTTGCGTCATTCGGCAATATGACGGCGTTGTCGTCAACCGGCACTTCCCGACCATTCGATGCCGATCGAGATGGTTTCGTCATGGGAGAAGGCGCAGCTGTGCTCGTGCTCGAAGAGTGGAATTCTGCGGTCAACCGAGGAGCCGCCATTATTGGCGAAATACTCGGTGCCGCATCGAATGCCGATGCCCACCACGTCACTGCTCCCTCGCCTGGTGGAGCCGGAGCAATTCAGTGCATGGAACTCGCACTCGCCGACGCAGGTCTCGCGCCGGCAAGCATCCGTCAAATCAATGCTCACGGCACCTCGACACCGCTGAATGACGCAGCCGAAGGTGCGGCCATCACGTCGGTATTCGGTGAGCGAGCGGTTCCTGTGGTGTCAACAAAAGGCGTGACCGGCCACGCTCTCGGTGCGGCTGGCGCCCTCGAAGCAGCGGCAGTGCTGCTGTCGATGCATCATTCGCTCATCCCACCAACCGCGAACACAACCAACGTCGACAGCGAGATGACCGTTGACGTCGTCACGGGTTCACCGCGACCGTGGGAGCCCGGCACGACAATGTCAAACAACTTTGGGTTTGGCGGCCATAACGGGTCGATCATTATCGGCACCGGCGCCGATCACACTCCGTAACGTCACGCAATCACGAACATGAGGTCGACCTCGCAGGCGACTTCACCGTTCACTGCAGCAGTTCCCGAGCCGCGACCGGCACGACTTGATAGCCGTCCCATCGTGCATTCGAGTAACAGTTCGTCGCCAGGCACGACTTGTCGCCTAAAGCGAGCCTTATCGATGCCCCCAAATAAGGGAAGCCGTCCCGCAAAACGTTCGTCGGCGAGCACAGCGAGTGCCCCCACCTGAGCGATTGCCTCACACATCAGCACCCCGGGCAACGTTGGCCGCCCCGGAAAATGCCCCTCGAAGAACCACTCTTCGCCCGACAATTTCCACCATCCGGTCGCTGACTCTCCTGGAGCAATATTGACGATCTCGTCGACAAACAGAAATGGTGGACGGTGTGGAAGGAGGTCTTCTGGGCGCACGACTCGACCTTACTCCCACCGTCGGCACCCCTGCCTGAATCGCTCATGAGAACTAGGGGGCGGCACGCACTAGGAGGGTTTGTCGAGACCCATCGGATTAGGGAAAGGAATCTCCTGCTGTTCACGGATGCGCTCAGCCGCCGATTCGAGAACAGCGAGCACTGCTTCATAGTCGTGAGCGAGCCGTGAGACCACTGCAAACGCCTGCCGGTCGGTCATATCCTCCACCTCAGCACGAAGCGCACGACCAGCATCACTCAGACGATCTCGGGACTCCAACAACCCGATGTTGATAAGACGTTCCGCCGTGCCCGACATGTGGTCGTGATGCCAGCCTCTAGATTCCTCAAACATCTCGAGGTCAATACCTTGCTCAATCGCAAGTAACACGGTTGCTTCAAGCCCGTTAATCCCGAGAACGGCCAACGCAGCGACATGGCTATCGCCCCGATGCTCTCGTACGGTCGTGCACCATTGCCACAGGTCTCGCAGCGCGACCCCTTCTGGAAGCAGAGCCCGATTCGCAGCGAACAACCCCCGCCCGTGAGGAGCAATCGCCATCACCGCTGACTGCATCACGTGCAACATGTCATCGTTCGGGGATGTCACACCAAGCCGCTGCAATGCCTGTTCAGCGGCTTGGCTGCGGGCGCGCAGTGCCTCTTCTGGCGTTGCGAACGACCATGCATCTGGCAACGCACGATTCACCCTTTCAGCACTGAAATTGTTGAACAGGGCTTCGACAACCGCTGGCTGAACCCTTCCGAGCGGGGCCGACCGGAAGCCGAAGTAGCCCATCCAGAAGCCCTTGAAACCAACGTCTTGGGCGGCACTAATGCTCTCGGCAGAGAAATACGTGACGGCATGAATGGTTTCGGACGCCCTCCACAGCCGACGCGACGGCGACTCTTCACTCATAAGTACACCTCAACATCAGGTGACGAACGCCGGACTACACGGCGTCGATTGCTGCACGCACTTCAGCGACATAACGGCCAACTTCATCGGGCCCCGATTCCATAAGTCGGCGCACCATCGATGCTCCCTGAATGACTCCGTCTGCGACCTGAACTGCAGTAGCAGCCTGTTCCGCATTTGACACGCCCACACCGACCAACACCGGAGTATCGGTGACCGCTTTCAGCCGCTCGGCAAGCGCTGTTGCGGTTTCGGCAAGGGTGTCGCGCTCCCCAGTGACCCCGAGCAACCCAACCGAATACACGAAACCTCGTGCCCGCTCAACGATTCGAGGTAAACGATCATCAGGAGCGGTTGGCGCAGCGAGCATGATCGTCGCCACCCCAGCATCATCGGCGGCAGCCGCCCATTCGTCTGACTCTTCCAGTGGAAGATCCGGCAGAATCGCACCGGTGACGCCCGCTTCTGCGAGCCGGCTCGCAAACCTGATCGGCCCATCGTGGTGCACCAGGTTGTAGTACGTCATCACTGCTAGAGGAATGTCAACATCAAGTGAAGGCACCTCTTCCAAGACCGACTGCGGCGTCGTTCCACCCTCGAGGGCAGCTTGCGAGGCCTGCTGAATAACAGGGCCGTCCATCACAGGGTCAGAGAACGGAATGCCAATCTCAACCGCATCAGCACCGTTTGCTGCGCAGGCTCGAATGGCGTCTTGCCAACCCGGGTATCCCCCAGTGATGTACGGAACGAGCAGTTTGCGACCACCATCTCGTAACGCTCGTAACGACGTTGCGAGATCGGGTGTCGTCATAAGCGGTCCTTTAATACGTCCATCATCTGCCCGACATCTTTGTCGCCGCGACCCGACAGATTAAGCAACACGGTCTGGCCCTGCATCGTGTGCGCCTCACGCACCACCCACGCCAAGGCATGAGCCGGTTCGAGAGCAGGAATAATGCCCTCGGTCTGACTCAACAACTGAAATGCGTCAACGACTTCATCATCTGTAACCGTCGGATAGTCGGCCCGACCAATCGAGGCCAGATACGAGTGTTCTGGGCCAATGCCCGGATAATCAAGCCCAGCGGAAATCGAATGCGCTTCTTCGACCTGACCATATTCGTCTTGCATGAGATAGCTGCGCATGCCGTGTACTACACCCGGAATTGAACGAGAAACCGCGGCGCCACCTCGGGGCTCAACCCCAACGAGACGAGAGCGGGTGTCAACGAACCCCGAGAAAATGCCAAGCGCATTTGAGCCACCACCGACACAGGCCGTCACAACATCGGGGTCATCACCGAGCAGCGCACGAGCCTGCTCGCGGGCTTCATCACCAATAACACGATGGAACTGACGCACCATCCACGGATACGGATGGGGGCCCATCACCGAACCCAAGCAATAATGCGTGTTGCCAACGGTGGCAACCCAGTCACGCATCGCTTCGTTCACCGCATCTTTTAGCGTGCGGCTTCCCGAATGCACCGGTTCAACCTCGGCACCAAGTAGCTGCATTCTGAAGACGTTGAGAGCCTGACGTTCGACGTCGACCGCCCCCATGTACACCTTGCATTCCATGCCAAGAAGAGCTGCCGCTGTTGCGGATGCAACACCGTGCTGACCGGCACCGGTCTCGGCGACGAGTCGGGTCTTGCCCATTCGTTTCGCCAGAAACGCCTGCCCCAGCACATTGTTGATCTTGTGAGAGCCGGTGTGGTTCAAGTCCTCTCGCTTCAGCAGAAGGCGAAGCCCGAGCTGCTCACCGAGGCGGTGGCATTCAGAGAGGCCAGACGGTCGACCGGCATAGTCACGAAGGGCGACATTGAGCTCTTCACGCCATTGCGGGTCAGCCCATGCTTCACGAAAGCCCTCTTCAAGTTCCTGGCATGCAGGAACGAGGGTCTCGGGCACAAAACGGCCACCAAACTCACCAAACCGGCCAGAGGTATCTGGCTCCGACATCAATGAGTCGTCACGTCGCTCAGCAATAGTCATTCGTCCTCCCAGTTATACGGCAGATCATCCGGTCCGATGTAGGGGTTCGGGGAGGCTGATCGGGCATTACTGATAAATTGTCGCACTTTCACCGCATCTTTGCGTCCCGGAGCTAGCTCAACTCCAGAGGAAACGTCCACACCCCACGGTTCGACCGCAGCGACTGCGTCGGCCACATTGTCTGGGTTGAGGCCTCCTGCGAGTATCAACCGAAGCGAATCAGGAACATCTGCGGTGATATGCCAGTCGAACACCTTGCCGCTACCCGGCGAAGGAGCGTCAACGAGCACAACATTGGTGTGGAATCGGTCAGCCCGAGCGAGATGTGGTGAGTCAGCACCAAATGCCTTGATCACCCACCGGATGCCATGACCAGGCCCCCGCTCAACGATCTCCGCGACCTGCTCAGGGGTCTCCGAGCCATGGAGCTGAACCGCTTTCACCCCAGCCTTATCAGCGATTGAGAGCACACGTTCAGGCAATTCGTTCCTGAACACACCAACCGTCATTGTCTCAGCCGGCAACCTCCTCGTGATGTCATACACATGCTGCGGGGCGACCTGGCGCTCTGACGGCGCAAAAATAAAACCGACTGCGTCTGCACCCATCGCAACCGCAAGAAGAGCATCGTCCTCGGTCGTGATACCGCAAATCTTGACGAACATACGATCAGAAACTACTCACCCATGACCGCGAAGAGCGGCCACTTCACCTGTCGGATCACCCGATGTCACCAACGTCTCGCCGACCAACACCGCTCGATATCCAGCGGCGGTCAGAGCTTCCGCATCGCCACGATGACGCACACCAGATTCGGCGACCGCGATGACGTCGTCAGGCATCGCGCCTCCCATTCGCATTGCACGCTCATGATCGACAGCGAAGGTGACGAGGTCGCGTTGATTCACCCCGATCAACGTCGCTCCGACATCAAGGGCAATGGCAAGTTCCGCCTCATCGTGAACCTCGACCAGCACATCAAGCCCCACCTCAACCGCAAGTGAATGGAACTGCTCAAGTTCGTCGCGCTCGAGGGCAGCAGCGATCAGCAACAGGCAGTCGGCACCCATTATTCGAGCATCGAGTACGTCGCGTTGAGAGACCGTGAAATCTTTGCGCAACACCGGGAGCGCACAGGCTTCTCGAGCGGCATGCAGATCGTCGGCTGAGCCACCAAAGAACTCTTCATCGGTGAGCACCGATACACATGATGCACCGCCGTCGGAGTACTGGCGCACGAGCACCGCCGGATCAAGCCCTGCGAAAAGGTCGCCTTTCGACGGTGACCGACGTTTGATCTCAGAAATGACTGCGATTCCGTCGCGGGCCGGATCGACCTTCGCCAACGCGCCGGCGAACCCACGCGTCGGGCTTGCCACGGTGGCCGCCTCGAACAGTTCGTCAAAGGGACGCTCATCTCGAGCAGCCTCCGCCCGATGAGCCTCAAGAATGCGGTCGAGATACGTCGCCATCGGCGTTGCTAGAACCCGAGCCGGCCCGAGAGCTCACCAAGAAGTTGATCGATAGGAACCCGGGTCTGCTCCATCGAGTCACGATCACGCACAGTGACTGCGTTGTCATCGAGTGAGTCGAAGTCAACGGTCACGCACAGCGGTGTGCCAATTTCATCTTGCCGGCGATACCGGCGCCCAATCGCCTGAGTCTCGTCGTAATCGGTCATGTAACGATCGCTCACCAAGCGACGCACTTCCTGTGCGAGGGGTGTCAGCGTGTCCTTTTTTGACAGCGGCAACACGGCAACTTTGTACGGGGCAAGGCGAGGGTGCAGCCGAAGCACGGTCCGTACTTCGTCATTTACTTCTTCTTCGTCATATGCGGCGAGGAGGAATGCTGCCATCGTTCGGGTTGCGCCAGCCGCAGGCTCGATGACATACGGCACGTAGCGCTCATTCGTTGCCTGGTCGAAATAGTCAAGACGCTCACCGGAATGTTGAGCGTGCTGAGTGAGGTCGTAATCGGTGCGTTGCGCAATACCTTCGAGTTCGTCCCAGCCCCAGGGGAACATGAATTCAACGTCCGCGGTTCCGGTTGAGTAGTGCGAGAGCTCATCATCGTCGTGAGCGCGAAGGCGCAACATCGAATCGGGGATACCCAGGTCTCGGTACCACTCGAGGCGGTGCTGACACCAGTACTCGTACCACGACGGGCCATCTGCAGGTGGCACGAAGAACTCGAGTTCCATTTGCTCGAATTCACGAGTGCGGAAGATCCAGTTTTGAGGGGTGATCTCGTTTCGGAAACTTTTCCCTACCTGCGCGATTCCAAACGGTGGTCGCTTTCTACTCGTCTGCAGGACGCTTGCGAAGTTGGTGAACATTCCTTGAGCCGTCTCCGGGCGGAGGTAGGCATCGGCTCCTGCATCAGCAACCGGCCCCGCCTGCGTCTTGAACATCAGGTTGAACTGACGAGCCTCGGTGAACGAACCGGTGGTCCCACAATTCGGACATGTGTTGGGATCGTCCAACTTGTCTTGACGATGTCGGGTTTTGCACTCGGTGCAGTCAACGAGCGGGTCAGAAAAGTTCGCCAAATGTCCAGATGCCTGCCAGACCTCGGGCGGACCGAGAATCGCCGCATCGATGAGCACGACGTCATCTCGCTGCTGCACCATGGCGCGAACCCACGCGTCTTTCACATTTCGCAGCAATAGCGACCCGAGCGGGCCGTAGTCGTAGGTCGACCGAAATCCGCCGTAAATCTCTGCCGACGGGTAAACAAAACCGCGCCGCTTACACAGGTTGACGATTTGGTCGAGATCGGTCGCGGGCATACCCAACAGGCTACGGACATCATCGCCCAACGGCTCAGTGACGTTCGAAGACTGACACCGTTCGGAGTCGACGTTCAATGTGATGCTCAAGTGCCCGAGTCGCCAACGCAGTGACCTCACTTGTCGCCGCAGACTCCTCCAACGCAAGAGCCTGGCGTAACCGACCGCCAAGAATGTCACGCATGATGACGAGCGCAGCTGGCGATATCGATGTTCCCGAACGGCAACGTCGACACAGCGCACCGCCCTCATTGAGATCGAAGGCGACAAGAGCAGTCTCTCCTCCATCAGCCTCACCACAGCGCACACAGCCGTCGAGCACCGGCGACAGACCCGACATCGCAAGCACCTTCCAGAAGAACGCTGCAACGTTGAGCGGTGACGGTGAATCACCAATCGTTCTCAACACGCCGACAAGCATCGTGTAAAGACGCTCATCTGGTTCGCCTTCCAGCGACAGTTGGTCGGCGGCCTCCACCACCGCCATGCCCTGCGCCGCCCGATCAAGCGATGACAACATCGGGGTCAGGCCATCAACCGATTCGGCCTGACTCACCAAATCAAGATCTCGACCTTTCCGAAGCAAAACCTCGACATGGCTCATCGGCTCCAAACGAGACCCAAACTTTGAGTTCGTGCGGCGAACACCCTTTGCGACCGCCCGAACTTTGCCGAAGCGCTGCGTCAGCAGCACGACGATTCGATCAGACTCCCGCAGTTTGTAGGTGCGAAGAATGACAGCTCGGTCGCGATACAGCTCACCATTGGCAACCGCCGGTGAACTCATGCGTCAAGGCCCCCAAATCGACGGCGACGCTGACCAAACTGCGTGACAGCTGCTACGAGATCCTGGGCGCCAAAACGCTCCCAGTCGGTGTCGGTGAAGACCAATTCGGCATACGCAAGCTCCCACACCAACGATGGCGGCAGACGATCACTTCTTCCGCAAATGACCACCAAATCAGGCTCGCCATCGGCAGGCTCGTACAACGACCCCGCAACCGACGCCTCATTGACCGGACCCTCGCCAATCGCCCGGAACGCATCGACAAGACGTTGCCGTCCATCAGCCGTCGGGTCGATCACCACCCCACACGACTCGAGGTGCAGCACCTGGTCGACCTCAGCCTCCACTGCCGGCTCGCCTACCGCACCATACGGCCGCAAGGTCAACCAACTCACACCAAATGCACTCGCAGCGGCAGAGAGCTCACGAGCCGACTCCATCCAACGATCGCTCTCACGCTGAGACCACTGCTCGCCACTTCCACCGACGATCAACAGATGGCGCAGCCCTAACGACTCTGGAGTTGCACCCGCAGACTCCCCGTACATCGACCCATCCATCTCCTTATTGTTTCACTCCTGACCCCCTCCCCAGCGGACACGCAGCATCGCAGTAACGTCAAAGGAGCACCATGAATCCTGAACTCCACACCCTGCCGACAGGCCGTCACCACATCGCATGCATCATGGACGGAAACGGCCGCTGGGCCGAATCACGCGACCTGCCGCGCACGGCAGGCCACACCGCAGGAGAAGAAAATCTTGCATCGATCGTTCGAGCCGCAGTGCAGCGTGACATCGGGTGGCTCACGGTTTTTGGCTTCTCAACCGAAAACTGGGTGCGCCCGCGCGCTGAAGTTCGCCACATTCTCGGACTCCACGAACGACTCTTCGGTCGTGTCGAGGAACTCAACGACAACAACGTTCGCATCAGATGGATCGGCCGACCATTCGATAGCCCTGAATCACGAACGCCCCGCTTCGTGCAACGAGCGATCCGCAAAGCCATTGCCGACACCGCTCACAACACCGGGATGGTGCTCACCGTGGCATTCGACTACGGCAGCCGATTCGAGATGATGAACGCCGCTCGTAGCGCCCGTTCGGATAGGTCTGATCTCAACATGGCCGACATCACTAAACGACTCCACGATGCCGATCTCCCACCGGTAGATGTGATGATCAGAACGAGCGGTGAAATTCGGGTTTCAAACTTTCTGCTCTGGCAGGCGGTCGGGGCAGCGATTCACTTCACCGATACCGCGTGGCCCGATCTCAGCGCATCTGAACTCGATACCGCCCTGTCGCTCGTCGGGGCGTCGTGACCAACGACGACGCTGTTCTTGCGGCTCTCGACAACGTCACCGCCGCAATCCCAAATGCGGAGCACCGCCAAGGCCAACGCGAGATGGCATCACTCGTCAACGCCAGTATTCGGCGGGGCGCATCCGCTGTCATTCGCGCCGGAACAGGAACCGGCAAAACACTCGCCTATCTCATTCCCAGCATCGTTTCGGGCAACTCGACCGTCGTCGTCACAGCCACGAAAGCCCTTCAAGACCAACTCGCCCACAAAGACCTTCCATTTCTCGAACTTCACCTCGACACACCATCTGGAGCCCCGTTTAGGTGGGCTGTACTAAAGGGTCGCTCCAACTATCTCTGTCGGCAGCGAGTAGCCGAGATCGGCGGCCTTCCATCGGCCGATCGTGTTCAACTCTCACTTGAAGGCATCGACGACGAGGGTCGAGCGGAAGTGGAGCGTCTCGCAACATGGGCAGATTCCACCATCAGTGGTGACCTCACCGAACTCGATTGGTCACCAAGCGAGAGCACCATTCGGGCGGTCACCGTGAGTTCTGATGAATGCCCCGGTGCCGCACAATGTCCGCAAGGCGAATCATGTTTTGCTGAGTTCGCACGTTTCAACGCCGCATCAGCCGACGTTGTCGTCGTCAATGCCCACCTTTACGGGCTCAATATCGCCGCCGACGGTGCACTGCTCGGCGACCACGACGTCGTCATCTTCGACGAAGCCCATGTGCTTGAAGATGTGATGAGCGACACCGTGGGCGTCGAACTCAGCGCCGGGCGACTCGCTCGCGTGGCGACAGCCGTTCGACGAATTGTCGTTGACCCTGACCTCGACGCCGACCTCAGCTCACAAGCTGACGACCTCACTGCCCTACTGGAGCCCTACGCAGGTGAGCGCATTCTCCCACCTCTGCCTGCAGCGATGACCGAGCTGCTCAGCAACGTGCGAAGTTCGCAAAACCGAGCGCTCACCCTTGTTTCAGAACTGTCGATCGACGATGTTGATGCCCAGCAGCGCCGGCTTCGAGCACAGGTCACACTGACTCGAGCAATCGACACCCTTGACCGGTTCTTGAGCCCATCGACGGCCGACGTCATTTTTGTTTCGGGTGCGCCGGGGTCTCGTCGTCTTGAACTCGCCCCCCTCGACGTCGGGCCAACCCTTGCCGAAGGTGTCTGGTCGCAACGCACCGCAATACTCACCAGCGCAACCGTTCCCATGAACCTTGCCGACCGCATCGGTCTAAAGGGCGCCGACTTCGTCGACGTTGGGAGCCCATTCGATTACGAATCAAATTCGCTCTTGTACTGCGCAATGCATCTGCCACAACCGAATGACCCCGCATTTCGAACGGCAATGCATGACGACCTCGAACAGCTGATCTCCGCAGCCGAAGGCAAGACCCTGGCACTGTTCACAAGCTGGTCAGCGATGGACGAGGCAGCCGACGCTATGAGGGAGCGTTTACCGTTCCGAATCCTCACTCAGCGAGACCTACCGAAACCCGCCCTTATTCGAGAATTCACTACCGACGAGGACAGTTGCTTATTCGCTACCGCCGGGCTCTTCCAAGGAATTGACGTGCCAGGGCGAGCCCTCTCACTGGTCGTCATCGACAGAATTCCCTTCCCTCGCCCCGATGATCCACTGCTCGGAGCCCGACGAGAACTCATCGGCCAACGAGCTTTCATGGAAATTGACCTCCCCCGCGCCGCGACAATGCTTGCCCAAGCGAGTGGGCGACTCATCAGAAGCGACAACGACCGAGGAGTCGTTGCGGTGATGGATCGCCGGCTCGGCACCGCCCGCTACCGCTGGGACATCATCTCGGCGCTACCGCCAATGCGTCGCACACGTGAACGGGCTGAAGCCGAGGCTCTCCTTCGCACTATTGCAAACGGTTAGAGCGTCACGCACTCATGCGGCAGTGATACGCCGTTCCCGGTTCGTTATCGAAAGATTCTTCGCTGACGAGAATAAAGGCGAGACCACCCTGTCAGTCCGCATGATGAAACGAGCATCAGATACTGAAACCGCTGAAGCTGGGGTCACAGGGGTCGCTTTCATTCCACACTCCTCTCAATCGATCTGTTGCATTCCGATAGATAGGCCGCTCGGTCTGCAATCCCAAGGTTCGGACCGCTACCCGTTGAGAACCCACGACAGATGTCATTGTTTTCGCTCCACCGATACCGGCAAGGACTACGGTCAAGTGAATGACGGAAACGCAACTCGTACGGCACGAGGCCGTTCAGGGAATCTCAACGATCACCCTCGACTCCCAGCACAACCGGAACGCCCTCTCACGGCAGCTTCTCGACGAACTTCACCTCGCACTCGACGAAGCCGAAGCCAACGATGCAAGAGCCATAATTCTTCGACATGAAGGGCCCGCATTCTGTGCAGGTGCCGACCTCAAAGAACGGTCTTCCGGGCCTCCCGACTCAGGCCCAATGGTGAACGCTCTAGAACGCCTGATGGATACGCCACGCCCCACCATTGCTGCTGTGAATGGTGCGGTGAGGGCTGGAGGGCTGGGCCTCATGGCCTCCTGCGACCTCATCGTTGTTGACCACGCGGTGACCTTTGCTCTGACCGAGGTTCGAATTGGAGTTGCCGCAGCAATCATCTCGGTGCCGATCCTCCGACGGGTTCCCCCGGGCAAAATCGCCGCCGCAATGCTCACCGGAGAGGTGTTCTCGGCCGCAGACGCTCGAGACATGGGTCTCATCACTCATGTCACCGAAGATATCTCCGCAACCGTTGACGGCCTCATCGATGGAATTCTTGCCGGGGCACCACGAGCCGTTACTGCGACAAAAGCAATGCTCCAACGAGTGCCAACGCTTGATCGCGACACAGGATTCACCGAGATGCGCGCCTTAAGTGAAGAATTCTTCTCTGGGCCCGATGCTGCTGAAGGCATGGCCGCCTTCATCGAAAAGCGATTGCCTGCCTGGAATCCTGCAGCGAAATAGTGGCTACGAAATGAGCCGGTAACCCAAACCCCTCACCGTGACAATGCGTTGCGGGTCGTCTGGGGTGTCTTCAACCTTTAAGCGCAACCGTCGAACGTGGGCATCGACGAGACGAGAATCTCCGAGGTATTCATACCCCCACACATGTTCGAGGAGTTGATCACGACTCAACACCGCATCTGCGTGCTCCGCGAACTCGCAAAGCATCCGAAACTCAGTTCGAGTGAGCGACAACTCCTCTCCGGCTTTCTTGACAACGCCCTGCTCACGACGCAACTCAAGATCGCCGAAACGTAAGACCTCATCGTGGCTCTGATCGCCTGAAGCCTCGTAACTCACGCGACGCAAGACGGCGGCAATTCGAGCCGATAACACCTTCGGCACGACCGGCTTCGTGATGTAATCGTCGGCTCCTGCCTCAAGCCCTGCGACCATGTCGGCCGCCTCTGTTTGAGCAGTCACCATGATGATCGGCACAGTCGATGATGACCGCATTGCTTTGCACACTTCAAAACCCGACAAATCAGGAAGTCGAAGGTCGAGCAACACCACATCGGGCCGACACTGCCCAAACTGCACGAGCCCACTCGCTCCGTCGTGTGCCTCAACAACTTCATAGCCCTCGTCTTCGAGCGCTAATCGCAAAGCAAGCCGGATCGCGTCGTCATCTTCAATAAAGAGCACTTTGTGCACACCGCAAGTGTGCCACTTTCGGACCGTCTCACGCTGACGGCGAAACGACGAAGGGGAGCTTTTGTTACAGAAATCGCACAATTCTCGCAAGAGTTCGCAATACACCCCTGACACAATCTGAAGTTGTTCACGCTGCACCGGTGGGGGACCGACCTCCCCCTGGTGTCCCACCGGCAGCGGAGCAACAGTCTCGCCTAGTCTGTCGACATGATCCGTTTGCGTTCGCCTCGACTGACGTCTCGAGTAGCAGCATTCTTCGGGATTATCGGGCTTCTCGCAGGTCTCGGTCTTACCACCGCGGCATATTCCGTCGCTAGAGATTCACTCGTCGATCAGCGAGTTACCACCGCTCGCTCAACCGCCTTTGATCACGCACTCGAACTTCGCGAGGCATTCGAGCGCGACAGTGTGGCCCAAACCTTCCAGCAACTTGACATCGGGTCAGACGGCTTCGCCGTTCTCACACGACCTTCGCTTACGTCGCTCCTTCAATATCCAGCATCTGTGTTTCCTGACTCGCTACGAGACACGGTGACCGCCGGCAATTCAGGACAACAACTCTTCGAGCTCGAAGGCGAGAAGTACATCGGCATCGGCATCCATATCGAAGCGAGCGATTCCGACTATTTCGAAGCGTTCTCTCTTAACGCCACCGAACGCACCCTCGCCGTGCTCGTGACTGCACTTCTCATCGGTTCCGCTCTGGCGGCTCTCCTCGCTGTCTTCTTCGGCTTCAGCACCAGCCGCGGATTACTTCGACCGCTTACCCGCGTGGCCACCACCGCCGGCGACATCGCTGGAGGCTCACTCGATGCCCGCCTAGAGCCGACCGACGACCCCGAACTCAGTCGCCTCGTCGTCGCCTTCAACAACATGGCCGATGCCGTTCAATCCCGTCTCGAACGCGAAGAACGTTTTGCCTCTGAGGTCAGCCACGAACTGCGCTCACCCATCACTGCAATGACCGCTGCCGCTGAGGTGCTCGCGTCTCGGCGAAGCGAACTCTCCGAACGATCCCAACAAGCTCTTGATCTTCTCATCGCCCAAGTTCGGCGGTTTGACGCAATGGTCATCGACCTTCTTGAACTTTCACGACTTGAGGCAGGCGCGATCGATGGTCATCTCGAAGAAGTCGATATTGGAAATCTCGCGGGTCGAATCATTGCTCGGTCATCGACTCCATCGACCCGACTCTCTGTCAAGCCCGGCACACCGATTATCGCCGTCACCGATCGAGTTCGCTTCGAACGAATTCTCTCGAATCTTGTCGAGAACGCGCACATTCACGCAGGAGGAGCCACAGAGGTTTCAATTTCAACCGAACGAATCGGCGACATTGTGGTCACCGTCGACGATGCCGGACGAGGTGTTGACGAACATGACCGGGTGCAAATCTTCGAACGGTTCACCCGCGGAAGCGCCGCCCGAGCACGTGAGGGAACCGGACTCGGGCTCGCCCTCGTCGCCGAACACGCAGCAGCGCTCGGCGGCTGGGCATACGTCGATGACTCGCCCGCCGGAGGTGCCCGCTTCGTCGTCGTTCTCCCAACAGCCGAGCCCACGCTGATCGACCACGACATGCCAACGGGGGTCTCGTGAAACGGTCTCACTCACCACATCTGCGGCACTTCGCAACCGTTGGAGCGATATTGCTGATGATCACCGCCTGCGGTCTACAAACTGACTCTGAAGCGACCCTTTTCGACGACATTCCCTACGGCCTTGCAGAAACCAGTACCTCAACTACCACGACAACGATCGCTACGGACCCAGTACCCGGAACCACGACCACGACCGTCGTAGCCGATCAGCAAACAGTCGATGTCGTGTACGTCAGGCGATTCAGTCGCGAACTCGAGTCGACACAGGTCGACCTCCCGTTCCCTGTTTCGGGCAGGGACCTCCTCGATCAACTCAGCAGCCCACCAGCCGACGCCCAACCAGAACTGGAGACAGAGGTTTCACGCAATCTTGTGTTGAGTTTTGGAGTTGATCGCGGGCTTGCGACTGTCAATCTTTCTCGATCTGCGATCAATCAACTCGGAAGCGCTCAACAACGCCGGGCCATCGCTCAGATCGTTCTTACCCTCACACTCTTCACCTCAGACGAGGGTGGTATCGGTCAGATCATATTTCTTGTCGGTGGCCAACCAATCAGCGTCTACGTTCCGCTACTGGGAGCTAATAGCGAACCCGGACAACCAGTGGCATGGACCGACTACTCCCAATTACTCGTTGGCATCGACGCCCGACCACCGGCATCGACAACATCGACCACGACACCGGTCGCCACCACGACTTCGGTTGCTACCACCTCGATACCACCATCGACATCGGTGCCCACCGACTCGACAACGATTCCTTCCGTACCAGAAACCTCGGTACCCGAATCGACAACGACGTCGACAACAGCGGTTGCGGATGAGTCGTCAACGACCTCAACCTCGACGACCGTTAAAGATCGCTAGTACCCCAAACGCTCAACCCGGTCGGGACGCCGCTGCCAATCTTTATCGACTTTCACCTTCAGCTCCAGGAAGGCTCCCTCAGGCATTTGGGCTCGGGCACGAGTTCCCACCTCTCGCAAAATCGACCCGCCCTTACCGATCACCATGCCCTTCTGGCTCTCACGTTCAACGATGATGTCGCAACGGATACGAGGCCACTCCCATTCGGTGACCCGAGTCGCGATTGAGTAGGGAAGTTCGTCTCGCATAACGGCGAGGAGCTGCTCACGAACCAACTCGGCCACCCACACTTCCTCGCTCATATCGTTGCGGTCTCCTTCGGGGAACCACTGAGGCCCCTCAGGAAGCCGATCGAGCAAAAAATCGATGAGGCCGTCAAGCCCCTCGCCACTTTTCGCTGACACTGGGAAATACGCAGAGGCATCGAGCTCTGAGGCCGCACCGAGCATTGCGATCACCTGATCTCGGGCCGCAATATCGACCTTGTTCACCACCACCACAAGACGATCTCGCTGAAGCCGATCGGCAACCCACTGATCGCCTGTCCCGAAAGCGCGGGTTGCATCAAGAACCAGGCACTGCATATCGACATCTGATGCGCTTTCAAGCGCCGTTGAATTCACTCGCTCGCCAAGGGCGGAGACCGGTTTGTGCAGACCTGGAGTATCAACAAAGACGAGTTGACTCGACGGACGAGTGAGAACACCCATCACCCGATGGCGAGTTGTTTGAGGTTTGTCTGAAACGATCGACACCTTGTGGCCGCACATTGCATTAACAAGCGAACTCTTACCGACATTGGGTCGGCCGAGCAGGCCAACAAGGCCCGATCGGTAGTTGTCGTTGCTGTCAACGGCGGGTTCTGCCACATCTCTAGTCAACACCGCTGCCTCGTCAAAACTGAACATCCCCTGACATGCTGTCCCCATGAGCCCACGAATCATCAACGGAGCAGACGAACTCAAAGGTCTTGTCGGGGAGCACCTCGGCTACAGCCCATACGTGTCGATCTCTCAAGAACAAGTCAACCAATTCGCAGATGCCACCGGTGACCACCAGTGGATTCACATCGATGTCGAGCGCGCCACAGCGGGCCCGTTCGGTGCACCGATCGCCCATGGCTACCTCACCTTGTCACTCGGACCTGCGCTCTACCCGCAGGTCGTGTCCATCGGAGGATTCTCGATGGGCGTTAACTACGGAACGAACAAGGTTCGGTTCATGTCACCAGTGAAGGTTGGCTCAAACCTTCGACTGGGCGTCAAACTTCTTGACGTCACCGATCTCCCCGGCGGCATTCAAAGCACGATGGAGTTCACCTTCGCGTGTGAAGGTGAAGACAAGCCAAGCTGCGTCGCAGAGGTTGTGTTCCGCTCCTACGAGTAACACCCCGGTGCTCAGGCGCCACCCAACGCAATGACAGCCGACCAGGTGCACGACAGCGGCGATGTCGCATTCATTGACATCCTTCGAGCCGTCGCAGTTGCGCGTGGAGACGCACGCTGTATCAGTGGACCTGGCTCAACGTCATCGACCTGGGCACAATTCATCGAGCGAGTCGAACGCGCCAGTGCAGCGCTGAACGCCCTCGGTCTCGGGTGCCATCGCGAACGCAATGAGCTTGGGCATCACGAATCAGGACAAGATCACCTGGCCTTGCTGATGCACAATTCACCGCAATGCCTCGAACTGATGTGCGCCGCATTTGCGAGTCGGGTTGCCCCAGTCAATGTCAACCACCGCTATACGGCAGACGAACTCGTTGACACCTTGAACTACGCGCACGCAACAGCCGTCGCAGTGCACAGCGACTACGCCGATGTACTCGCTGCAGCGCTACCTCGGTTGCCGCATGTCAAGGTCGTCATCGAAGTCACCGATAACGGTGAGACCGTGATCTCCACCGCGCACGACTACGAGACACTCCTCAACGCACACCCCTCACAATCGGAGCCTCGACAAGCCTCAGGCGACGACCTGTACCTCGTCCTCACCGGTGGCACGACCGGTCGTCCACGGGCCGTGATGTGGCGAAACGCTGACGCTGTTATCGAATGTTTTGATGCGGCACGCGCACCACAGCCGGTGAAACGTTTTCTCGAAACGCTTCGGCCTGATCTCCGAACGCTGCCGTGCGCTCCCCTCATGCACGGTGCCGGCCAATGGATGGCAATGCGCACCTTGCTTGCGGGAGGTTCAATCGTTATCCCTGATCGCGCAGAGCACTTTGACGCGACCGATACGTGGAAGGCGATCGAGAATCATGAGGCCACCACGGTCGGCATCGTCGGTGAGTCGTTCGCGCGGCCCCTCCTTGAGCAACTTGACTCTGGGGACTTCGACCCCCACAGCCTCAACGTCGTCCTTACCGGAGGCGCACCGCTCACAAGCGCCACGAAAGCCCGGATACTCGAACACCTGCCGACGGTGCTCATTGTCGATGGTTTCGGATCATCAGAAACAGGCGGACAAATGTCGATCGTCTCGTCATTCGGTTCTGCAACGTCAGGAACATTCAAACCACGACCAGATCGAACTGCAGTGCTCAACGAGCGCCTTGATGCAGTGCTCCAACCCGGTGACGCCGAGATCGGCTGGCTCGGAACAACCGGCCGATTACCGCTCGGCTACCTCAACGACGAACACAAAACCGCTCAGGTGTTCCGCACTATCGACGGCGTGCGCTACTCAGCTCCTGGCGATCACGCCAAGCATCTCATCGACGGATCGATTGAAGCACTCGGACGTGAAGCGGCATGTATTAACACCGGCGGCGAAAAAGTATTTGCGGAGGAAGTCGAGGAAGCCGTACTGAGACATCAGTCAGTTCGCGATTGCGTCGTCGTTGGCGTGCCGAGCGATGTGTGGGGAAGTGAAGTCGTCGCAGTCATCTCACTGAACTCCGACGATCTCGCTGCTCCGACCCTCGACGACATCACATCGACAATGCAACATCTCGCTCGCTATAAGCATCCGAAAGCCCTCGCTGTCGTTCCCCACATCCGACGCTCCCCCGCCGGCAAAGCCGATTACCCATGGGCTCGAGCGATCGCCATGTCTCACACCTAACTGAGATCGTCGGCTCTACAGCGGCAAATTCCCCGTCGCAGCCTTCGTTGTTCCCGAGTCGTTAAACGCGGCGATGGTGCGCTGAGCGATACGCATCTGATGGATCTCGTCAGCACCATCGGCAAATCGCGCCCAGCGCGCTTGCTGCAGCATGTGCGCCAGCGGCGTGTCGGTGGAATACCCGAGCGCCCCATGAACCTGGATCGCCCGGTCGATGATGCGCCACAAACTATTTGCCACAAAGTGCTTCGCCATCGACACGACTGCGGTGAAATCCATTTTTTGTTCGATCTGATACGCAGCATGCAGCACCATCAACTTGCACTGGTACAACTCGACAGCGGAATCCGCAATGAGCCACTGGATGCCCTGCTTCTCTGCGAGCAGCGAGCCGTGCGAATACCGCTCCATCGATCGACTCACCATCATGTCGAGCGCAGTTTCCGCTTGACCGATCCACCTCATGCAATGAGCAAGGCGAGCCGGACCTAGCCGATATTGGCCAAGCAAGTGCCCCTGGCCTCGGCCGCCCAACATATTTGCTGCGGGTACACGAAGGTCGGTGATTCGAATTTCGCAGTGGTTGTGTCCACCCGACATTGTCTGAACATCTCTCACCACTTCCCAACCGTCAGAGGGCAGATCGACGATGAAACAACTATTCGCTGCTTGCGGTATTTCAGGGTCGTCTTCGGTGCGAGCGACGAGCAATGCAAATTTCGCTCCCCGGGCACCAGAAATAAACCACTTATGGCCATTGACCACCCACTCATCGCCGTCCTGATACGCGGTCGTCTTAATCAACGTCGGATCTGAACCGGCGACCTCAGGTTCAGTCATCGCAAAACATGAACGAGCCGTTCCCTCACAGAGCGGCTTCAAATACTTCTCTTTCTGCTCATCGGTGCCCCAGTGCAACAACGTGTGCTGGTTTCCTTCATCTGGCGCCTGAGCATTCAACACAAACGGTCCGATCGAGACCTTCGCCGCCTCTGCCGACACCGCTGCCATCGCCGTCGGACCAAGTGCCATTCCGCCCCACTCCTTAGGCATATGGGGAAGCCACAACTGCCATTCGTTGCGTGCTTCTTCGCGCAACTTCACAATGCACTCAACAACCTGCCGGCGTTCAGATTGATCGATCCGTTCCCACTCAGGCCGAACCCGAGTGTCCATAAATTCGCGAACTCGAAGTCGAACCTCCTCAACGTCAGGCGGAAAACTGAAATCAATCATGATGTGAGTCTGACCGCACTCGAGTGAGCGGTGCGAGCCCGGTCGTCGTAGCCTGCACACTGTGACCGACAACGATTCACGTGCCAACCCAACGAATGTTCGGCCTTGGGAGGGTGACACGTTGCCTCAAGGCGATGAGAAGCGCGCGGCGATTCGAGAAATGTTCGACACCATCGCACCGCGATACGACATGGTCAATCGCATCATGACGTTTCGGCTCGACACTCGGTGGCGAAAGCGAGCCGTTCGAGATTTACGCCTTCCACCCGGTTCAGTCGTTCTCGACCTTGCGTCGGGCACCGGCGACCTCTGCATCGATCTCGCCAATGCTCATCTTCGCCCGATCTCGATGGATCTGAGTTTTGGGATGCTCGCAGCCGACCGATCAGGCTCCCCACGAGTACAAACCGACATTTTGCGGCTCCCAACCTCATCACATTCGGTAGACGGAGTCACGTGCGGATTCGCACTTCGGAACCTCACCAACCTCAATGAGTTTTTTGACGAACTTGCACGGGTGGTTCGTCCCGGAGGCCGCATCGCTCTCCTCGACGTCGGAGTACCAAGTAACCCGGTGATTCGATGGGGCAACTCGATCTACTTCGGCAAAATAGTGCCGTTTATCGGAGGTCTCCTCTCCGACCGCGGCGCCTACCGCTACCTGCCAAGAAGTGTCGCCTACCTGCCATCTCCAACCGAGATGGTCGCCGCGCTTCAGGACGCTGGGTTCGCTGACGCCCACCACGCTGAACTCAGCGGCGGGCTCACCCAGCTTCTCACCGGTACCCGAGACCCACTGTGATAGCCGCCACCCGCGACGTTGCGGGCACACCGTTTGAGCACGTACCGCTCGTCGATATAGCTGGTGATGAAGGACTGCTCTTCAAAAGTGCAACGTCTGGCCGGGTTGGGATTGGTTGTGCAGCAGTCGTCGACGTCGACCGAGCCGTCGATGAACTGCACACGATCGAGCGACGGAACGAATCATCTGCAGACAACGCTCTGCTTCCCCTCGCATTCGGATGCGTCGACTTTCTGCCGGGAGCTCCTGCAACACTGACGATTCCCGAACTCACCATCGTTGATGACGGATCGGGGCACCGATACGCCGTTGTGTGTGCAGCTGCGCACGACGTCGACCGCATATTTGGATCTCTCACGGTGAATCCGCCGCCACCTCCCACGGCGAACAGCTTCCACGTCACCTCACCAATTGCGATCTCGACCTACCTCGAAGCGGTGACCGGAGCCCGTGACGCAGTGCGATCGGGCAAACTTCGCAAAGCCGTTATCGCACGACCCGTGATGGTGACCGCCGACCACGCAATGAGCATTCATGCCGTGCTCCGACGCCTTGATGCGACCTTTGGGTCTACCTACCGCTTTTCAATACAGGGCTTCGTGGGGGCATCACCCGAACTGCTCGTCAGCGTCAACGGCGCCACCGTTCGTTCGCACCCTCTCGCGGGCACGACTCGAACAACAGGAAACGACGACGTTGACGCCCAACTTGCTGCCGAGTTATTGGCCAGCGAAAAGAACCAAATTGAGCACCAAGCAGCAATCGAGATGGTGAGAGACTCGCTGTTGCCTTTCTGCAGCTACCTCGACTGGACACCAGAGCCATCGATCATCAAGGTGGCCAATGTGCAACACCTGGGTTCACTCGCAGAAGGTCATCTCAGCGAGCCACATCCGACCGTCGTCGAGCTGCTCAGAGAACTCCAACCAACCCCAGCGGTCGGTGGCCACCCCCGAGCCTCGGCGATCGATCTCATCGTGAATTCCGAAGGGTTCACCCGAGGCCGATATGGCGGAGCCGTCGGATGGGTAGATGCTGCAGGTGATGGCGAATGGGCAGTTTCACTGCGCTGCGCCGAGTTTTCTGACGATCGCCACCAAGCTCGGCTCGTCGCCGGCGGCGGCATTGTCGCAGACAGCGACCCTGAAGCGGAGCTTGCCGAAACACAGGCAAAGTTGCAAGCGATGCTGGGAGCGATAATCCGGCCCTAGCCCCGGGCGACGATGGCCTCAACCAATCGCTTTGCGAACTTCATCGACGAGGAGTTCGTGCACCGCAACATTTCGGCGACGATTGCTCGGAACCCGAATCACACGTGGGCCGGGCACAGCGAGTTCTCTGATGAGTTCGTCGCGATCTTGTACCGACACCGCTTCAACACCGTGGGCGGTAGCAACTGCGCAGAGATCTGTGCCATGCGGAGTTCCAAACAGGCGTTCAAACTCGGCACTCGGCAACTCTGATGCTTGAGGAAGAAAAGAAAAGATTCCGCCCCCGTCGTTGTCGATCACGATGATTCGAAGGTCAACATCGCGTGCCCCAATTCCCCACAGCGCGTTGCTGTCATGCACAAACGCAAGGTCGCCAATCACCGCTACGACCGGCACACCGGTGAGAGCAAGGCCGAGTGATGTCGACATGACGCCATCAATACCGTTCGCCCCACGATTCGAATGGGCAGCCGCCCGACGCCCACCAAACCATTCGAGATCTCGCACCGGCATCGACGAAGAGACCACCACCCTGGCATTACTCGGCGCAGCATCAGCCACAACTCGAGCAACGGTGGGCTCTGAAAGCTCAGGCGCAAGGAGTAGCTCGCTGAGGGTCTGTTCTGCGATCGCATCCACATCGAGCCATGACGTCCTCCACGATTCAGCCCAACGAGAACCCGTAGCCCCTGTGAGCCCCTGAGCGATCGCAGCGTCAACGTCATCGGCTGAACAGTGAACCACCACGTTGTGGTCGGGGTCGATCACGCCCGGGCCCCCAACTTGGATCACCGGAGCACCCGAGTTTTTCACCCACATCGACAGCACCTTGGATGCGGGCGGTCGGCCGAATCGAAGCACCGCTTGCGGGACATGGCTGTTTGCAAATCCCTCATGACGAAGGAGGACGTCAAAATTTGCGACCGAACGGACGTCAGAACGCACACCGGAGAGCGGATCAGCAAGAACTGGCCAACTCAGGGCCTCAGCAATGCGAGAGATCGTGTGCGCATCAACCCCTGACGCTCCCCCTGCGACGATGATGCCACGCTCCACGTGAACCGAATCGGGAAGCGCAACTAGCGCAGATCGCTCCTCTTCAGTCGACAACTCAGCCAATGGCGCCGGGAGTTCATCAACCTCCCCAAGGAGCGGCTCACGGAACGGGAGATTGAGGTGCACCGGGCCGCTTCCGGCAGCCACATACATCTCGCGAGCGAATGTTCTCCACGTCGATGGCTCAGAGTCATCGGGCACGGGAGCATCGATCGACACCTTTGCGGCAGATCCGTAGATGTCGATCTGGTCGATCGTCTGCGGGGAGCCGACTCCACGAAGCTCGGGCGGCCGGTCGGCAGTGCACACGAGCATCGGCACTCCGGAAAGGCCAGCCTCAACAACCGCTGGTAAAAAGTTCGCGGCAGCAGTTCCACTCGTACAGATGAGAGCAGCCGGACGTCCACGCAACCCGAGTCCGAGCGCCACGAATGCCGCAACACGTTCATCGAGAATGACGTGGGTGCGAATCCTCTCTTCCCGAGAAGCCGCGATAGTTAATGGAGTGCTACGAGACCCAGGCGCGATGACAACGTCGGTGAGGCCGAGTGAAACCCACTCGTCAAACAGAGTCGAAGAAAAAGTCGCCGATGCCGACACAGCCCCGACGATACGGCCTTATCGCAGACGACGTATCGTCGTGTTATGACGATTTCCGACACACCCACGATCAACATCGATATTTGGTCTGATGTCGTGTGCCCTTGGTGCTACATCGGAAAGCGAAAATTTGAGTCCGCTATCGCAAATCTCGGAGATGAGATTCGCGTCAACGTCACGTATCGGGCATATCAACTCGACCCGACCGCTTCGCCTGGGAAGACCGAACCAGTGCGGGGCGTCTACGAACGAAAATTTGGCGGACCTGAGCAAGCCGACCGCATTCTCTCTCACGTGACTTCAGTCGCTGCCGAAGCCGGACTCGACTTCCAGATGGACAGCGCACAGCGAGCAAACACTCTCCTTGCACACCGGTTGATTTGGCGAGCTGGCCAACCCGACTCACCGATCGCTCAATCAGACGTAAAAGAACTACTTCTTGCGTCGTACTTCACCAACGGAAACAACGTTGGAGATCCCGATGAGCTCGCTGAACTCATGCAACAGCTCGGCGCAGATCGAGCCGACACACTCGCATTTCTCGAAACCCACGAGGGTGAACAGGAAGTGCGAAATGAGTTACTCGGAGCCTCCGAACTCGGCATCACAGCTGTCCCGACATATGTCGTCGAGGGGCAGTGGTCGATCCCTGGCGCCCAAGAATCTGAGACATTTGAGCGCGTACTGAGACGGCTCGCTGATCGGACGAGCGAGGCCTAGATCGTCACCATGCAGTTCAACCTTCTCCATGGGTTCACTCAAACCTCAGAAAGTTGGGCTCAACCCGTCGCTGCACTGAAAGAGCGCCTTCCCGCAGCAACCTTTTGGGCTCCCGACATGCCTGGTCACGGTAACGGCATGACCCTCCCCTACCCCCTCACCGAGGGCGCCAGAGCGATCGCAGAACTGGCCGCACCCGGAATCTGGATCGGCTACTCCATGGGTGGTCGCTACCTACTCCATATCGCCACCCAGCATCCTGAGGTCGTGACTGCACTTGTGCTCGTCAGCACGACGGCCGGGCTCGACACAAGCGAGGAACGTGAAGAACGACAAAACGCCGATCACGCTCTCGCTGACAGCATCGAGCGCGACGGGGTTTCTGCATTTCTGCAACGATGGATGGCACTTCCGCTGTTCTCGCGTCTTCGGCCAAGCGCCACTGACCTCGCAGCGAGACATCGAAATAGCAGCACCGGCCTCGCTGAATCTCTACGCCACGCAGGCACTGGGTGCCAACAGCCGCTCTGGGACGAACTCGCCTCAGTCGATGTACCCACCCTCGTCATTACCGGCAGCGAAGACAAGAAATTCTGCGCGCTCGGTGTACGTCTTACGCAAACAATGCCCCAAGCCAAACACGTCACAATGAGCGAAGCAGGCCACGCTGCTCACCTTGAACACAGCGAAGAATTCGCTGATCACGTGGCCGGTTGGGTGAACAGCGCAAGCACACGCTCACCGTCTACACAATGACGAGACCGACGCTCAACAACACGCCAAACAACAACTGCAATTTCCCTGTCGAGCCCAGCACTGGGATGAGTTCTGCGCCAACTACTCCACTGTGAATCGTTCTGACCACTGTTAACGCCGGCACTGCAACGGCCAACGCGATAAGAGCCCCGAGGTCAGCGATTGCAACAGAACTTGCCAAAGCCACGACAACAAGCGTGGTGAACATGACTCGCGTTCGAGCGTCGCCAAGCCGAACTGCCAGCGTTCGCTTGTTGACATCTCGATCGGTCGGCAGGTCACGCAAATTGTTCACGACCAGCAACGCGCAGGCGAGCGCACCAACCCCAACACCTGCTACCCACGACCTCCACAACAGTTGCTCGACTGCAGCGAACGTCGTACCCACAGTTGCAACCAAACCGAAGAACACGAACACAAACACCTCACCAAGGCCGAGGTAGCCATAGGGCTTCGGGCCGCCCGTATATCCCCAGGCCGCAAGCACCGCAGCGACGCCAACCGCAATAAGCCACCACGACGTCATTGCCGCCAGAACAAGACCAGCCACTGAGGCCAGCAGGAGGCTCATGATCGCAGCCGCTCGCACCTGTTGAGGTGTTGCGGAACCGGATGCAACAAGCCGAAGAGGACCAACCCGCACATCATCAGTGCCACGAACCCCATCTGAATAATCGTTCGCGTAGTTCACCCCCACCTGCAACAACAAGCTGACCACCAGAGCAAGAACGACACCTGCCCACGACACCGATGACCACCCCTTACCATCGACCGCAACCGCAGCACCTACTGCGACTGGCACCACAGCTGCAGGCAACGTCCGCGGACGAGCACCAGCAATCCAAATGCGTAGTGATGGCGCTCCGCTCATACTTCGGCAATGATGGTGCATGAACCCCGAGTTCACAACTTGACCCCCGCTCGAGACATGCCCAAACTCACTGCCCTCAACCTTCCTGGATCACCAGATTTCGTTCACGCTCTCCAATCGGTATGGGAACGAGGCGATGCAGTGTTTCCTCTCGATCGCCGACTACCCGTGGCTGCACAACGCTCAATGCTGCAGCGCTTCGGCGTCGCAACTGTTATCTCAGAAGACGGCGAAACGGCTCTCAGCGACGGAGAACCGGTCGAATCAGGAGATGCCCTCGTCATCGCAACAAGCGGCTCTTCAGGGCCCCCAAAAGCAGCAGTGCTCACCCACGCAGCGGTGGAAGCATCAGCCCGAGCAACATCCGAACGTCTGCAAGTGACAGATAACGACCATTGGCTCGCCTGCCTTCCACTTGCGCACGTCGGCGGTCTCTCTGTCATCACCAGATCTCTCATCACCGGAACCACCCTCACCGTGATCGATGGGTTTGATGCAGACGTCGTCAGCACATCGGAAGCGACCCTTGTTTCACTGGTAACGACTGCTCTCCAACGAATTAAGCCATCACTGTTTCGGGCCATCGTGCTCGGTGGCGCACGTCCACCAGCCGATCGACCACCTCATTGCATTGCAACCTATGGGCTCACCGAAACAGGAAGTGGAGTCGTGTACAACGGCAAGCCTCTCAATAGCGTCGAGATCGAGATTCGAGACGGCGAAGTGCATTTACGAGGGCCGATGCTTCTCCGCTGCTACCGCGACGGCACCTCGCCACTTACCAGCGATGGGTGGCTGCCTACCGGTGATCTCGGATTCGTTCGCGATGACGGGAGTCTTCATGTCGAAGGCAGGCGGGGTGATGTCATCAACACCGGCGGCGAGAAGGTGTGGCCAGACGATGTCGAACGCCAACTGATTCAGCACCCAGATATTCACGACGTCGCCGTTACCGGGCTACCCGACAACGAATGGGGACAGATCGTTGCTGCGTTCGTCGTCAGCGCACGCCCCAACCTGTCACTTGACGACATTCGCGAGCACTGCCGAGCGCAACTGCCGGGCTACGCGCTCCCCAAACAACTCGAACTCGTCGAGGCCATCCCCCGCACTGCCCTCGGAAAGGTTCGACGAAGCGAACTCACCATGTGAGCGACGTCACCCTGCGGCGTCTTTGACACCCGCCCCACCGTCGATGACGTAGGTTTCGCCGGTGATCCATGAGGCAAGGTCAGATGCAAGGAATGTCGCGAGATTCGCGATGTCTTGAGGCTCACCGAGACGTTTCACCGGAAGTTCCTTCGCCAACTTGTCGCCGAAATTGTCGACGAGTGCCTGAGCAAAATCTGTGACCACAAGCCCCGGAGCAATACCCAGCACTCGGGTCGGACCAATTTCACCGGCTAGCTGTTTTGTCAGATGTATGAGTGCCGCTTTCGTAAGGTTGTAGACGCCGAGGTGTGGCCCTGACCGGAGCCCACCGACCGAGGCCATGTTGATGATGACTCCGGGCTTTTCTGCGAATGCGGCGCGATGGGCGGCCGCTGACCAGAACATTGGTCCTCGAAGATTGACCTCAAAGGTCTTGTCCCAACGGCCCTGATCAACTTCAAGCACGGGACCGTAATACGGGTTCGTCCCAGCGTTGTTCACAAGAATGTCAAGCGAACCGAACCGCTCGATTGTCGCCGCCACCGTTTTCTCACCGGAGTCAGCATCACCGACATGCGAGGCAATTACATCTACATCACCTTCCATCTCAGCCTTTACCGCTTCAAGTTGGTCAAGCTTCCGAGACGTCAACATGACCTTGGCGCCGGAAGCGGCCATTGTTTCTGCAATCGCCTGACCAATTCCTCGTGATGCACCGGTGACGAGCGCAACTTTTCCCTCAAGAGATACGTCCATAGGACGAATGTACATGAAGCGCTACAAACGACAGTTAGTCAGATGAGGCCTCGGCTGCAGAGTCCTCCACACTGTCTTGAGGAGCAGGAGTAATGCGAACGCGTCGTACGCGCCGCCCTTCCACCGACTCGACAACAAACGCAAAACCCTCAAAGTCGATCGCATCACCAGGTTCAGGCACGCGCTCAAGCGCCGAGAAGACGAACCCGCCCACGCTGTCAAAATCTTCGTTCGGAATGTCAATGCCAAGTTCATCAGCGACATCACCGATGTTGAGACCGCCGTCAACTAGCAATGTGCCGTCGTCAAAGCGCTCGATGTCGTGTTCTTCCGCGTCGTACTCATCGACAATTTCACCGACGAGCTCTTCGAGGCAGTCTTCGAGAGTGACGAGCCCGGCAATGTCGCCGTACTCATCAGCGACGATCGCAATATGAAACTTGCTGTCCTGCATCTCACGCATCAGCCGGGCAACGGGTTTATTTTCCGGAATGAACGTCACATCTCGCGCAAGGTCGAGTACCGGAAGATCACCGCGGCCTTCGCGCTCTGCGCGCATGAGGTCTTTCGTGAAGGCGAGACCCACGATGTCATCCTCGTCACTGCCTGAAACCGGCAAGCGACTAAAGCCATGCGCAATTCCAAGGTTCAGCGCGTCGGTGATGGTTGCTGTATTCGCCACTATCACCATGTCAGGTCGTGGAACCATGACCTCCCGTGCGACCGTGTCACCAAACTCGATGATCGACTCGATGAGTTCGCGCTCCTCGTGTTCGATGACCTCATCTTGAGCGGCGGCCTCGACGATGCCGAGAAACTCCTGCTCGCTCACGAATGGGCCGCTCTCTAAACCACGGCCTTTCACCAGCACATTGGTGAGGCCAATCAGGCCTGCGGAGATCATTCGGAGTGGAGGAAACGCAGTGAGCGCCCGCACCGGTCGGGCAGCGATCATCGCTGCCCGATCAGGATTGAGCACGGCGTACGTCTTCGGGACCGCCTCTGCGAGCACAAAAAAGACAATGACGTTCAACGTGACACCGACGGCCACGCCAACTCCCCCAAACAGATTCCCCGCAACAATTCCCGTCAAGGTTGCTTGAACGGTCTGGCATACGTTCACCATCAGCAACAACGGGTTGATCCATCCCTCTGGGTTGTCAACGAGGGCGGTCAGACTCGGCTCAATACGCGGTTTGTCCTCGGTAATCGCAGCCGCACGGGGCTTCGTCATCTTTGACAGGCCCATTTCGGCAATCGCGAAAAAGATCAATGCGAATAGCAACACAATGATGACGAGAAGCATCACAAGGTTGGCGCCGTTCATGACCTCACCTCTGACCGGTGATCAAAACTAAACCCCTCAGGCACCTCACCGTGCCAGAACCGATTAATGAGATGCTCGCGCTCGCGCAACTGCATTTCGTGACGATCGGCATCACTTTCATGATCAAAGCCGAGGATGTGAAGAATGCCATGCACGACGAGCAATGCAATCTCATCATCAAACGTTCCGGCGTGGGTCGATGCCTGGAGGTCGGCGACCTCAGGACAAATGACGACGTCTCCAAGCAGACGAGGCACATCATCGCCTTCCGTAGCATCGATATCGAGAGGGAACGACAGCACGTCGGAAGGGTGCTCGCCTGCGTCACCGAAATGCTCAATTTTGAGGTCGATAATGTCGGCAGCATCAACAAAGGTGAGCGTCAGTTCACCCGACTCACCCTCGGCGCGCAAAACGGCCTCCGCAAGACACCCCCACCGATCAAGATCGACATTTACAACGTCTTGGGCGTTCTCGGTGACGACAACCGCACGCGATTGGCTGCCGTCGGTGGGACTTGACGGCTCCTTCATGACGACGTCCGTTCTTCATATGCAGCGACAATGTCAGCGACAATTCGGTGACGGACAACGTCAGCAGCACCAAGTCTCACAAAACCCAAACCATCGATTCCGTCGAGCACGTGTTGCAACCCGCTGAGACCACTTCGGCCGTCGGGAACGTCGACTTGGGTCGCATCACCGGTAACAACAACCTTCGATCCGAATCCGATTCGGGTGAGGAACATCTTCATTTGCTCAGGTGTCGTGTTCTGAGCCTCATCAAGAATGATGAATGAATTGTTGAGGGTTCGACCACGCATAAACGCAAGTGGCGCAACCTCAACAACCCCTCGCTCAAGCAACTTCTGAGCTCCGTCGGTATCGATCATGTCGTACAGGGCGTCGTACAGCGGCCTGAGATACGGGTCGATCTTTGCCATCAGGTCACCAGGCAAAAAACCGAGCCGTTCGCCAGCCTCAACGGCCGGCCGCGTCAAGATGATGCGCTGAACCTCTTTCGCCTGCAAGGCTTTCACCGCCATCGCCATCGCAAGCCAACTCTTACCTGTACCCGCAGGGCCGATTCCAAACGTGATGACATTGCGCTCGATCGCATCGACGTACCGCTTTTGACCTGCGGTCTTCGGACGCACGTGGCGACCTCGAGAGCCCCGCAATACCTGATGGGTAAGCACCTCGGAGGGTCGCTCATCGGCTTGCACCATCTGAATCACGCGACCCAACGTGACATCATCGAGCTCTTGGCCACGCTCGATCAGTGCGATCAACTCTTCAAAGAGCTGGCCGACACGACTTGACTCGTTTCCTTTGATGAGGATCTCATCGCCACGAATCTGAATCGATGCCGCCGGAAACGCTGACTCGATCGCCCGCACATTGACGTCTCGCGGACCACACAGCGGCGCAAGCAAGTGCTGTCCGGGCACAACAACCCTTGTAAGGGCATCTGTGGTTGTCATTCGGGTGCGTTCATCTGAGGTGTAGGTGTGTGCCAACCGCTCAAAGCGCCGGCGTATTCGGGTAACGGTAGCGGGTTCTGACCACCTCGTGCGACTGGAATCGGTACACGGCCAAAAAACGGCCTCGCCCACCGGTCACAACAGGTCGGGAATACCGTCATCGATGACAACCCCTGCCGTATTCAACAACATTGAGACCAGGGTGTACTGACCGACGGTAAACACGACATCAAGAAGTTGCTCGATGCTGTAGTGCTCTGACAGCGAAGCCCACGTCGTGTCATCAATTCGTTGGCGGGCGTGCAATTCATCAGCGGCTGACAACAATGCCTTTTCGAGATCTGATCCGGGCCATGCGTCGATCGGGCCTTTTGTCGCCTCGATGTCATCATCAGAGAGGTCACAATCTTTTGCGATTTGGGCGTGTTGTGCGAACTCGTAGCGGGAGCCACAACGCACTCCGGCACGCAAAATAAGGATCTCACGATCTCGGGGCGACAGTGTGTTCTTCGCCATGATGTGGCCCGCAAACACCATCCACCGACGAAGAAGATCTGGGTGGTGAGCAAGGGTTCCGAAGATGTTGATCGGCTTTCCATTCGGCCCTTTCAGCCCGGCGCGGTCAATAAAGTCGGCTACTTCAGGCGATGGGTCCTCAATTGGAAAGATGCGCGTTGAATCTCCGGTCATGATCTGACAGTAGAGACTCCACGCCCTTGCGGGAGGATCGGAGGTTGTAACCACCCGATCTCTCAGAGGCGACGATGGGAATCGAACCCATGTACAGGGCTTTGCAGGCCCTTGCCTAAGCCACTCGGCCACGTCGCCAGACCTTAGACACTACCTGCATGCCTTGCCCGACCCTCGGTTGGCGGGCAACATAGAGAAATGCAGTCTTTCTCGATCATCCGTCGGTGGTCGTCTGCCGTTGCGGCGGTGGCGCTCACTGTGAGCGCATGCACGGCAGAGACTCCATCTGCGGCCCCGACCGATCCGTGCCAACGTCGAGTTGATGCAGCCGCCCTCACCATCGATATCGATGAGACCGTCGAACTTTTCGACATCGCAATGGAAATCTGTGACTCTCTGACCGAATTTGAGACGGCCTTTGCTCAGCACCCCGGTGTTCTCGGCTTTTCGCCTCTCGAAGTGGTGGCCCGCAGATGCCGCACACATTCCGCACAGCGGACATCGAATGCTCCACTTTGCGAGGAAGCCCCCGTCATTGCGCTCACCGGTGTCCAACCTCTCGACGACGACGGTGACACCGCGGTCTTCACTGGAATTGCTCTCGACGGTCGAGCGATTGACATCACCGAAGATTCGGGAATCGAATTTGACGGTGGAATTCCTGCAGACCTCATCACGATCGCCAACCTGGCGGCAAGCCGCGACTGTGAAACACTCGTAGAGTCTGCAGAGGTCTGGCGGGTGCTCGCCTCAACCGAAGGCGAGGGAGATGCTGCCTCAACGTTTGCTCATGCAGCAGACGTCATCGGTGACCATGTTGGCTGCAACCTCTGACCGGCTACATCAAAGCAACGATCTCATCAACAATCCGTGCTGATGAGTTGGTGTCGGTCCGCACCTGAGGGAACCTTGCGTACGCCGACTCTCGTTCTGCAACAAGCTCCGCGATGCGCTGTCGAGGATCAGCAACCGCAAGCATTGGCCGTCGTTCTCCGGCCCGTTCTCCGCCGACGCGTCGATAAATCGTGTCAACATCCGCAATAAGGCTCACCACCAATGAGCCAGCGCCGGTAAAAACGTCTGCCACTGCACTATCGACAAGCATCCCCCCACCGGTTGCAATGACGAGCGCAGGCAACGCAGCAATCTCGGACGCCAACTCACGCTCAATCGCTCTAAAGCGTTCCTCGCCTTGAGTTCGAAAGATCTCCGGAATCGAACCAAACCGTTCTTCGATAAGGCGGTCGGTATCGACAAAGCCGTAACGCAGTCTTGCGGCAAGTTGTCGGCCGACTGTCGATTTGCCGGTCGCCATAAACCCTGTGAGCACCACACTTCTAGTGCGACTATCCCCACCTCGTCGTTGTTCGTGACCACTCACCGATGTCATTCTTCCACGAACGAGACAACCCGTGTCGAGAACGGCACGTCACAGCTGCGTCACCGACGCCTCAACGGAGGCTTAAGAGTGGTGGCCTGCGAAGTCCAACAGAGCCGCAGTCACATCGTCGGGGCGCTGCGCATGCACATCGTGGTGAGCCCCCTCGAACCAGACCGCATCAACTTGGCTGCCACCCTGAACGACGAGCGCATCGATCGCAGATCGGCGCTGAGTGCGTCGGTCTGCATCACCACTGTCGGCAACAAAAAATCTCACCGGTGCAGTCGTACGCGACAGCGCATCAGCGGGCTCATGGCGCCATAAACCTGCGAGCACATCGCGGTGGTCGTTGCGGCTCAAGCGGGGAGAGATAGTGCCATCTTCACGCACGATGAAGTTCGCGAGCGTTCCGCGTCGACCCTCATCAGGCCAATCGGCTGCAGACTGGGCGAGCCACTGCTCGATCCGCTGAAGAGGAACGCCCTCAAGCACCGGGGGCGCCAATTCTCGCCAACATGCCTCCCATTCCGGATAGTGATCTTTTAGGCGAATGAAGCCACCGTCGACGCCAACGACCCCTGACGCCAACCCCTCGTGTCGAGCGGAACACTCAAGCACGACATTGCCTCCCCACGACTGGCCAACGAGGAAGAGTTGCGCAACATCGAGAGATTTCCCCAGTTCGGCAAGGTCATCGGCAACGATCTCCATTTCATAGCCGCTCGGTGACGACTGCGAGTGGCCGTGGCCCCGTTGGTCAACCGCAATCACCCGGTCGCCCCCAGCCGTGAGGCGACGTAGCACACCGTCCCATAATCGAGCATTAGAAGAGAGACCGTGAACGAGCAACCACGCTCTCGATGCCTCATTGCGTTCGTTATCGATAACGGAAAGCTCGACGCCCGACGAGAGAACTACCGCTCGACGTGCGGCGTTTGGTGGCGCCAGATCATTGCTTTCCACAGAGTGAACGTACCGATGAACCGCCCACGGTGCCGAACCGTGGGCTTCACCACATACGAGACCTCGATGCAAGTGAACGCGAGTGTTATCTCGTAAGGTCGTCGCAGTGACCGCCCACAGTTCCCCCCATGTGGCGACAACAGATACCGAGCTCGACCCCCGCTATGCGAAGCGAGTTCTCATCACTGTCGTGACCACCGTCATCGTGTTCACATCGTCGATGACCATTGTTTCTGCATCGCTCCCGACCATCGCCGACGACCTCAACTCATCTGAGGGCTTTCTCGCGTGGTCGGTTACCGGCCTCTTCTTAGTGATGGCAATTACCACCCCGATCATGGGACGACTCGGGGACAGTCACGGCCACCGGAAGATATTCCTCATCGGAGCAGTACTGCTCGGGCTCGGAACCCTCGCCTGCGCTCTTGCGCCATCAGCCGAGACGTTTGTCGCCGCCCGCATGCTGGTCGGTCTCGCCATTTCTGCGACCATGCCGACAGGGATGGCGCTCATCATGGCCGCACACCCTCTCGAACAACGCGGCGAGGCGATGGGCTGGTTCCAGATGACAATGACCGGGGCGCCCGTGCTCGCTCTCGTCGCTGGCGGACCGCTCATCGAAGCGTTCGGATGGCGTTCGGTATTCGCCGGACTCCTTCCCTTCGCAATTATCGGAACCACCGCCTCATGGCGCACACTTCGGAAGTCTGGTGGTGTCAGCGATGTGCCGATCGACTGGACTGGCGCCGCAACCCTCGCCCTTGGAACCTTGGGCTTCCTTCTCTTCCTCGAGTTCGGTGGCCGTTCGGGCTTCACCGCACCTGTACCGGCCTTTTTCGCAGTCTGTGCCGTGGTGGGCATCGGCTTGTTTCTTCGAATTGAGCGTCGGGTCGAGCATCCAATGCTTCGTCTCGACTATTTCAAATTGCGCAACTTCACCGGGCCGCTCATCTGTCAACCTCTCAGCCAATTTGCGTACATGGGTGGATTTCTCATCGCCCCGATTTTGTTAGCAAGCCTGTTTGGTTACTCGGTGGGAGCCATCGCTCTCATTTTGCTCTTCAGGCCCGCGTTCTACAGCCTCACTTCTCCACTCGGTGGACGCCTATCAGGGAAGTTTGGCGAACGCTTCTTCTTACTGATCGGCTCAGTTCTAATGGTGTTCTCGATGGCTGCGTGGATCGGCGGCGCGCAATCTCAAAACCTGACACTCGTCATCATTGGTCTTTCGCTTTCAGGCATCGCGATGGGTCTCGCATCACCGTCGTACTCGATTGCAGTTGCAAATGCGGTCGACAGCGCCGATCTCGGCATTGCAAACGGCATGAGTTCCACCCTGATGAACATTGGCATGCTCACCGGCATTCAGTCGATGTTCACCGTTCTCGGCGAGGGTCGTGACCCTCGCGACTTCGTCCGAACATTCATCGTCGGCGCGTGTGTGGCCGGTGTCGGGTCAGTGGGTGCACTGATGATGTCGAAACCAAAGCCTGTTACTGCTGATAGTTGAGACGAAGTCCGGGGCGTTCCCACGGCATCTCGTACAGCAATCCCCAACCCGAGGACGTCACATATGCCGTCATTAAGTCAGGTCCACCAAAACAGATATTGGTGACATACGCATCCCATTTCGGAACGTGAACCTGATCGATCAGCTCACCTTCGGGGCTGATCACGCTGATGGCGCCGGTGACCAATGTGGCGACGCACACGTTGCCGTCACCGTCTACTGCGAGCGAATCAAGAAGCTGGTAGCCATCAAATCCGTAGAGCAAGGTGCCATGGGCAAGCGGCGTCGTTCCCCGCTCGACAACACCCGGACTGGCAATGTCCCATTTCCAGACACGCCCGACCGATGTTTCTGCCACGTACACCGTTGAACCATCGGGCGACAGTCCGACCCCGTTAGGTTTCGTCAATCCGTAGGCGGCGCACGCAATGGAGGATCCATCAGCGAGGGCGTAATAGAGGCCACCATTATCGGAATCTCGAGAACGACTCTTGCCAAGATCGGTAAACCAGAACCCGCCATTGGTGTCGAAGACGATGTCATTTGGGCCACGCAGTTGATGGCCGTCGCACTCTGCGTACAGGGTGGTGACCTCGCCAGTTTCGATCATCACACGTTGAATTGACCCGCCGACATAGTCATCTCCTTGATGGCCCGGTGCTGTCATTCCATCGATTTCACGCCACGCGAATCCTCCGTTGTTGCACACATACAACGCTCCATCAGGGCCAATCGCCATTCCGTTGGGTCCGCCGCCGGTTTCTGCAACCACCTCTGTTGAACCGTTTGGCCAACAGCGCGTAATCGTTTGCCGCTTAATTTCGACGACGAGCACACTGCCGTCGTCGAGCGCAACTGGCCCTTCTGGAAATTCAAGTCCTTCGGTCATCACTCGAGTCATTGCAGAACCTCCTCACCTCGTGTTGTTGCATCCTGCCCGCTCGACAACGCTGTGGACGAGCGCGAACCCGACTCGCTACCGGCGACACAAGGTTGCAAGGATCACTCCATGATCAGACTTCGTCAAGTTGCCCTTGTCGCCCATGACCTTGAACCGGTTGCAACAGCACTCTGCGAAACCTTTCAGCTGTCGATCTGTGTCAGAGACCTCGACGTCTCAGAGTTTGGACTGACAAACGCTCTCATGGTGGTTGGGGATCAATTTATTGAGATCATCACCCCAGTAACCGAGGGCACCGCAGGGGGCCGAATGCTTGAGCGGCGAGGTGGTGACAGCGGCTACATGGTGCTTCACGAGGTTGATGACCTTGACGACCGTCTTGCTGACCTCGCAGATCGCAACGTACGAATCATCTGGGCCGCCGATCACCATGACATTCGTGGGCGGCACCTCCACCCGAAAGATGTCGGCGGGGCAATCGTTTCGCTCGACGAAGCAATCCCTGAGGGATCGTGGCGTTGGGCCGGCGACACGTGGACCGCTCACCGCCACAACTCCGTTGTCTCGTCGATCGCCGGTGTCACGGTTGGCGCCCACGACCCCGAAGCAATGCGTGCACGTTGGGAGGAACTTGGAGTATCGACCTCGGTCACCTTCGCGGACGCTGGTCCTCGAGGCGAAGGAATCGACCAGATCGATCTCGTTGCCACCGACCGCCAACGAGTCGGAGAACGTCACGACATCGGCGGTGTCACCTGGGTGCTCGTCTAACCGCGAAAGTTCGCAGCGTTAACACTCCAGGAGGTCGTCAGCCGACTCGTTGACACTCCCCGACCAAACCGCATCTCGGCGTTCGAAAAACGCGGTGACTCCTTCGACCGCGTCGGGCATGCGAGCGATCGAACCGATCACGCGGCCCTCTCGGCTCAACATCTCGTCGACACCGGCTGTCACCCCTTGCCATAGCAATTGCTTCGATACCGCAAGTGCAACCGGCGAGGCGTCGCGGACCATGTCTGCAGCAAGTGACATCGCTTCGGTCAACACCTGGTCTGCGGGTACCGCCCGAGAAGCGAGCCCAAGTTCCGCTGCCTCCGCTCCCGACAGCATCCGACCTGTCAGCATCAACTCGGCGGCCTTTGAGAATCCAATCACCCTCGGCAAAATGACATGTGATGCAAGCTCGGGCACCACACCCCGCCGAACCATGGCGTATTGAATCTTGGCGTCCTCTGCAACCAACCTGATATCGCAGAGCATCGAAAATGTGATGCCCACGCCCACTGCATGACCGTTGACTGCCGCAATGATCGGCTTGCGAACTTGATACGGCCAGAGACGGGGCCGACCATCGTCATCGGCTGAAACCGGAAGAAAACCGCTCTCCCCATCACCAAGGTCGGCGCCAGCGCAGAAGGCTTTCCCCGCTCCGGTGATGACGACAACTACAACCTCGTCATTGCGGTCAGCCTCGCCAAGGCGGGCCTGCAGCTCATCGCTGAGTTCGCCAGTCCACGCGTTCATCTGATCGGGTCGATTCAACGTGATTTTCGCGATTCCGTCGGAAACCTCGTACAGCACTACGTCTTCCATACGACTGTTTTACCGACTGCGAACCTCGTCGATGAAGTCGAACCTTACGTGCTCGCTGCAATCCGTCTCAGCAACCTCCGGCGCATGAGCAAAACGGCCCTTATGCAAAACTCGAAAGATGTCAGAGACCTCCACGAGTGCTCGCCCGGAATGGGGAACCCTCATCGGTATCGGCCTCACGTTTTTTGCGATCGGCGTCACCGTCAACGTCCTCGTCTATGAACATGTTGGGTCAGCGGTAAAAACCATCGCTGCGGCCGGCATCGTTTTGTCAGCAACATCAGAACTTGCATATGTCGCCGTACGTGACGTCGGCGGAAGCCTGCTCGCCGCACTCATCGCTGGGTGGGTCGTCGCATCACGATTTGGCTTGCTCGCAGCAAGCCTTGGTACCCGGATCCAGGTGGGTCATCTACAACGGAGTTGCGCAGCTCTCAATTGCCTCGATCCCAACGTCGGTGTCGCAATGCAACAATCCACACCGAAAGGAGTAATCACTGCCTTCTGGTGGGTCACCGGGGCGCTACATCTCGGCTGGTGGTGTGGCACCTTCACAGGTGTCTTTCTCGGAAACATCATCGGTGATACAAACCGGTTAGGTCTCGACGCGGTCTTCCCGGCGCTGCTTCTTGCGATCATCGCCAACCTTTTGCGACAAAAGCCCGGTCTCGTCGCTGCCCTCGTCGGTGGAGGGCTCTGCGCTGCACTGCTTCCGATTGCGCCGGCAGGCACCCCCATCATTCTCAGCCTCACCGGAGCGGTCGTTGCCCTGAAGGTGCGAGAGCCAAAGGTAGCTCCCTCATGACGTGGACAATCATCATTTTGCTTGCGGTTGGTGTGGCAAGCCTGCGCCTTCTCGGCATGTACGGGGGAACCGCTCTCGTACGCAGAGTTCCGATGTTCGAACGGCTCGGATCACTCATTCCGGCCGCAGTTGTCAGTGCGGTCATTGCCCAACTCACATTCGCAAGCGGAAAATCCCTCACCATCGATGCACGAAGCGCAGGCGTCGCCGTTGCCGCTGTGCTCATCTGGCGACGAGCACCCATCATTGTGGTGATCTTGGCGGCAGCTGCCACCACCGCGCTTCTTCGCCTCTGACCAACTCGACTCCACGTCAGATACCTTCATCTCTATGCGTAACTGGCGGCAACGACAATGGCTTACCGCCGTCGTCGGCGCCGTGGCGGTCGCTTTCGCCGTCGGTCTCCCCACCGACGTCATCCCAAACCCTCTATTTGGGCGCCCGGTTGACGTCACCTGGTGGAGTTATCCCAGCCTCGCCGTCACCTCACTGCTGGGAGGTTTGCTGCTCGCCACATATGTCGCTCAACCGCAGCCCGTCACGCATGAACGCCGAGGAATTGCGGGCGGCCTGCTCGGCTTCTTTGCAATCGGTTGCCCGGTCTGCAACAAACTCGTCGTCATTGCGCTCGGTACATCTGGGGCACTCGACTGGTTCGCCCCCACCCAACCGATTCTCGCCGTGTTATCGATGGTTCTATTAGCGCTCGCGCTCCGCCAGCGACTCAACAGTGCAGACTCGTGCGAGGTACCAAACAGCGGAACGATGCCAGCAAATGAGCACGAAGCGGCGACAATAGAGTCATGAGCGCTCGCCCCGATACCTCAGAAATTTTCGATGCCTCCCAATGGGACGTGGTCCCCGGGTTTGACTTCACTGACATCACCTACCACCGCGCCCGTGACGTTGGATGCGTGCGCATCGCATTCGATCGACCAGACATTCGCAATGCCTTCCGTCCACATACGGTCGACGAGTTGTATCGAGCGCTCGATCATGCCCGCATGTCAAGCGATGTTGGCTGCGTCATTCTCACCGGCAACGGCCCCTCGCAAAAAGATGGGGGTTGGGCGTTTTGCTCGGGTGGCGATCAACGTATCCGGGGTCGAGACGGCTACCGCTATGCCGATGGTGAGACCGCAGATTCAGTCGACCCTGCTCGATCGGGTCGCCTCCACATTCTTGAGGTGCAACGACTCATCAGGTTCATGCCGAAGGTCGTGATGTGTGTTGTCCCCGGCTGGGCTGCAGGTGGCGGACACAGCCTTCACGTGGTGTGTGACCTCACGATTGCGAGTCGCGAACACGCGAAATTCAAACAAACCGATGCCGACGTGGCGTCGTTCGATGCAGGGTATGGCTCGGCCTACCTTGCGAAAATGGTCGGACAGAAATTTGCCCGAGAAATTTTCTTCCTCGGCTCCGAGTATTCGGCCGAAGACATGCACCGGATGGGCGCGGTAAACGCCGTTGCTGATCACGCCGAACTCGAACGCACCGCTCTCGAATGGGCCCGAACCATCTGCGGAAAGAGCCCGACCGCTCAGCGCATGTTGAAGTTCGCATTCAACCTTGTCGACGACGGCATCGTGGGTCAGCAAGTATTCGCCGGCGAGGCCACCAGACTTGCCTACGGAACAGACGAAGGTGCCGAAGGACGTGACGCGTTCCTCGAGAAGCGCGATCCTGACTGGTCGCCCTTCCCCTATCACTTCTGATAGAGACTTCTGACATGCCATTCGTCAAGATCGAGTCGGTTGACGACGAGCGACTCGCTATGTTTCGACTGCGAGAACGAGGGCTCACAACACGAGCCGACAAGCGCGACGACCATGGATCTGGCCTCTTTCTCGCCGAAGGCGATCTCGTTGTTGAACGAGCATTTCGAGCCGGGTGCACACCGGTCGCTGCTCTCGCTGACGAGCAACGAGTGCCACCTATCGCTCATGACCTGGGCGTCGACGTTTTCGTCGGAGGTGATGACATTCGCCGGCTCGTCACCGGACTCGGCATGCCTCACCCCATCGTTGCAATATTTGAGCGGCCACCGAGACCGAGCGCTACTTCGCTCCTCGCTCGAACCCACCGTCTCGTGATCGTTGAACAGGTTGACAACCCAGCGAACGTAGGCGGAATTGTGAGAAACGCTGCTGGACTCGGCTGGGACGGCTTGCTGCTCGACGGAGAGAGCGGAGACCCGCTCTCTCGGCGCTCGCTTCGCGTTGCGATGGGAACCACATTCGAGCTGCCTCACGCGCGCACATCAGATCTTGATGGCCTCCTCGAAGCCGAGGCCCTCGATGGTCGACGCGACCTCATTGCGCTCACCCCTGATGAGACCGCCGCTCCAATCGATCGTGTGGCCGCAGAGCTCGACCCCAGCCGCCCACGAGCAGTACTCATCGGATCTGAGCGAGCGGGGCTCCAACCATCGACTATGGCTCGCTGCGTCGCTGCCCGTATCCCCATGTCGCCGAACGTTGATTCGTTGAATGCAGCTGCGGCCTCAGCAATCGCCTGCTTTGCGTTGAGATAACAGACCAAGTTCGGCGCACGATTCGCTGCTGCACGACGTCAGCCCGATTGGCGGGCCGCCCGTCGCCGTCGAGTGCCTCCGCCAGGGGCTGCGTTCCAGCGAAAGGTCCTAACCGCACAAGCGAAACCAGCGACTCCCCACAGCACGATGACACCAAGTGCACCCCACTGAGGAACCGTCGTCGGGTCAACTGGATGCAATGGGGCTTGCACCGCATCGACGAAAGGTCGGAGCGGCAGCAGGTTTGCTGCAATGTCGAGAGCAGTCGGCGGAGACTCCATCGGAATGAACACGTTCGAGATGAGCGCCATCGGCAACACGATTGCGTTCGCGACCCCGGATGCAGCACTTGCCGTCGGCACTAATGCCGCAACTGCCATGCCCATCGCCGCAAATGCAGTAGTTGCAACGAGAACGGTGACCACGAGAGCAGGAATTGAACTCATCGGCACCGACACTCCGTAGAGCGCAACACCGACTGCAAGCATGAACACCACACTTGCCGCTGCAATGACCACGGCAGCGAGAACATGCCCGCCAACGAACACCCACACGGGCAGCGGCGTTGACCTCCAACGCTGCAGTACACCTTCTTCACGCCGAATCGGAACCATATTCGCAAGATTGGTGAACGTTGCGGACACGGCCGTAAACGCGGCGATCGCGACACACACAAACGCATCAACCGGCCACTCACCATCCGGATCGCGAATCAGACGATCACCCGAGGTGGCGTTGATGATAAGTAACACCACAAATGGAAGGGCGATTGTGAAAAGGACAGCGACCGGAACCCGCACAAACAGTCTTAGCTGGTGACCCGCCTGCCGAATGAGCAACGGCAGAGATGGTGGAAATCGACGGGCTTCAGTCATCGTCACCCTCTCGATCGATGTCGGCATTCAACTCAAGAAAGACCTGCTCGAGAGATGGCCGCTCAATAGACCATTCGCTGAGATCAGCGCCCGTCGATAGCGCCCATCTGGTGATTCGCTCTAGCACCTTCGTGGTCTCCTCAGTCGTGATGAGAAGTCGCGTGCCCTGCCACGCCAACGTCGACGAGATTCCATCCAGTACAGCGGCAACCGATGCCTCAACATCAGAGAGCGAACCGGCACCCGCGATCTCGACCGACATCACGCTACGTCCGTGCGCCTGTTGCAGTTCTCGGGGAGGGCCCTCGACCAACATCTCACCACGCGAGATCACACCAACTCGGTCGGCAAGAAACCCGGCCTCTTCGAGGTAATGCGTGGTGAGCAGAATGGTCGTTCCATCAGCATGCAAACTCCGAACGAGTTCCCAAGCGTTCCTTCGGGCAGATGGATCAAAGCCGGTCGTCGGCTCATCGAGAAACAACACCCGAGGGCGACCAATCACCGCCACCGCAAGATCCAGACGACGGCGCTGACCTCCAGATAATGATCCGACGCGCTGATCAACAAAGTCACCCAAACCGACCCGCTCAACGACCTCAGACAGGGAATAAGGGTTTCGATACACCGCGCCAAACAGCGTCAACGCTTCACGAGGTGTGATCTCAGGTTCGATTCCGCTCGTTTGCAGAACGATGCCGATCTGATCACGTAACTCCCTCCGACGAGACCCTCCGGCAGTTGGGTCAATGCCAAGAATCTCAACCTGGCCACCAACTCTGCTGCGGTGACCTTCGAGCACCTCGACCGTTGATGTCTTTCCGGCACCATTCTCACCGAGCAGCGCGTAGACCTCCCCTTCAGCAATAGAGAGATCAAGGCCGTTTACCGCACGGATTGTGCCTTGCGATGACATGTACTCGACGACAAGGTCATTCACCTTGATCGCCGGCGACGTCATGGCCGAAGTCCGAGCGGCTGATCGTTACGAAGGTGATCGGCAGCCGGAACGAAATAGTCAAGAAGTTCTTTCGCGATATCTGCGCCACCATCGCGGCCATCGCACACCTTCTCAACGGCTGACGCCATGTGCATGAGCCAATGATCACGTTCTTTCTCGCCGACGACAAACGGGAGGTGGCGCATGCGCAACCTCGGGTGTCCACGCTGTTCCATATAGGTGTGCGGGCCTCCCCAGTACTGGATCAGAAATAACGCAAGTCGGTCTTTGGCCGGTTCAAAATCTGGATACTCCGGGTACAGCGGCGCAAGAAGGGCATCGGTTGCAATGCCGTCGTAGAACGCTGCGACAAGCTCCCGAAAAAACTCGTCGCCGCCGACGCGCTCATAGAGCGGCTCTTCATTCACAGCAACAGCCTACGCAACGATTACGAGTCGTAGGTGGGGTCGTCCCAGTCAGAAAAGATCGTTCCCAGACCATCAGACACCTTGTCGGGGAACTGCGGTGCTCGCTTTTCGAAGAATGAATTAATGCCCTCTTTGACATCTTCAGAGCGGCCACGCTCCAAAATGCCACGGCTATCAACCTTGTGTGCTGCCATTGGGTGATCTGCTCCGAGCATTCTCCACATCATCTTCCGGGCGACCGCAATCGAGACCGCTGATGATGATTCCGTCAACCTGCGAGCGAGAGCGTACGCGGCGGGAAGCAGATCGTCGGGCTCATGGACCGATCGGACAAGACCGCCTGCCATCGCCTCTTCGGCGGGGAACACCTCACCCGATGCCACCCACTCCATGGCTTGGCTGATACCCACCAGACGCGGAAGGAACCAGCTCGATGCTGCTTCTGGAACAATGCCGCGTCGTGAGAACACAAAACCGAACTTTGCTGCAGTTGATGCGAGTCGAATATCCATCGGAAGTGTCATCGTGACACCGACACCGACAGCAGCACCGTTGATCGCGCCGATGACAGGCTTTTTTGAGTCATAGATTCTGAGACTTACGGTTCCACCACCATCACGAGGCACACCATTGCGCCCCATAATGTCTGAGCCGCCACGAGAGAAGGTGCCTTCGCCCGATGACAGGTCGGCCCCAGCGCAAAATGCTCGACCACGTCCTGTAAAGATCACCGCCCGAACGTCATCATCGGCATCGGTGTGATCAAGAGCATCGATGATCTCGTACCGCATGAGCTCAGTAAACGCGTTCATCTTGTCGGGCCGATTCATCCAGATCGTCGCAATACCATCGGCAATCTCGAGTTCGATGTGTTCGTATGTAGATGGGTCAAGGTCGGTAGGTGCAGCCATCCCTACATCATGGCCTGAAGGTCACACATCAAGGAATTTGGAGGCGGCGGTTCCGGAACCAATTGTGCCGATGAGCGCGCCGAACAGCACAACGATTAGACCGACACGCCATTCGTACCCGTCGACCACGACAAGAGCCGTCATGCCCGAATTAGCGGGGAATGCCTCCACCCCTGCTGTCCAGCGTCCATTGATGAACCACATTGCAACCGACGCAACCGCTCCCCCAGCGATGCCTTGCAATAGCCCTTCGAGCATAAACGGAAGCCTGATGAACCAGTCGGTTGCGCCAACAAGCTTCATCACCTCAATTTCTCGACGCCGAGCAAACATCGCTGTTCTGATCGTGTTCCAAATCAACAGCGATGCTGCAACCATCAACGCAATCCACAAACCTGTCGTATACGTCGACACAAAGCCCTGAAGTTTTGAAATGAGATCAAGTTGCTCTTCTGCGAGCTGCACCGAATACACATTCGGTAATTCGAGATAACGGTCACGCAAGCCCCGCAAGATATCAACTTGCGTTGCGTCAAGCGGAACCACTTTGTACTGCGTCGGAATGTTGACTTCGGTGAGCTGTGATCTCGTCACCGGGTCACCGGCAAAGAGACGATCGGCATCAGAGAGCGAACACGCGACATCGCAATATGACCACGATTCGATCGTGACACCCTGCTGCTGGCCAAGCGCGTCCTCAATAACGAGGCGCTGCTCTTCACCTGCACCCGAATTCACATAGACGATCATCTCGACCCCGCCCTCCCATTGGGATAGCAAATTGTCGAAGCCATGCTGAATGATGAGGGTCAACCCGAAAATGAGCAGCGACACCGCAGCGGTGATAACCGAAGCAACAGAGAGACTCGGATTACGGCGAATGCTCTCACCAGTTTCACGGAACATATATCTGAGGCGTGACATCACTGGTACACACCTCGTTCTTGATCACGAACAATCACTCCTCGATCGAGCTGCACCACGCGCCGACGCATCGCATCGACAATCCGGCGATCGTGTGTTGCCATCACGACCGTCGTGCCTGTGCCGTTAATCCGGTCGAGCAGCCGCATAATGCCCTCACCAGTGCTGGGGTCAAGGTTCCCAGTTGGTTCGTCAGCCACAAGAATGAGTGGGCGATTCACAAACGCCCGCGCGATCGACACACGTTGCTGCTCACCACCGGATAACTGATGAGGAAAACGATCTTCCTTGCCCGATAATCCCACAAGGTCGATGACGGCAGGCACCTGCTGAGAGATCACATGTTGTGGTTTCCCAATGACTTCGAGAGCGAAGGCAATATTTTCGAACACCGTCTTGTTGAGGAGCAGTTTGTAGTCCTGGAAGACATTTCCGATGTTCCGGCGAAGTTGGGGAATGTGGTTGGCAGGCATGTCGACAATGTCTCGACCAGCGACCCATACCGAGCCCTCTTCCGGGCGCTCCTGACGGTTAATCAACCGCAAAAGGGTGCTTTTCCCTGAACCTGACGGGCCCACAAGAAAGACAAATTCGCCCTTCGGTACCTCGAAACTCACGTCGTCAAGAGCGACCACCTCAGACGAGTAACGCTTCGTGACATTTTCGAGCCGAATCATGACAACGTTGAGGGTAGTTCGCCATTCAGTAACGAATGGTTCAGGCCTCGTCCTCCGATGAGCGACGCCAACGGAGATAACCCTCCATGAATTCGTCGAGATCACCGTCAAAAATGCCTGACACATTCGCCGACTCAACTTCGGTTCGCACATCCTTCACCATCTGGTACGGCTGCATCACGTATGAACGAATCTGGCTTCCCCAACCGACCTGGGCCTGCTTCCCACCGATCGCGTCGAGTTCTGCTTGATGTTCCTCTTCAATTTTGGCCGCCAACATGGCTTGAAGGCGTCCAAGCGCGCGTTCACGGTTTTGCAGCTGACTGCGTTCTTCCTGTGAAGAAGCGACAAGCCCGGTTGGCTCGTGAATCAGGCGCACCGCAGATGATGTCTTGTTGACGTGCTGGCCGCCTGCACCTGATGCGCGAAATACCTCCATACGAATATCTGCCTCGTTGATGTCGATATCGGGTGCGTCCATCACCGGCCACACCTGAACCGCCGCGAAACTTGTCTGCCGGCGACCCTGGTTATCGAACGGGCTGATGCGCACGAGGCGATGTGTTCCCCGCTCAGCGGTCATCAAACCGTATGCATAACGCCCAGTAATCGTGACCTCAGCAGAGTTGATACCTGCTTCAGTGCCCTCTGACTGATAGTTCAATTCGATTGCAAACCCACGACGCTCCGCCCACCGGCCGTACATACGAAGCAACATTTCAGCGAAGTCTTGGGCGTCAACTCCACCATCTTTTGCATTGATCTGCACAATGCACGCCGAGTCATCATGATCGCCGGTGAAGAGGCTGCGGAGTTCAAGTTGGTCGAGTTGGACAGCAACTGCAGCAATTGACTCCTCGATTTCAGGCTCGAGGCTGGCATCATCTTCGTCGCGCGCAAGTTCATGCAACACCTCGACATCTGACACCGACGCAACGATTTGCGAATACGTATCGACGTCATCTTTTACGGCCGCGTATTCAGCGTTGACCGCTTTGGCTTTATCGGCGTCATCCCACAGGTCTGGTCGGGAGATTTCGGCCTCCAGTTCTACGAGTCGGTCACGACCTTCGGGAATATGCAGATACGAAGAGGCTTCGTCTACCCGGCGAACAAGGTCGCGAATGTCATCAGTAAAGTCGCGCATCGCACTCTCTTGTCAGGCTGCGCCGTGGCAGTTCTTGAATTTTGAACCCGAACCGCAAGGACACGGAGCGTTTCGAGGTGTCTTCTCGAACGCGTCTTTCACCACCGTCTGCTGCTTCGCTGCAGGAGGAGGCGCAGCCGTCGGTGCCGGGGCACCCGATTCTTCCGCGACCGCCGCTGCCCGAGCTGAGGCAAATCCGCTTTCGTTCGACGACTCGCTGGAGGTCTGCTGCATATTCAGCACCTTTGGCGTGAGTTGAGGCTCGTCGGGCTGAGTGACCTGCACGTTCATCACATAACGAACAAAATCTCTTGCAATACCGGCCATCATCGCGCCGAACATCTGGAAACCTTCGCGCTGCCATTCAACGAGCGGGTCTTTTTGGCCCATCGCTCGAAGGTTGATGCCCTCTTGCAGATAGTCCATCTCTTCGAGATGCTCTCGCCAACGCTGGTCGATAATGCGCAACATCACTTGGCGTTCGACCTGACGCATGACCTCTTCGCCAAGTTCAACCTCGCGCTGCTCGTAATGGTTGCGCGACTCTGCGAGTAGCACCTCGATGACTTCTTGCGAGGTGTGAAGGCGTCCGAGCTCTTCGGACGTTGCGGTCGTTGGCCAATACAGCGCAGTTTCTTTCAAGAGACCGTCGAGATCCCACTCGTCGGTGGCTGCCGACACACAGTGAACGCCAACGAGATCAGAGACGGCGTCATCGAGGTACTCGTAGGCAGCAGAGCGAAGGTCGGCTCCCTCAAGTATCTGATCGCGCCGCTGGTAAATGATCTTGCGCTGCTCGTTCATCACCTCGTCATATTTGAGGACGTTCTTACGAACTTCGGCGTTTTTCTGCTCGACGGTGGTCTGGGCACGTTCAATGGCCTTCGTCACCATCTTCGCTTCGATTGCCTCATCTTCATCAAAACGCCCCATTGCCCACTGCAGGGCGCCGGTGGCGAACAACCGCATCAGTTCATCATCGAGACTGAGATAGAAGCGGCTTTCCCCGGGGTCTCCTTGGCGACCAGAACGTCCACGCAACTGGTTGTCGATTCGACGGCTGTCGTGGCGTTCAGAGGCAATGACGCATAGGCCGCCGAGTTCCCTTACTTTCGTCCCCTCCTCACCGCATTCGGAGGAGAACCGGTTGAGGTGATGCTCGTAGCGCTCAAAGGCGGAGAGTCGTTGTTCGCGGAAGTCATCGGGCATGTGCTCCAACGGCTGTGGAAGGGCGAAATCATCGACGAGCAACTCTTCGTCGAAGCCTTCCTTCAGCACCTCTCTCCGGGCGAGCAGTTCTGCGTTACCACCGAGAAGGATGTCAACACCGCGACCCGCCATATTCGTTGCGACCGTGATCGACCCGAGCCGGCCTGCTTGAGCGACGATTTCTGCCTCTCGTGTGTGTTGTTTTGCGTTCAGCACCTCGTGGTCGATGCCGCGATCTCTCATCATCTTTGAGAGCAACTCGCTCTTTTCGACCGACGCCGTGCCGACGAGTACCGGTTGGCCAGTCTCATGGCGCTCAACAATGTCATCGATGACTGCGCTGAACTTTCCTATTTCGCTCTTGTAAATCAGGTCTGCCTGATCGAGTCGAGCAATCTCTCGATTCGTCGGAATGGGAACGACGCCGAGACCGTAGGTATTCATGAGCTCGGCTGCCTCGGTTGAGGCAGTACCGGTCATACCGGCAAGCTTGTCGTACATCCGGAAGTAGTTCTGCAAGGTGATCGTTGCGAGGGTCTGGTTCTCCTCTTTGATCTTGACGCCCTCTTTTGCCTCCACTGCCTGGTGAATACCCTCAGACCAGCGGCGACCTTCGAGAATTCGACCGGTGAACTCGTCAACGATCTTTACGTCTCCGCCTTGGACGATGTAATCCTTGTCGCGGCGGTACAGCTCTTTTGCCTTCAACGCCACCGTGAACTGGTGAACGAAGTTTGACTGCACATCGTCGTAAAGGTTTTCAACTCCGAGCTCTTGCTCAACCTTCTCGATGCCGGGCTCGAGCGGAACAACAACTCGCTTATCTTCTTCAACCTCGTAGTCAACGTCACGGGTGAGGGTTCGCACAATCGACGCAAACCGGTAATACAACTTTGCGGCGTCGCCAACTCGCCCAGAAATGATCAATGGGGTTCGCGCCTCGTCGATAAGGATTGAGTCAACCTCGTCGACAATGCAGAACGAGTGGCCGCGTTGCACTTTGTCACTCAACCGACCCGCCATGTTGTCGCGCAGATAGTCGAAACCAAATTCGTTATTCGTTCCGTAGGTGATATCGCAGCCGTAACTGGCGCGTTTCTGATCTGAGCCGGTCTTCACTCCAGGAATCACCAGGCCGACCTTCAAGCCGAGCCAGCGATGCAGCTGCCCCATCCACTCAGCATCTCGACGAGCGAGATAGTCGTTTACAGTGACCAGGTGCACACCGTTGCCCGACAGCCCGTTGAGGTAGGCCGGCAGAGTTGACACAAGGGTTTTGCCCTCTCCGGTTTTCATTTCGGCTACCCAGCCGAAATGAAGCGCCGCACCACCCATCAACTGGACGTCGTAATGACGTTGTCCTAACACACGGGTGGCTGCTTCACGAGTAACTGCGAACGCTTCGATGAGAAGATCGTCGAGCGTTTCGCCACGGTCAAGCCGCTCACGAAATTCAATGGTTTTATGACGCAAGTCATCGTCTGACAGCGACCCGATCGAGTCTCCAAGCGCGCCGATGTCGGGCACAATGCCCTCAAGAGCCTTTAGTTTCTTTCCCTCACCAGCGCGAAGGACGCGATCAAGAATTCCCATGCGGTCATGAGCCTATCGGCGGGTGCTCTCAGGCTGCCGCCCGATATCGCTCGCGAGGCGTCTCACGCCCTTCGGCAACGCGTTTAGGTGTCGCTGCGACCGCGGCTGCATGGATGTGGCTGACTCCAGCGGTTCTCAGGGCACCCGACGCCGCAGCAAGGGTTGCTCCGGTGGTGACAACATCATCGATCAACAACACCCGGGAATAGTGGGTGCGCCACCCCCGAAAACCAGGGCCACTCCAACGCTCTGCACCGCTCCGGGTTTTCTGCTCTCCAGAGTCAGCCCTAACCAGGGTTCGAACAACCGGAAGCCCGAGCTGAGCCCCGACCATGCGAGCCATCAACTCACTCGGATCAAAACCGCGCTCACGACGACGACGTGCCGTGGTAGGAACCCACGTGACCGCGTGGACGTCAACCCCCGGAACGACGCCATCGCCGGTAATGCGCCGGGATAACAGGCCGCCGAGATATTTGGCTGCACCCCGATGATTCTTAAATTTCATTCCGTTGACAACGTCACGAAGACACCCGCTGAACTCGCCAACAATCGTGCGGTTGATCTCAACCGGTGAACCTGTCGAGACCGAACGCAACTGTTCGATCATCGAGCATCGACACAACCGGCACACCTCGGCTCCGGCTCTGCCGCACGCCGCACAAGTTGGTGGACAGACCGCGTCGACGACCTGCGTAAGGACTCTTCGGCCGAATTGAAACAGATTGTTAAACACCACCTCGTCAGCATGACGAAAGGGTGTGACAGTCGGTGCTTAGTAGCGGTAGTGCTCTGGCTTGAACGGGCCCGATGGCTCGATACCGAGGTACTCGGCCTGCTCGTCGGTGAGTTTCGTCAACCGCACACCCAACGAGTCGAGGTGGAACGTTGCGACACGCTCATCGAGATGCTTCGGCAGCACATGAACACCGAGCGGATACCGATCGAGATGGTTAAACAACTCGATCTGGGCAAGCACCTGGTTCGAGAACGAACAACTCATCACAAAGCTCGGATGACCGGTTGCACATCCCAGATTCACAAGGCGTCCCTCCGCGAGGACAATCACCTGATGACCATCATCGAACGTCCAAACGTCGGTTCCCGGCTTCAACTCATCACGAACCGCTCCTGAGCGAGCAAGTCCAGACATATCAATTTCGTTGTCGAAGTGCCCGATATTGCAGACGATTGCGTTGTGCTTCATCTCACGCATGTGATCGATAGTGATGATGTCGGCGTTACCCGTCGCGGTGACGAACAAATCAGCATCTCCGACAACCTCATCGAGAGGAAGTACCTGCAAGCCCTCCATTGCGGCCTGCAGCGCGTTGATCGGGTCGATCTCAGTAACGATCACTCGGCAACCCTGGCCGCGCAGAGACTGAGCACAGCCCTTACCGACATCGCCGTACCCGCAAACGACCGCGACCTTTCCGCCCAACATGATGTCGGTTCCACGACTAATCGAGTCGACCAGTGAGTGGCGACAGCCGTAGAGGTTGTCGAACTTCGATTTCGTGACCGAGTCGTTCACATTGATCGCCGGGAACAGCAACGTGTTGTCCTCAGCCATCTTGTAGAGCCGCTTCACACCGGTGGTGGTCTCTTCGGTGACACCCTTGATGAGCTTCGCCATGCGCGTCCACTTTGTCGGATCAGACTTCAGCGTGCGCTGCAACAGTCCAAGGATGACGGCAAGTTCTGCATTATTGGCCTCGGTAGGGTCAGGCACCTGTCCCGCTGCTTCGTACTCAACACCCTTGTGAAGTAGAAGCGTTGCATCGCCGCCATCGTCGAGGATCATGTTGGGCCCGTCGTGACCCTCCCAGGTCATCATCTGCTCGGTGCACCACCAATATTCCTCAAGGGTTTCACCTTTCCAGGCAAAGACCGGCACGCCCTGCGGATCGTCTTCGGTGCCGTTAGGCCCCACGACAACTGCTGCCGCTGCGTGGTCTTGGGTGGAAAAAATGTTGCATGAAGCCCATCGAACCTCAGCGCCCAGCGCCGTCAACGTCTCAATGAGCACTGCGGTCTGAACCGTCATATGCAGCGATCCTGAAATGCGGGCCCCAGCAAGCGGCTTGGTGGAGGCATACTCACGGCGAATTGCCATTAAGCCTGGCATCTCATGCTCAGCGAGCAACATCTCTTTGCGGCCAAATGGGGCCAGCGAAAGGTCAGCAACACGGAAATCTTGCGAAGCCGAAATACGGGTTTGAGTAGACATGGCGGTTCTCCTCGACTGAAGTCGTCTAATGAAGGTCTGATTGAGGAACGAGCCGGAGCCTCCTGGCCCGATCACGACAGCCCGCCGAAGACCTCAGCCTAACGTCGCGAATCGAAACCGTGACGGACGCTGTCAACCTGCCGCAATCGCAAGCAGTCGCTGCACCTCGTCGTCAGAGATCTGAGATGCCTCATCAATGAGCATCACCGGGATGTCGTCACGAACTGGATAGGTGCGAAGGAGCCGCTCGTTCAACAGCACACCCTCTGACTCGACATACACCAATGCACCCTTATCTTCAGGGCAGACCAAGATTTCAAGAAGCTGGGGGTCGAGTGACATGTCGTCTCCTTTTCAGATCACCTAGAGCGTACCGAGCAGTTGGTGTGCAAATAGCACACCTATGCGGTGATGATGTCGAGCACTTCTGCGACATGAGCGTCACACGACGCGACGTCTGCAGCCTCAAGGTTCAATCGCAGTAGCGGTTCGGTGTTCGAGGGGCGGAGGTTGAACCACCACTCACCAGCATCAACGGTGAGCCCGTCGAGCTCATCGAGATCGCAATGCGAGTACGCCTCTCGAACCCGATCGATGACCACCGAGGGGTCGTCGACCACCGTGTTGATCTCGCCTGAAGCGACATACGGCTCGTGCGGCCTGCGCATCTCTGAAAGCGTCGAGCCCGAACGCGCTAGTTCAGAGATCATGATGAGACTCGCAATCAGACCCGAATCAGCTCTGAAATTGTTGGCAAAGTAATAGTGAGCCGAGTGCTCGCCACCAAACACGGCGTTTCGACTCGCCATCTCTGTTTTGATGTAACTGTGGCCAACACGAGTGCGAACCGGGTTTCCGCCATGCGCTGAGATCGTTTCTGGCACCGCTTTCGAACAGATGAGATTGTGCAAAATCGTTGACCCCGGATGATCTCGCAGCATCGCCACTGCAAGAATCGCCGTCGTCACCGACCCACTCAGCCCGACGCCCTTCTCGTCAACGATGAAGACCCGGTCGGCATCACCATCGAACGCCAATCCAATATCGAATCCGCCCGACACCACTCTCGCTTGAAGGTCTCGCTGGTTTGCTGGCTGCAACGGATCGGCCGGATGATTAGGAAACGTGCCGTCAAGATCTCCGTACATGACCTCAAGTTCGATCATCGGAAGTCTCTCAAAGAGTGCTGGCACCACTAGACCGCCCATGCCATTCGCCGTATCCGCTACAACACGCATCGGCTTCAATGCCGAGATATCAACAAATGACATGACGTGATCGACAAACGCATCGAGCATGTCACGTTGTTCGCGTTGGCCACGCTCTGCCGCTACCTCTGGCACGTCTCCGTCAAGCATCGCCTGGGCAGCATCACGAACATCTGCCAAGCCAGAGTCAATGCCGACAGGACGAGCCCCCGCCTGACAGAACTTGATGCCGTTGTACTGCGCAGGGTTGTGCGACGCCGTAAAAACAGCACCGGGCAAATCAAGGCTCCCTGAAGCGAAATAGAGAAGGTCGGTCGACACGAGACCGAGGTCGATCACATTGACACCTGCATCTTGTGCACCCTCGGCGAACGCATCTATAAACGCCGGCCCACTTGGCCGCATGTCTCGACCGACGACGATCGCATCTGAACCTACATATCGGGCAAACGCTGATCCAAGAGCCCGAGCAGTCGAAACATCGAACTCTTCAGGGACGACACCTCGAACGTCGTACGCCTTAACGATCCTGGAAAGATCTGCCATTACCGGAAGGCTAACTGGCGATTACGCAGTGCTGCTCTCGTTCACAGGAACGACATCGTCGGCGAGAGCATCATCAGCCGGTTCAACAGGTGCAGGTGACTGACCATGGTCGAGATCGCCCTCGCGACGCCAGCGAATACAAAGGCCGATGCCCGCAAGCGACAGCAGAACCGTCACCCAATCAAGGCCGGTGCGGGAATATGTCAGCGATACCTCGTTCCTCGTTGGTACGACCACCATTGCATTCGGAGCGATTCGGTACACCTCGTCGGCTCCTTCAACCGACCAGTTCGGAAAGTAACTCACCTTGATGAGCACCGGCACCCCGGTCTGATCAACTTCAAAGTCGATGGTGTCCTGATCGATCACCACGTTGTCGATCGATACGGCTGGAAGCGAAACCTGGGTGATGGGCTCGGCAGGAACCACAATGTCGACGCGGCGCCCGGACCCCCCAGGTACACCTTCCTGCCGGCTCACATCGACTACTGCGTCAATGCGTTGCCATGACTCAGGGCCGTCATCAGCTGGCATCGCAGCCCAATCTGAAGGTTGCTGAAACCAACTCGTTCCGAGCTCAAGATGACGCTCACGTTGATCACCATCGCGCTCATTCACCACCACTGGCTGCACTCCAAGCGGCACGACGATGTCGGAATTTGCTACCTCGTAGACCTCCCACGGGCCTGACGATGCGACGAGGGTCAACTCAGGCTGCTGCCGGGCTTCACCTTTTGCCTCATCGGTGCGCACCATGGCGTATTTCACGCCCAAGTCTTGAAGGTGCCGCACGCCAACTGAGGCGTTGTTATCAACATATCGAAGTTCACGTACAGGGTTCGATGACTGTTTTGACATTGCTGCAGTTGCCAAAAATGAGTACGGAGTGGTTCCAGATGCTTCAAAGAACAACGCCTCCATCGACCCGATACACCCGTCCGTCCAGAACGGCAAGAGCATCAGCGCCATCGTCGTGCCGTACTGACCGTTATCGGGGCTGTTCTCCCACAGCGCTCGGCCGCAGCCATGCGCCGGGTCACCACCGAGGGCTCCCATTGCCTCGACAATCGAGTGGTATTCGGTATATGCGGCACCGCGCCCTTCGTATCCGGTGAAGTTGTAGCTCGACCACCCATCTCCGGACGCTCTCACGTTTGTTGACGTCGCCTTAAACGGTCCCCAGCCATACACCTGTGCGTCATTGTGAGTGGTAATGCCTCCCCCTGGCAGCACCTGAAACATGAAGCCCAGCACGCTAAGAACGCAGAGAGCCGAAATTGCTCCAAAGCCCGTCGCAACGCGATGACCGACCGGGTTGACCGCCTGCCGCTCCTTCACGACGTTCCACGCAACGTTCATGACCGCAACAGCACCAACCATCATCAGCATGTATCGAACAAGGTAGAGGAACGGCAACAATCGAGGATTCCACAGCAGCCCGATCACGGGAAGCGAGTCGCGAGCCAAATACACCCCGGCAACGAGTACGAGACCGGTTATGCCAAGCGCGCTTCCGTTTTGATGGCGGCGAAGCACACTCCACGCGACCCCAATGATTGCAAGCACGGAGATGATGACGTCTAACGGCGCGGTCAATGGGAAAAACATGTCCCAGAATGAATCCTCGGCTCCTTCTGGCCGAGGGCCGTATTTCATGTCGGTCATGTACTCGTGATTCATCAAGAACGGGCCAACCCACCACGCAACCAACAACAAGGCTGTAACCCCAGTTGTCAACACCCATCGCCAACGGTTGCGGTCGACCCACAGCGCGGTGAACACGAGTGCCGCCACTGCGATGAAAATGAGGACGATTCCATGCGACACCGCAGCAGCTGCAATCAGTGCCGCTGTCCACACCCGGTATTTGCCAGTTCTCAAACCAGCAGCCAACCCACCAAGGGCAAGCATCGCCAAAGTCAGGGCGATCGAAAACGAGAATTCTCCCGCCATCGTCGACTTCAAGTTGCCGCCGTAGATCGTGAAACTCTCGTCAAGCAAGAAAGCGAGACCAGCAAAGGCAAACAGCTCGGGAATCGGAAACGCGAATTTTGCTAGACGGCCGAATCCCCAACATGCGGCAGGCAGCGTCAATAAGCCGAGCACACCGACGAGCTTCAACGCCACGCCATACGGGAGCAGCACATCGACCAGCACCACGGCAAGGGCTGGTAACACCATATAGAACCGGTACGCCGGCATGCCGCCGTACCAGTCCATTGTCCAACCGTTGAGGCGAAAGCCCGGCAGCAGGTGGTCTCGCAGGAATGCTGGGCCCCACACATGGGCTCCGAAGTCGCCACCGGTCGGCGTGTTGTCGTCAAAAATGAGGTCTGCGCCCGGACTCAATGGATTGAGGTGAACGACGTTCATCATGATCGTCGTCGTCACCGCAAGCGAGAACGCCGTAAACGAACACTTCCAGATGCGACTCGAATCCCACTCTGACGTCAGCCAACGACGTGGACGCTGGGTAAGCCGCAGGAGTACTCGCTGCACTAGCGACGGTGCGCGGGAAGCGATTTCGCCATCATCAATGTCGGAACCCTCGTGTGCCTCGACCTCGCTACTCACTCTGCCAGTCTGCCACGACCGGCAGAACGTTCACAGAACACCCACCAGCGAGGCTCTAATCATCCAAAGAGCAAAAGCGCAAAGATCCCGGTGGCGTTGAACGATGCATGTGTGATGATCGATGCACCAAGTCGGCCTGTTCGTAACAGCATGATCCCGAAGACAAGGCCGGCAACGGCAAGCCCCGGCAACTCCACAGGACGGAGATGGATGAGACCGAAAAAGATCGACGCAGCAAACAGCCCTCCAACGGGGCCAAACCTGGCTGAGGCAGAGCGCTGCAAGAGGCCCCGGTACACCAACTCTTCGACGAGCGGCGCACCCACTACCACCACGAGTACGAGGAGTACGGTCTTCCAGCCTCCGGCGGAATCGACAAGATCTTTCGCCGTTTCTTCAAGGGCAGAGCTATCAAAGGTTGAAGGCCAGATCGCCCTCAGCGGCACATAGATCACCGGCACAACGATCACCTGAGCCAACACACCCACCGGAATACCGATGAGATCGATCCACCGAAACGACAGCCCAAACATTGTTCGAAAATCGACCGCCTGCATGCGGCACACCGTCCACAACGCCACCAACAGGCAGGTCCACGACGCAACCGCCATTGCGGTCAACGTGAGGGTGCCGGTTCCATTTTCTGTCGACGAAACGGCGTAAATCACTCCCCCAAAAACAATGCCCCCGACCGACCAGCCGAGCGACCACAGTGCGAGCGCCTGCCCTAGCGGAACAGACGGAGATCGTTCAGACAGCGACACGCCAGCCGAGTTGCTGGATGCGTCGATCGACAACTTCCCAACCCTGAGGGGCGGTCAGACGGCGAGCGTGATCTCGGCACAAATCGTACGAATGTGGCTCACGTTCAGGCGACAAACCGTCAATCCACACCTGCGAATTCTGGTACTCGTAGCTCAACGTTGCAGTCGCATGCTCAGAACAACCCGTTTTGGTGCAAAGGCGAAACACGTCACAACCGTAGGGCACGACGTGCCCAGAACGGCGGATGCCTCTATCCTTGGCCTATGGACAACCTTCCTCCGCCACCTCCCCCTCCCCCTCGGGGTCGCAGCGAGGGCCGATCGAACCCGCCCCGCAACAATCAATCGCGCGGCGAGAACCGCCGAAATTCAGACCAGCACTCATCAGAACGCCAAAACGGCCAAGAAAACCAGTCACAATGGCGGCGCTGGCTTCCCTGGGTTGCCGTTGGCCTCTTTCTCGCGGCCGTCATCTTGCCGGGCATGCTGAACGGCCCCAGCGGCCCAGCAATCTCGTATTCAGAATTCATCGACGAAGTGCGTAACGGCTCCGTTCAATCGATCGAAATCAACAACGTCACCGGAGAGATCTCAGGCACCCTCACCGACGGCTCATCATTCACCTCCACTGGAGGCGGCGAACGAGGTCTCTCAGACACCGATGAAGAACTGATTCGTTCAACCGGTGTCGATTACGAGTTCATCACCCCATCATCGAATTGGCTGCTCAACCTCGCCGGGTTGTTGCTCCCCGTCATGCTCATCATCGGCTTCTTCATGTGGATGCAGCGCCGCGCCCAAGGCCAGATGGGCAATGTGATGTCAATCGGTCGCAGCAAAGCGAAGACATATTCTTCCGACCAGCCGACGACGACATTCACCGATATCGCCGGTTACGAAGGGGTGAAGCAAGAAATCACCGAAGTTGTCGACTTCCTTCGCATGCCTGAGCGATTCGCAGAAATTGGTGCCCGGGTCCCGAAGGGCATCCTTCTCGTAGGCCCACCCGGAACCGGCAAAACCTTGTTCGCCCGAGCCGTGGCAGGTGAAGCAGGGGTTGGATTCCTCAGCGTCACCGGCTCTGACTTCATGGAAATGTTTGTCGGCGTCGGCGCGAGCCGCGTCCGAGACCTCTTCCAGCAGGCTCGTCGCATGGGGAAAGCGATCATTTTCATCGACGAAATTGACTCGATCGGCCGCAAGCGTGGCGCAGGCCTCGGCGGCGGTCACGATGAGCGTGAGCAAACCCTCAATCAGATGCTGTCGGAGATGGACGGTTTCGAGACGTCAGAAGGCATCGTCATCATGGCGGCAACCAACCGCCCCGACATCCTCGACCCGGCGCTTCTGCGCCCCGGGCGCTTTGACCGCCAGATCGTCGTGCCGCTCCCCGAATACCAAGAGCGCCTCGAGATCCTTAAAGTGCACAGCCGCGATAAGCGGATGGGCAACGATGTTGATCTGTCAACAATGGCACGCGCAACTCCAGGAATGGCCGGCGCCGACCTTGCCAACCTCGTCAACGAAGCCGCCCTCATTGCGGTGCGGCGGAGTTCAAATGAGATCGAGCGCATCGACTTCGAGAACGCTCGAGATCGAGTTGTGCTTGGCGCCCGCCGGGAATCGATGATCCTCAACGCAGAAGAGAAGCGGGCGACCGCGTTCCACGAAGCTGGACATGCTCTTCTCGCAACCGTGCTACCCAATGGCGATCCGCTTCATAAGGTTACGATCCTGCCTCGGGGAATGGCGCTCGGTGTGACGTGGAGTCTCCCTCAGGAACGCCACACGTACTCGAAGGAATACTTCGAGGACACCATCTGCAAAGCAATGGGCGGCCGGGTCGCTGAAATTCTCGTCTTCGGACACCTCAACTCTGGTGCTGCAAACGACCTCGAGCAGGCGACATCGATCGCTCGCCGCATGGTTCGTGAGTGGGGTATGAGCGACAAAGTTGGCCCAATGGCATGGTCGAGCCAGCAACAGGTCTTCCTCGGTGAAGATCTCATGTCAAACGGCCGTGAATACTCTGACGAGACAGCTCGAATGCTTGACGAGGAAATCGCTTCGATTTTGACAAGCCAAGAAGATCGGGCTCGGGAACTGCTCACTAAGCACAACCGCGGGCTTGAACTCGTCACAGAAGCACTCCTCGAGCACGAGACGATCGACGGTCCGCATGTCGCTGAACTCATTCAGCAAGGCCTCACCGAATCGGGCACCGACGAGCAGATTCAAGCGAATGTCTCGGGAAGCCCCGAATAGTCCGACTCAGGCCAGTTCACACAAATGAGTACGGCCCTGGCTAAAGGGTCATGCGGTCACTACTTAGTCAGCAGATAAGCAGCCGTCTGATGTACCGGCTGATCCGGGTTCACGAACCTCAGCAAGGCCTGCCCACAAATCTGTGGCGGTGACCGGACCAATAAAACCCCGTTTGACGACGCCGTTTTCGTCTGCAATCACTGCGGTCGGAACTGCATCAATCTCGTAACGCTGATGGAGGTCGGCATGTTCGAGATAATCAACCGTGGTCACCGAGACTACAGATGAGGCAAGCACCTCTGCCTTCGCCACAACATCAGCGCACGTCGAGCAGGTTGATGACGTGAAGACAACAACCAACCACTGACCACGTGACGACGCGAAATCGGTCGGGTCGAGCTGCGCTGGGAACTGCCATGACGGCTGGGTTGGCGCATCGGCCCCTCGTTGATTCTGTTGCCACCTCACAACCGCAATAATGACGGCCGCAATCACACACGCAAGCAGAAGTTGGAACACGATGATGTTCTACCAGCAGCACACATTCATGCGACTAACGCAGCCCAATTCAGCAGCAGGGCATCCCTGAAATCGCCCACGCCGACGAGAGTCCATCTGCGCTCGGCACACGGCGTTCAACAAGAAGACGACCGGTTGACTCAACTGCGATCGGGCGACCGAGCACTCCCGTCTCCGTGAGATCGACGACAATTCGAGATGCCGCCGGCAGCATCATTTTTGTTGAGCCCTCCACCGCAACCAGTCCATTTGAGCCATAGGTCGACAGCGACACCTCTCGATCAACGTCATCGAGATTGACGACGACCACGCCTGCCTCAACCTCAACTGAGGGTCCAGCTGCGACGAGCCATGACGTTGGAGCCAGCCCATCACGTCGCTCTGGAACACCCGAGGCGATCGATGTCACTTTCACACCGCTCGGGCTCACCCGAGTCAACGCCCTATCGACAACAATTGACCGCCCGTCAAGCGTTGAGAACACCGCCGAATGATCACCCTCCGGTAACTCGGCCAGCGCTCCGGCATCGATCACCGCAACGTCGTGGGACGCAATCTCTACTGCCGATGTGACAGCCCCACCAGCAACATCTTCCACGTCGCCGACCGGGAAAAACGTCGCAAGAACGGTCACTGTCTCATCGGTCGGGTTGAGCACAGAGAACCGCTCCGATGCCTGCGGGCCTTTCGCGCCATCAGCAAACCACCAACGGTCGGCAAGCAGCGGTGCTGCCATTGAGATCGATGTTCCTCCACGTCGGTCATCGTCCGCCGTCATCGATCGGCCGACCATCAACGCGCCCCGAGCAGCCCGCACCGAAACACCTACCGATTCCTCGCCTCGCGCACCGCCACCTTCAACCCCAACATCAATCACTCGGACCGAGTAGGGCTGTACCGGGAGTCCGTTATACACCGATGGTTCAATCGTGCCCGAGGCTGTATGAAATGCAACGTCGACCACAACTTGGTCGGCGGAGGGGTTCGACAGCAATAACACCTGCTCTGCGAGATCGACGGTGTAGCCCTCGGCGAGATACCACTCTGACGAGAGACTGATCGAGCATGGCGTTACCGACTGACCGAGGCCTGCCGACGTCGGATAAAACGCTCGCTGCTCAACCAACCCGCCGCCGCCAAGAATCTCGACCGATGTTGCGACGAACGTCCCCTGCTGCTCAGCATCAACGTCGACCTGCACTCGATCAAATGCAGGTATGTCAACAATCCTCGTACGTGCCACCGCAATATCACTGAGGAACGTCACGCGAGCCGAAGTGGGTTGATCACTCGTATTCGTCACGATGACAGCTCCACCGACGTCAGTATCACCGGTCGCTGGCACACCCGGACAAAACCACGTGCTCTCCAAAATGTCATCTGAAGGGACATACGGCACCCACACTTCTGGGGCGACATTGAACGACGCAGCGCCAATGTCATCTCGCGGTTGCCGCGCAAGCCAGACAAGCCCCACCACCGACAGCAGCGCAATGAGCAGCATCGGGTGTCGACGATTGAACCGACCGACCCTTGGTGTGGCGTCTGTGCTCATGAGTCCACGACCTCACGCTCGGAGGGCTCACCACTCAAGGTCGCAAAGGCAATCATCGGAGCCTCTACAGCATGGTTTCGCCGGCGCGCGCGCCGCTCAGGCCGCGTTGCTGCAAGAAGAACCCCGAACCATGCAAGGGCGATCATTCCCTTGATGACATATGACATCATTGGGGTGTCATATGAGACGGTGATCTCGCCACCCCTCGGAATATCAAACGCAACGGTCTGGCCAAAACCTGCCCGAGGCGACAACGTTTCACCATCGAACGTCACCCGCCATTGCCGGTCGAACGGGACTCCAAGATGCAATACCCCTTCAGAGGGTACCGACAACATTTGAGAGCCTTGAGCCATCACCGCATCAACGAATTCTTCTCCGCCGTCACCTGAAAGCTCAACGGCAGTGATCCCATCGAAATCAGCGAGTAGCAGACTGCCCGCGCCGGCATTTCGAGAGGCATCCGCTGCGCCGCCGGTGAGGAACGCAGCGGGTGGAATCCACGACCGATTGACGAACGCCTCGATCGTCGGTGGCGACTGGATCACCCCGACATCAAGCTGGGCCGCTAACGCTGCAGAAAGACCGTCTGGAGGAGCAATCGGATCATCGATTGTTGACACAACGCCATCAGCGAGCGGAACAGCAATAAAGCGGATGCCAAGCGGGGCGAGCAAGCGGCCAACACGAGATGTCGAGCCCGTTGAGAGAACGGTGAGGGCATCCCTCACCAAGCGTGCGTCATCGCCCTCTGGGCGCACAATCGTGTCGCTGAGGGTTAGGCCTCCCGAATCGGTGATGACAAACGAGATACCGGGAGCAAACTCATGTCCTCGGACAGGGAGCACCCTCGGGTCACCGACCCAGAGCACTCGGTAGATGCCAGTTGATGAGTTCGACGGAAACTGTGACTCGACAACACCTGAGATCGGGTAGGCGCTGGCACCCCAATCGCCGGCCCCTACCGACAACATCCCAGGGACAATGCTGACCGCCATCGCAAGATTCGCGCACAAAGCAAGCGGCTGCCGCCAGCCGAAGGCTCGGTCAAGCACATCAGAACCAAACCCGCTAGCAATTCCTGCTGCGGGAAGCGTGGCGCCAAACAGCATCACCACTGACAGAACCGAGGCAGGCGGAAGATACGCCGTTGCCACGCCCCTTCCTGCGAGCAGAAGCAGCAACAGACCCACGCCGACAAGAGACGCACCACGAACCGCCCACGTCAGCCTCCACGCCCGGGTAATGAGCAATGCAGCAATGACCGGAACAACGAGCGCAATACCAAGAAGACTAAATCTGTCTTCTCCACCGAATGACACCGCATCACGAGCACCAGCAACCGAAACACCTGCCAACTCACCGCCCGTCAGAGTGCTCCACTGCCAACCGAGGCTCGATGGCAACAGCAACAACCAACTCATGGCAGCCGCTCCGGCAGCAACGAAACAACGCACCACCACGAGCGCTGGTGACCTCATCAGCCATGAGGAGAGAGCAACGAGGACGAGCACCATCACCACGACAGGAACCACGATCGGAGCGAACGATCCGCCCGTCGCAGTCACCAACACGATTGCGGAGAGCGTCCGACGACGCTGCGTGGCCGACACCGAGAGCACACCATCGACAAGATCTCCCTCGACCGTCGACACATCGGCAACAACGATGCCGGCAAATCGCCGAGTGAGATGCACCACCCACGGCAGCACTGCGTACACACCAAAAGCAGCGGTATCACCCGCACCGAGCATTGACGGCACGATGGGCCCCGCCGCGTAGATCACCAACGCAACAACCCGAGGCCGCGTCGTTGGATACACACCAACCAATCGCTGAAGCCCGAGAAGCCCGATGACGATTGCTCCGACACCAAGCCCCCAACCGGTAAGCAGTGAGCCGATGAGCGGCACTGCGCTGAGAGCACCGAGCACGACTACCCCTCCGGAGGTTGCCATCATGAGACCCACACCTCGGGAATCCCACGGATCCCACCACTGCCGCAATAATTCCTCAGCAGTTTCTGTGTTCGGGAGCCATGCCCCAACACCAGGAACCCCCGAACGAATGAATTCCCTCGAGCCAATCAGGAGCCCAAGAACGATGAGGAACCAGGCCAACGTCGGACCGTACGTTCGTTCACGCTGCCTCACCACCGGCGCTCCAGCCATCACAACAACGTCGTCGTCACGAGATTTCACGATCGAGGTCCACCTGCTCGATATCGGATAGAGCAGCGAGGAGATCTCCGCATCAGACACCGATCTCAGCGGACGTAAGTGCTTGCGACGCTGCCGGAGCGACCGCACACGAAACGGCGCAGAAAGTACCGCCGCAAGGCGCCGAGATGGGGGTCGAGTTGTGCCGAGGAAGATGCCGAGGATGAGTTGAAACAGCGAAACGCCGAAGATCTGAACGGCCCGAACCACCCACTGCGCTGCCGATGCGGTCACCAACACCGTGTCAACCTCGTCTCGTACCACCTGTGATCGACTCTCGCTCCTCGATGCGATCATTGCTGCAATGCGCTCTCGCGGTCGGGCAATCACCGCATCGGGAACGACCATCACTCGAGCGCCTGCACAATGGGCCCGCCAGCACAACTCAACATCAGCGATTCCCGAACTCATTGGAGAAGCAAAACCACCCAGTTCCCGGAAGAGATCGGCACGCACCAGCATTCCACTCGCATCGACTGCGAGCACGTCGCGTACGCGATCGTGCTGTTCTTGGTCGGCTTCGTCAAGATTGAACGGCTCGACTCGTTCACCAAGTCGGTCAACGGTGATCCCTACCGCTTGAAGACGGTTTGCGTCATCGACATTCACGATCTTCGGCCCGACAACGGCAGCATTCGCTTCCAGCAGCTCGGTGACGAGGTGGTGAAGCGCATGCGGATCGGGAATAGTTCCCGACTCAATCAGCCAAAATAAGCCGTTATCTCCATCGACAAGCCCAACCGCCTCGTTGGCAACATCGGTGAGCGTTGCTGACCCAACTTCGGTGACGACGTCAAGGTGATGAGAGCCTTCCGCAATGATCGCCTCGACTTCGGCGACCATCAGTGAGTCAGCAGCGACGAGCACTCGGAGCGCACCATACGACTGCCCGTGCAATGCAATAAGGGAGGCCTCAACGTCACTGGTGCTCTCGTTGGCAACGAGCACCGCAACGACGGGTACGAGTTCTCCTCCCTCCACCCCGGCGAGACTATCTGTCATGGCTTGCGGTGGTCGGTCAGCGCCCTCAACAAGGGATAGCGTTGCCACCCGTGACCGACGCCGAATCTTCACTCTCGTCTCGAGAGGCGTCAGTTGACGCTCCGCCCGCTGGGGGGGCCCTACCCGAGGGCGCCATCACCATTGCCGTCGGGCGCATCATCGCCGGGGTTGCGACCTACGCCTTTTTTAGGGGGGGAGCCTCCGCACTCGGTGGCGACGAGGAGTTCGCTCCGATCGCAGCCATGTGGTTTGCGATGTTTGCTCTTGCCCCAGGTTTTTTTCTGCCAATCGAACAAGAGCTCGGCCGGGCACTCGCCCAT
>JAKMEY010000071.1 GCA_022425725.1 Ilumatobacteraceae bacterium
AAGAACCGTCATAGCAACGGCAACGAAATGCAAACACGCACCGATCACTGTGCATAAATGAAATGTTTCGTGAAAACCCCACGAAGTGGTCGAGAACGGATGCCAACGGCACCAGAAAATGACTGCCCCCACCGAATACACGACGCCTCCTGCCACGACAAGCGACGCAGCTACGGGCCCAACAAAACTCCATAAACCTGGCAACGCGGCAATTGCAGTCCATCCTGTTGCGAGGTACATGCCGGAAGCGAACCGCCACGCTTTCCGACGAATTTTGAGTGTCACACCGACGAGTGCCCCCACCCATGTCAACACCAGGAGAAGGAGCGAGTAGCCGCCAACACCTTGATGCACATACATCGGAGTTGCAGTACCGGCAATAAAGAAATTGATCATTGCGTGATCGACGCGCTGCATCAACAGTTGCGAGCGCCGGGTCTTCGCCATCGTGTGATACGACGCAGAAACCCCGAAGCACATCACCATCGACACGCCGTACACCAGCGTTGCGAGCATTGCTACACCCGACGCAGCTGCCGCTAACACAATTGAGGCACACGCAGTGATTGGTGTCATCGCCACATGCAGACGTCCTCTCCAACGGGGGCGCCACTGGCCGCTAATGAAATCAAACGGCCGATTGTTGAATTCGAGAGTTGAATCGTCAACCGCGGCAGCTGCCGTTGCGTCAGCAACAGCAGCAACATCGGTCATCTCGTACTCTTAGTCGCGTACGTCAAGGAATGCGCAGGTCATTCCCCAAAGAACGAGTGCGGAGACAAAAAGTCCAGGTAAGAGATGCATTTCGGGTGTCCAATCGTTGAAGAGTTGTTGTTGCTCTTCACGGTCGGCTCTCTCCCCTGCTGTTCACCCCAACATTTGTCACTTCATCTGGGCATCTCGAGGATGTTCATAGGGAACAAATCGAGGTGTTCTGCCGAACCTTGTAGTTGTGAAAGAACTGTTACAAGGCGATTCGTCTTCCGCTGTGCTGCTCATCGGCGGGGTCACCGTCACCGCTATCGCCATTTTTCGCAAGGCAGTCAAGGCAGCGTTAGCTGGATTGCTTGTTGTTGTTGGCGCATCGGCGTTCGATGACCCTGAGCAACTGAGAACTGACGTTGAACAGCGAGGTACTGAAATTCTGGACAGTGGTATCGATCAACTGCCTCCTGAATCTCAGGACAATGCTCGTTCTCTGCTCAGTGACGCTGAAACCGAAGTTCGCTCATGGCTAAACGATGAGAACGTCAATGATCTCTTTGACCGTCTTTCGAATGGCCCAGCACGACTGTCAGATGCGGTTGAACAGTTCGACAGCGAGAAGGGTGTGCTTCCCACCGAAATTCAACCGATCTTCAACACTGACAGCGACGACTGATCAGACGAAGAAATCGTTACCGCTTCAAGTTCACAATGTCGTTCAGCACTTCGTCTGATGACGTCACAACTCGCGAGTTTGCTTGGAAGCCGCGTTGTGCCGTGATCAATGTGACGAACTCTTCAGCGAGGTCGACGTTTGACATCTCAAGGGTGCCCGATGAAATAAGTCCTCGTCCGCCGTTGCCTGCGACTGACAGCTGAGGTTCACCTGAGTTAATGGTTGCGGAGAACATCGAGCTACCGGTCTTTTCTAAGCCTTCAGGGTTCGTGAAGTTGGCTATCGCGAGCTGTGCAAGCGGACGATTCACGCCATTAGAGAACGAGCCGAGCAGCATCCCTTCTTGCGACATGGAAATTGACTGAAGGATGCCCGCTCCATAACCGTTTTGGTCTGCGACAGCAAGCGTTGAGAGCTCACCGAACTGGGTGACGTTGCCGATTCCTGAGTTGATGTTGACGGTCATTGCGTCGAATCCTGGGATTGCGCCAGCAGCGAGGTCGATGCCGCCGTCAGCTGGTGCAGTGAGCTGGCCGTTTGCGTCAAATGTGAGGACGTTATCGGTGAGTGCGACGGCAACGCCGGCGCTGTCGGTTGCGGTGACAGTCCATTCGTTCGCCGCTGTCTTTTCGAAGTTGAGGCCGAGCATTTCGGTATCGCCAAGCGAGTTGAACACCTGGACACCCGAAACGAACGAGTCACCAATTTGTGCGTCAGCAGGAAGGTTGCCTGAGAGATCAACCGTCGATGTCGCAACGGGTGGGGCAGTCGTGCCGATCGGCACGCTGATCTGCCCGACAACGGTGTTGGAGTCAACAGCACCGAGTGCATCAGCAGTCCAACCTTGAACGAAATCTCCACCTGCGGTGACGAGACGACCCTGCGCGTCAAGCGACATTGACCCTGACCGCGTGTATGACCGGTCTCCCCCACCTTCAGCGACGAAAAACCCGTCACCGCGGATCGCGAAGTCGAGCTCGCGTCCCGTTGACTGCAGGGCACCTTGGGAGAAGTTCGTTGAGATACGTGACACAGCAACGCCGAGACCGATTTGTGACGGGTTGGTGCCACCGGTCGTGCCGTCTTCGGCGCCTGCGCCAACATTGCGAACCGTTTCAGACAGGACATCTTCAAACACGGTGGATGAAGATTTGAATCCTGCGGTTGATGAGTTCGCGATGTTGTTGCCGACGACGTCAAGCATCGTTCGGTGAGCTCGCAGTCCGGAGACTGCGGAGAACATTGATCGGATCATTGGAATTTTTCCCTTTCAATTGGGGTGCCTTCCGTGGCGAATGTTGTGCTGGGCGATCCGTGCCCTAACTCTGTTGTAAAGATTCGGCGCATCTGCACCGAGGGTGATAGTTGATTTGTCACTGTGTGACGGGGGTGCTTAAACGATGACGGATTCGCTAGCTGGTTCTTCCCAACCGGCGTAACCCAACACCTTTTCTACGTAGGCCTCTGTTTCGGCATACGGTGGAATTCCTTCATACTTGGAGACCGCTCCTGAGCCTGCGTTGTATGCAGCGACCGCCATTGCCATGTCGTCAAACTTTTCGAGTTCTGCTCTGATGTAGCGAGCGGCTCCATCGATGGCTGATGCCGGGTTCGATGGGTCCACACCCATCCAGTTCGCTGTTGTGGGAAGGAACTGCAGGATGCCTTGGGCGTTGTCTGGCGAAACTGCGTCAAGGTTGAACCCTGATTCGGCTTTGGCCATGCTGGCGAGAATCTGAGGGGGAACCCCCCACCGGTTTCCTGCAGCGACGAACAAATCTCGGAATGGAAGATCGCTGACAAGTTCACCGTTGTCTGACACCACGGTTCTCACCGTGAAGTCGCGTGGCCCGTCGTAGGGAACGTACACCGGGTCGGTGCCAGTCAGCATTTCTGAACGTGACATGCCGGCGACATCTGCAGGAACGTCAGGGATCTTGTTGGTTGCTACTTTTTCACCGGAATATGAGATGACACGGTCGATCGATACTTCGGCGCCGTCGATGACGAGTAACGCTCCTCCTTCGGTAATTTTCGCTGAGCTAATCATTCCGGTCATTTGGTTGCCGAGAGCGTCAACGTAAACGGCTTCTTTTCCAACGATGGAGCCAACCGCTGAGAGCTGACCGAATTGTTGCTGGCCGGTGACGGCGTCAGCAATCACATCGAGTTTGTCGACCATGGTGAATTGGGCGGTCTGGAGAAGCGACTGGGCTGAGTCCATTGGGTTGAGAGGGTCTTGATATTTGAGTTGAGTGACAAGAAGTTGAAGGAATGTGTCTTGGCCGAGTGCGTCCGACGCAGAGGTCTCTGTCGTTTGTGATGCTGGGCTCATTGTTTCAATGCTGGAAACTTCCATGTCATACCTCCAGGTTGACTCGGCCGACGTGGCTGTCGGCTGCGGTAATGGTGCGTGTCATATTGGCTGCTTCTGGTGTTCTGCGATGCCGTTCAGGTTGCTGATGGTTGTCGCGCCGCTCGCCTTGCTGCTGTAGGTCGGTGAGGTTGTCAGATGACGAACTGGTTCCGACTTGGATTTCGCTGATGCGAAGACCTGATTGTTGAGCCATTGCACGAATTTCAGGAATGACAGATTCAATGGCGGCCCTGCCCGATTCGTGGGTGGTTGCGGTGGCGATTTCGAGGCCGTTCGCTCCGGCACGAATTTCGAGTTGGACTGTTCCAAGGTCATCGGGTCGAAGGGTGATCGACAGTCGTGATGACGTGCCGGTCTGTGATGCTTTTTGTGCGTGCGAGGTGACGAGCTGTGCGAGCCCGTC